>JBCCEK010000063.1:0-21008 GCA_039030295.1 Myxococcota bacterium | reverse complement strand
TGCCGCGAACAGGAAGATGCCGACCAGCATTGCAGCGACGATGGCCACGGCCAGGATCGCCGAGACGTTGACGTGCACCCCCTCGGGCCGCTCTTCGCCGTCGACGAGCTCGTTCGGTTCCAGAGAAGGGTCGGTGGGTACGAGGCCGTCGGCCAAGTCGGCGCCGGGCTCGGTGCCCACGCGGCTTTGGACCACGCCGCTTTCGATGCCGGCGTGATGGGCGGTCGGCGCTTGCGAGTCCAGGGCGTCCTGGCGGGCGATCGAGTCCCGGCGGAGCTCTCCCACGAGTGCGCCCAACTCTTGTTGCGCGCGCGGCGACGGCGCGAAGGCGTCGAGTTGGGAAATCAGCTCCGACGCGGTGGTCGGTCGCTCGTCGCGGTCAGGGGCGAGGAGCCCGTCCACCACGTCGCAGAACTCCTTGGGGGCCTCCCGAGCGAGCTGCCACAGCGGGGCATGGTCGCCCTTCAGGATGCGAAGAATGGTGGCCGGGTCGTTCCCGCCATCGAATGGGCGGCTCCCACTGAGCGCCTCGTAGAGCACAATGCCCAGGGAGAACAAGTCCGATCGTCCGTCTACTGGTTCGTTGCGAAGCTGCTCCGGAGACATGTAGGGGATCTTCCCTTTCACGGCGCTCTGATGCCTCGAGGCGCCCGACATCGCTTTGGCGACCCCGAAGTCGGTCAAGAGGACCTCGCCCTGTTGGCTCAGCATCACGTTGGATGGGGAGATGTCTCGGTGGACGATGCCCTGAAGGCCGGTGCTGCTGTCGTCGAGGCCGGCCGAAGATGGGGGGTCGTGCGCGTGGCTCAAGCCTTTGGCGAGTTCGATGGCCAGCAGGGTCACGTGCTCGAAGCGGAGCTTCTCCTTGTTTTCGATGACGGCCAGGAGGTCGACCCCATCTACGAGCTCGAGCGCCATGTATGGGGTACCCTCGACGCTGCCGTAGTCGAGGATGCCGACGATGTTGCTGTGCCGCAGCTTGGCCGCGAGTCGAGCCTCGCGCTGGAACAGCTTCACGAAGGCGTCGTCCTCGCGGAGGAACGGCAGCGCCAGCTTGAGACACACGCGCTGAGAGAACCCTTCGTCACCGGTGCGGACAGCTTCGAACGTTTCGGCCATCCCGCCGACGCCCAAGCGCCTCACGATCTTGTACGGACCAAACTCCGAGCCCCGGAGACTCGGACCGGCTCCGGGAGCCACCGCCATCATCGGAAGCATACGATACCCTGGACGGGAGCGACAATACGGGCGCCTCCGTGGAGGCGATCGCGCCCGGCCCGCGACCGCAGGGGAAAGAGGTCAACGCGAGCCGGGCGCCACATCGCGTTATTGCTGCTCCACGCAGTACATCCGCTTGCCCCCAAGGGCGCAGGATTCCATCGACTTCACGTCGAAGCCGACCACGGTGGAGCTCACCCCGGCCATGCCTGATGTGGAGCTGAAGCCCTCACAGCCCTCACCGGTCCACACCTTGCTGGCGGGCACGCGGTTCAGACGCTGGTCGATGTCGATGGGTGCCTGTGGGTTCGCGAGGGCTTGGAAACCATGACTCACGACGGCCCCATCGAGCCGGACGTAGGTCGCGTCGCTTCGCTCGAGCCGGCCCGTGCCGGTGTTCGCGTCGGGAATCCATGCCTTGAACGCGCCACTCACGCGAAGGGAGGCGTCGGCGAGGCTCTGGCATTCGTCGTCTGCCCCCGTGATTCCGCCGAGGTTTCCGTCGTAGGTGCCGCTGGTGACGAACACTCGACGCGTCTTGGGGTCGCTCTTCGGGACCGACGCGGAGAACAGCTTGATGGCGCGGAAGTCGATCGAGCCCGTGTCGCCACCGTGTGAGCCGTCGTTGGCGACCTCGACGCGAATGTAGCGAGTCACCTGGGCTCCCGTCACGAAAACGGTCGGGTCGCCGACCATCGAACCGTCGCCAAACGCATCGTTGCCTTCGCCGATTTCCTCGCCGTCGACCGCGACTTCCCAGGCCGCGTCATCCCAAGCCGGGGGTTCGCCGCCTCGATGCGGGTGCACGAAGAGCCGAAGGTCTGTCACCTTGCTGTAACCGTACGTCTGGAACACGCGGGCTTCGTTGAAGTCGACCGCCTCGCATTCGCCGTCCGAACAAGCATCGATCACGATGACACCCCACACGTCGCTTCCGTGGTTGCGCCAGCTCGGCCCCGCAAAGGAGTTGGCGCGCTCGCTGTAGGCGAGGTTGTCGTCATCGTCGCAGAGTGCGGCCTGCGGCTCATAGTAGTCGAGGCATCCAGCTTCGAGGTCCTGACCTTGCACCAGATGCCGGGCTTCGTTGTCTCCGTCCCTGGCCGTAATCGCGACGACCTTGGCCGAGCCGCCCGTGTGAACGCTCTTGATTCGGTTATCACTCGATCCGAGGGGCGTCGGGTCTATGGCGTTGGGAACACCGTCCGCGTCCGCGTCGGCAGCCGTTTCAACGTTCTCCGGTTCGCTTTGACCCTGCGGCTCGATCGTGGGGTCGTCTTCGTCGAAGCCTCCGTCGCCGCAGCCGGTTTGCGCGAGCAGAAGGAGCGAGCTTGCCAGAATCGAGATGGTGTTGCGTCGGAGTTCCATGACCTCTTGCCTTTCGGAATGGGTCATGAGCAACAAGCGTGCCTACCTTGCGGATGGTGCGGATCACATGGGAAACGCCCGCATGACCCCTGCGCGTCGCCTCGAAACGACGTGCGCACGTCGTTTCTCGACGACCTCCAGTCACCGCCTTCGCAAGGAACGCTTAGATTCATTCGGGTTTTCGTCTTCGTCCGCGCTGGCACGGCACGTGCTGCTTGTCTTGTCATGCCCCGATTCCCGAACCCCGCCGTGGTGCTGGTCGAAGCCGCCTACGACCTCGAGCGGAAACCCCGTGAATGGCTTCAGCACCTTCTCGAGAACGTACAGCCGCTCCTCGACTTTGGTCATGGTTGCGCGGCAATCGTGCTCACTCGGGAGGAGTCAGGCCCGTCGGTTGAGCCAATGTCCGCGCATCGCGGTGACGAAGCTTGGGACGCGTGCCTCTCGAGCATCGCTGAGCAGGTAGAGGCGATCGCGCTTGGCGCGAAGGCCGACCGACGGCGGCACGGTGTGAGGACACGGCTCGCCGATGCCGAGGACGAGCCCATCCACCGGACGATCGCGGATCACTTTGGTTGCCAGGATGTGGTCGAAGTTTGGGCTCTCGACGAAGAGTCACGTGGCATCGTCTTCTATGCGCCTTGCGCGTCGCCGGTCGAGATGAGTCGTCACGACGTCGCCAAGTGGCGGGTGTTGGCCTCTCACGTGGCCGCGGGGTATCGCGTGCGGCGTGGGCTTGGCCTGGCGGAGCCCGAAGTCACCGACGAGATCGAGGTGACCGAACGTGTTCGTAGAATTCGCGAGGTCGCTGTTCACGGACAGCGGAGTGCGTCCGTGTCCAATGTTCCGAGCCTTGCGGCGATTGCCAAGGAGGGTCTCCTCGACGGCCAGTGGTCGATGCTCGACTGGTTCGACCATGGTGGCCGGCGGTACGTGTTGGTTCGGCCGAACGCGCCGCGATCGCGGGATCCTCGCGCGCTCTCGGCGCGTGAGCACCAAGTTGCGACCTACGCTGCCCTCGGAGAAAGCGGCAAGATCGTCGGTTACCGTCTCGGTTTGAGCCCCACGCTCGTGTCGACTTCGTTGCGCTCCGCGATGCGGAAACTCGGCGTGAAGACCCAGGCGCAGCTCGTCATTCAGATGCGGTGTCTCGGGGCGACTGCAGCGGCCGCGCCTTCTGCGGCGTAGTCGGTCCTCGAACTGCGATAACACGCGGTCTAGGCGGAAAGCCCCAATGTCTCACTCTTGCCGACCTTGCCGATCCGCGGTTGCTGGCAGGCTTTCGTTCGGTTCCCATGACTGCGACGTCGCGACTGCCAGTAGGGGGTCACTCCGCCCCCTCAAAACGCCAGCGATCACCACCCCTTCCCGATCGCACCGCGAAAACCCAATCCCGTCGCCGCAGATAAGCCTCCTAGGCAAGGCGTAAGACGCGGCTCGACGGCGCTGCACCAAGCGACGACCATCCGTCGACAAACGACGTGCCTAGGTCGTTCTCCCATGCGTGACCCGACGCGATCTCGAAGACTGCAACGGAAAACGGAGGCACACGCGACTGGCATGCGAGCTGCATTGACTCGCACCCATGGAACAAACTCGTGCATCCGTAACTCGCATTCTCCTCGTCGGACTCCTCGCTGCCCTTGCTTTGGGCTGCGGAGACCCGGGTGAGGGCTTCTCCCCAGACACCGACGAGGTGGATGACCTCGCTCACCTGGACAGCGCTCAACTGACCGGAATGACGGTCGCGCTCTTTCGGCTTTCCGATCGATGCGTCCCACTCAGTCGCATCGGAATCGACGCCGAGGTCGGTGACCACATTGAGTTCGTCAGCGAAGACGTCGCGGCGCTGGATGCGCCTTGCGACGGAAGCCCCAGCCCGGCCATAGATGTGTTCCTGGTCGACGGCAGCGTGATCTTGGACTTTCAGAACGTCGAGGCACCCGGAGACTTTCCCTCGGGCGGATTCGACGGATTCGAACTGGCTATCCGGCGGGCCTGCGGGGATCCGGCGGTCGCCGCGGCGACCGTCGACGCGGCGCCCAGCAACATGGAGATGTCCGAGGACCGGGTCGAAGCCAACCTCGACCGGATCCGCATCAATCTCGCGGGCATGGCCTATGACCAAGACTCGTTCCTGAAGGTCGACCTGCGGGTCGTCGACCTCACCTGCACAGTCCTGTAGTCGCCCAAGTCGTGGCCAACGCCGGCAGCGGTGGTCCTGCTCGCGGATCATCTAGGAGCGTTTCGCCCGGGACGACCTGAAGCGCCCCGCCCGCCGGGACGGGCGATTCATCGGGTGGTTCATCTGCGGCGGCGGGATTGGGTTTTCGCGGTGCGATCGGGAAGGGGTGGTGATCGCTGGCGTTTTGGGGGGGCGGAGTGACCCCCTACTGGGACTTCTTGTTGACGACGAAGCGGAGGTTGTTGAACTCGGTTTGACCGAGGGTGTAGATGACCTCGCTCAGTGTGCGGTACGGGGTGCGTTTGTCGGCGATGATTTGCACGTTGCCGACGAAGGGTTGGTTCTCGTAGCGCTGCGCCGTTCGCTTCTTGCGGTCACGGATGTCGCTCAGAGCTTTGTAGAGGGGGGTGATCAGAAACCCGCTCGAACCTCCCTGCTTGAGGCTCGGGTCGACGATGCCGTTTCGGAGTTCGAGGACGGATTTGCCATCGACGACCACCTCGCTTCTCGAGATCTGGACCCCGAGGGCGTCGTCGAGTTCAACCTTCGAGGTGGAGTACGGAATCCGGAGCTCTTCGCTCTCTTGGACCGCCGCCGCGGACGAGGTCGCGAAGATCGCCATCATGTACACGAGGAGGATCGTGAGCATGTCCATCATCGGGTAGATGTTGAGTCCGAAGTGCTCTTGCTCGCCTCGGCGCCGCAGTTTGGCGCGGATCACACGATTGACGTACGCCATCGACACCGGCTCTTCGGCCACCGGAGGTGCCAGAGACGGTCGGATGGGTGCGTCGCTCAGGTTCTTGTCGTCGTTGCTCATCGGATTCCCGCCGACAGGAGGACGTCTGGAAAGAGGAGCTTGTCGGGGTCACCGCGCACAGCGTCCATCGCGGCAACCAGGTGCTCGTACGGGACCTCGGGGTCTGCGCTCAGCGTCACCCGTGTCTCGTCCTCGAACTGCTGCTTCACCTGAGCCACGCAGTTGGTGAGACCGATCCAATCGTGCTCGCCGTTCATGTTCGCGGGGACAGTCAGGACTTTGCCCGAGGCGGTCGTCGCGCACCCGCGCGCGAGCTTGCCCCCCGACCCGGACACGATGATCCCGGCGCGTGTGACCGTGACGTTGAGGTTGAGGGCCTCGTTCTGATTGGCGCGGCTCCCGACCCCGCCCGCGCGATACTGCGGGAGGGCTGCTTCCACTTGAGAGAAGAACGCGATGGTCGTGAGGGTCATCAAGAGGAACATCACGATGTTCACGACGATGTCGAGGAACGGCACGATGTTGAGCTCTTCGTCGAGCTCGGACGGATCCGGGTCCGGAATCCGGATGCGCTTTCGGACGTAGGCTCGTTGGCGCGGGGTGAGTCGTGCGGGCATCGCGAGCCCCGACTAGCCGCCTTGACGACGCAGGGTGAGAAGGTTCTCGAGCTGCATCGTGACCTTCTCCATCTCGTGCTTGTGCCGCTTGGTGAGGCCGTGCAGCACCAGGTGAGCGACCATGAAGATCACAGCGATGAGAAGCCCGAGGAAGGTGTTCCACATCGCCTCTGCGATACCTGCGGAAAGAAGCGCGGTTTTCTGCGAAGGGTCGTCGATGGTCCCGACCGCCTTGAACGCGCGAATGAGACCGCTGATCGTTCCGAGCAGCCCGATCAGAGTTGCGATGTTGGCCAGTGTCCACAGCGAGCCCGTTCGCTTCTCGAGCGCGGGGATCACTTCGGACATCTTTTCTTCCATCGATGCGATGACGGCTTCCTCACCCCGGTTCACTTGCGTGAGGCCCGAGCGAACGACTTCGAGAAGCGGGACGGCCTTGGCTTCGCACTGCCGAATCGCTCGGTCGATGTTCCCCGCCTGCACCAGCTTTCGAATCCGGTTCATGAATTCGTGTGCGTCGACGCTGTAATTCATCCGGATGTACCAGGCGCGGTCGATGATCACGCCCACGCCGAAAGCCAAAACACCGAGATTGATGAACGAAAACGGAGCACCCTCATACAGTGCCTCCCAGATTTCATGCATTCTTGCGGCTCCCTCCGCCTCGCCGTGATTCCGGCGAGTTGCCCCTGATCTTCACTCCCCTACAGCCCTGCTGAAACTCGGACCCAGCACTCGGAATCCGTTGAAATCATTACGACTGTCGGGGCAAACCCCTTGTCGACGGGCACGCTACCCCACGCCCCGCGACATTGTCAACGCGACTGCAGCTTTTTCCTTTCTTCGCACCCAAGCTCGGGCCGGTGGGGGTTTCTAAGGAGCTGAACCAGGCACGATATTGACTTGCTCGATCCAACCGTTATCATCCCTATGTAGTAAGCAAACCGTGGGAATGCTTACTGTTCTGGGGGGAACAGCGAGTTTTAGAAAGAAGACAGTGGTGGGGATTGCACCGTACTCACTCGGGGTCCGGATAACACTGTCAGAGTAAAGTTCGCAGGAGGCAGTAGAAAAATGGCCAAACTGGCATATCACTTTGAAGCAGGCGGATGGGCGATGTGGCTGATCCTCGTTTGTCTCGTGGTCGCGATCGGCTTCACCGTCGAGCGCGCGATGTATCTCTACAAGTCGTCGATCGACAAGGATGAGTTCATCGCGAAGATGCAGAAGTGTATCACCGCGGGCGACGTCGCCGGCGCCATCAAGGTTTGTTCCGCTGAGCACAACCCGCTCGCGCGTATCGTGAAGCAGGGGTTGCTCAAGGTGAACCGGCCCGACGCAGAAGTTCAGGCGGCGATGGATGAAGCCGCACTCAAAGAGCTACCCGCGATCGAGCGCCGCACGCCGTACCTCGGCTTGTTGGCGAACGTTGGCATGCTCTGTGGTCTCTTCGGCACGGTCGTCGGTCTGATCACCGCGTTCGGTGAGGTGGCTAAGGCTGACGCTGCAAGCAAGGCAACCGGCCTCGCGAAGGGCATCGAGGAAGCGATGAACTGCACCGCGTTCGGTCTCATGACCGCCGTGTTTGCCCTTCTGATGCTCGGCATCTTGAACGGCAAGACGCAGAAGATCATCGACGACATCAACGCGGCCACGGTCCAGGTGCTCAACCTGGTTGTCGGGAACCGCTCCAAGGTCGACCTCCAAAACATGCCCGCCGAGTAAGGCAAGGGGAGCGACCAAGTGGCATCGATCGAAACAGGTGGGGGCGGCTCTGGGAAGAAAGCGGTCAATCAGGAAATCCCCCTGATTCCGTTCATCGACCTCCTGCTTTGCTGCGTGATGTTCCTGCTGGCGACCGCGGTTTGGAACCAGCTCGCTGCGATGAACGCCAACCAGCAAGTTCCGGGGCAGGCTTCGACCGAAGATGCCCCGCCCGAAGATGAACAGGTGAAGCTCATTCTCCAGGTCCGCAATGCCGGGTACGTGCTGGGTTCGTCGGCTGGAGAGAGCATCGACATCAAGAAGCGCGTGGTATCGAACGAACGTGAGTTCGATGTCGACGAGCTCAAAGCCAAGCTTGCCCAGTGGAAGCAGGCTTGGGACAAGCGCGAGGACCTCATCGTCGCGCCAGAGGACGGCGTTCGATACGAGGACGTCATCGTAGCGATGGACGTCGCGTCAGCGGCCGGGTTCACAACCCTGTCGATGGCCGACGGGGCAGCGTTCGGGGGCTAAGGCATGGCGATTCAAAGGCCACAACCAGAACTTCTTCACCACATCCCGCTGCGATTCGTTCGCAATCGGGTCGCGGGTCATGGGCGAAAATCAGTGGATCACC
Organism: Myxococcota bacterium; assembly: GCA_039030295.1. Lineage (GTDB taxonomy): Bacteria > Myxococcota_A > Polyangia > Polyangiales > Houyiibacteriaceae > SG8-38. The sequence continues at coordinate 12,522 of JBCCEK010000063.1, read as the reverse complement.
AGATCCCGCTGATTCCGTTCATCGACTTTCTCATCGTGCTCGTGATCTTCCTTCTGATGTCGTTTTCCGCATCGGGCGAACTGGTCGCGCAGCAGCCGACCATCACGATGCCCGCCGCATCAAATACGGCACAGATCGAAATCTCGCCCATCGTGGCGGTCGATGATCGGGTCATCACGCTCGATGGTACGCGTGTCGCCGATACGCAGACGCTTGGAGCGACCGCGCAGGTCGATCGGATCGAGCCTCTCATCCAGGGGCTCGAGGCGGAGAAGCGTAAGTGGGAGACGATCCACCCGTCGGAGCCATTCGCCGGGCAGGTCATCGTTCAAGCCGACCGCAATATCGACTTCCGAGTCGTCAAGAAGGTCATGTTCTCAGCAGCGGCAGCCGGCTACGGCAACGTCAGCTTTGCCGTGAACCAAGCCGAGCAGTAAGCGCTCTGATAGTCTCCGCTTCATGGAGTCTGATGAGCTGACGCCCGCCGAGTTCGACGGCGTTCGCAAGAACCGATACCGACCGGGGTTGCCCTGGAAGCGTATCGGTTTTCTGCTTTTGGCGGTGGTCCTTGTCGTGGGGGGCTACTTCTGGCGGCAGAAGGTGCGCGCAGACGCGCTCCGAGAGCGGATGTACACCCAGCACGCGTCCGAGGTCGCGCCGACGCTCGAGCTCCTCGACGGCACCCGCACCGACCTCGTCGAGAAGACGATGTCCGCGAAGGCAGGGGCCGCCCACCGAAAGGTGGACGCGCCGGTTCCCGTTTCGGCGCTCCACGAGCAAAAGGTCGCCTATCTTCGCGTTCGCGCGACCGACCTCGGCTCCGAGGAGTCGCTCCAGGTGGCGATCGACGCAGAGGACGCTGACGCCATCGGCGCCTGCTTGGGCCTCACGTTGATTCCGGTCGCATCGCTAGCCGACGTCCCGGAAGTCCTGACGTCCAAGTGGCTTGCCGGCGCCGAGGACACCAACGACATGATGCGTCTCAGTGTACGTGAAGAGCAGCTGACGCGCGCGATCGAGCGAGAGCTCCCCGACATCGCGGCCCGCGTTCCAGCAGACTATTTCTTGCTACTGGTCGTGCAGGGGCAGGATCGGCTTCGAGACCCAGTCGACGTGTTTCTCTGGGACCTCCCAGAAGACCGACTCGTCTTGCGCTCGCGCACCGAGAATCACGGCAAGCTGATCACGGTGCTCAGCAAGATTGGCCCGAAGACCGACAGTGCGCGTGCAAAGGGGGACCCCATCGTAGCCGCGGACTGTTCGATTGCGGCGCATATCAAGGGCCAGCTCGGGGAGCCGACGATGGACTTGGCCAAGTCGGACTGACTTTCCCCGTTCGCGCGAACTCGATCCTCTCTAGCCAGCGCTCGGCCTCCGCAGCGGTGGCGGCGCTCACCTCAGCTCGCGCCTCCCAGGCGTTCTGGGACTCGTCGTACATCCCCTCGACGAAGTAGGCGATGCCCTCCATGCGGTGAAGCTCGCGCGTGAGCCGCTCGGTGGGTAGCCCTCGATCACTGGCGTCACGAAGGAGGGGAATCGCAAGCGCGAAACGACCTTGGTGCATCAACTGGCGCGCTTCGAGGTAGGGGCCAAGCCCATCCTGTCGGAGCTCGCCAAGCGCCCGGCCCACGTGGACCGCCACCGGACCTGAAGGTCGTTCGACCAGCATCTCGTAGATCAGATCCCGTTCGCGCTCGGCCGACGAGAGCCCGATCCTCTTGACCTCACTTTGGCGAGCGGACCCGTCGGTCCGCGGGATCTCGAGCAGTTCGTCGTAGAGCTGTGCGGCGTACTCGCGGTCCCCAGTGGCCCAGCTGGCGTCGGCGTACTGCTCGAGGGCGGCGGCGACGATCGGCTTCGGTGCGCTCATCGCCTCGCGGAGGCTCTCGAGCGCGGCTCGAGCGGCTTCGTCATCTCCGCTTCTCGCCAACGCACCGACAAGAGCCGCGTGGGCGCTCGCCTCGTTCTCGTCGATCTCGAGGATCGCGCGACACGTTTCGAGGGTTCGGGCATCGTCCCGCGACGCCGTATCCGCTCCCAGTTCTGCACGGAGCTTTGCCAACCGATGCGGGCACACCGCGGTGAACAGACTTGGACGCGCGAGCGCGACCTCGGCGATCCCTCGTTCGTGGTCGGTGACTTCGACTGAGGCGAGGTAAGCGCGCCACCCTTCGTCGAGTGCTTCGACCTCAGGCACGCGCCCCTCGCGATAGGTGTCGACAAACGCGTCGACGCCCCGCTCCGCCATCAGGAACCGAACCACGGAGCCCGCCGCCATGTATGCGCGGGTCGCGGGAAAAGTGCTGAATCGCAAGCTCAACAGTTCGCCCGCCGGGGGAAGCTCGTTGCGGTCCAAGAGGATGCGGGCCCACTGGTCCGGGTCGAGGTCGTCGCGCACATCCCACGCAAGGGCGACCGCAGAGCCTTCGATGATCCCCGGGTTCGGGATCAGGCCACCGAGGCTTCCCGCGACAGCGAACGGGCCGCGGCCCGCATCTCGAAGCACCGCATGGGCGACCTCGTGGCCGAGCGACCGGTGCGGCCATCCGGCCGCTTGAAGATACACTTCGTTCCGCCACGGCTTCGCGATCAGAGTCCGTCCGACCCCGATCAGGTTCTTCTTCTCGTCTCGGTTCCGGAAGAAGTACGCGGTGACCGGATCGGGCGATTCGATCCCAAGCAGGCTGCGCGTGCGCGCGACTTGGAAGTCGCATTCCTCGACGAGACGTGCTGCGTCCTCTGGGGGCGTCTCCCGTGGCATATGGACCACGCAATAATTGCCGGCTTCTCGCTTCCCGAGGACTTCGCTGAGGTGCTCTTCGCTGATCGAATGTCCGAGGGAGTCCCCGAGCACGTAGGCTACGATCACGCATCCCAACATGGCACCGGCCACGAGGACGGTGCCGAGACGGCGCCCAGTCCCGCGTCTCCACTGGAGCAGCTCGGATGCCGGGTCCCAGACCGCGTCGAACAACACCGACAACGCCACCAGCGCCAACAGGGACACGGCTCGATAGGTGAGATACCGCCCTGGCACCGGAACGAGGTCGTCGTAGATCGCCCCGGGGAAGTACCCCGCGAACGCTCCGAACACGTAGACGGTCGGGGTCGCGTAGAACGCCCATAGGCCCAAGGTCGCGGCGCCTACCGGGATCAGCCCGGCGATCCAAGGGGCCGCTCGGGAACCGCGAAGGAGCGCTGCCACCCAGACCCCGACGACTGCGGCGAGGGCGCACCCCATCGCTGGCCCCAGGACCATGAAGGCGAGCCCCTCCCCGGGTGCACACTGCCGAATACGCAGGGCGTTCAGCGCGAGGACGGCCACCGGCAAGGACCAGACCAGGAGCGCGGCCCCGACCGTACGGAAGACGAGGTCGATGCCCCGATGCTTGCCGAAGCGGCTTTGGTAGCTGGCGGCGGTCGCGGCCACGAATGGGGGCAGGACCACCCCTAGCGCGAGCGCACTCTCCACACCGTGCACGCCGAGCAAAGGGTTCAGCGAGAGCGCGACACCCGTGATGAGGGAGACCGCGATGGAAACCCAGAACGTGAGAAGCGTCGTCACGGCCTATTCGGCGGCTGCTGGCGCCGGAGCCGGCTCCGGGGCGGTGACGAGGCTGAGTATTTCGTCGACTCGCGACACCAGACAGATCTCGACGCCCTCGCGCACCTCTTCCGGGACCTCTTCGAGGTCGGGTTCGTTCCGTTTCGGCAGGAGGATTCGCGTGACCCCGGCGCGGTGCGCGGCGAGGCACTTTTCCTTGACGCCACCGACCTTGAGAACGTTGCCTCGAAGCGTGATCTCACCGCTCATCGCAACATCAGGCCGCACCTTGATGTCGGTCAGCAGTGAGGCCAGCGCCACGTACAGCGGAACCCCGGCCGACGCGCCATCCTTGGGTGTCGAGCCTGCTGGAAGGTGCACGTGGATGTCGGTGTGGCTGACGAAATCCTCAGCAAGCCCAAGTGCGTCCGCGCGCGCGCGAATGAAGGTAAAGGCCGCCGCCGCAGACTCTTTCAGGACGTCGCCCATGTTGCCGGTGAGGTGAAGCTTCCCGGTCCCCGGCATCTGGGTGGCTTCGACGAACAGAAGGTCGCCGCCGGACGGGGTCCAAGCGAGCCCCGTCGCTACCCCGGGGCGTGCAGAACGCTCGGGCTTCTGGCGGCCGCCTTTCGCGGCGCCGAGGACGCTCTCGATGAATGGCGGGTCCGCCATGATCGAAACGTCCTCGCCGTTTGCGAGCCGAACCGCCACAGCTCGGCACACCGCCGCCGCTTGCTGCTCGAGCTTTCGCACTCCCGCCTCGTGCGTGTAGGACTCGACCATCATGTCGATGGCTTCGTCGGAGAAGTCGAGGCGCTCGATCGAGAGGCCATGTTCGTGAAGCTGGCGCGGGATCAAGAAGTCTCGAGCGATCGCTTGCTTTTCGCGAGGCGTGTACCCCGGGATCTCGATCACTTCCATCCGGTCGAGAAGTGGGCCTGGGATCGTGCTTCGCTGGTTCGCCGTCGCGATGAACATGATCTTGCTCAGGTCGAACGGAGCGTCGATGTAGTGGTCGGTGAACTGATGGTTTTGCTCGGGATCGAGTACTTCGAGCAATGCACTCGAGGGGTCGCCTCGCTGGTCCCGGCCGAGCTTGTCGATCTCATCGAGAATCATCACCGGATTGTTCGAGCCGGCTTTCTTGAGACCTGAGATGATGCGGCCGGGGAAGGCCCCTACATAGGTCCTCCGGTGGCCTCGGATCTCGGCCTCGTCGTAGACACCGCCGAGTGAGACACGCACAAACTGTCGACCTGCCGCGCGTGCGATCGACCTCGCCAGCGAGGTCTTGCCGACGCCTGGTGGCCCCACGAAGCAGAGGATCGGTGCACGCCCATCGCGGCGAAGCTTTCGGACCGCGACGTACTCGACGATGCGCTTCTTGGGCTTTTCGAGTCCGTAGTGGTCTTCGTCGAGCACGGCACGAGCTTGCGTCACGTCGAGCCGATCCGGGGTTGTCTTCCGCCAAGGAAGGTCGGCCAGCCACTCGACGTAGGTTCTCGCGACCTGGTACTCGCTGCTCGCCGCGTTCATGTTGCTCATGCGCCGAAGCTCACGCTTGGCCGATTGCTCGGCTTCCGTGTGAAGCCCACTTAGTGCGATTCGCTCTCTCAGGTTCTCGATATCGTCTTCGTCGACGTCGGTCTCCCCGAGCTCCCGTCGGATCGTCTTGATCTGTTGCCGAAGGAGGTACTCCCGCTGCGAACTCGACATCTCTTCCTCGACCATGGTCGAGATCTCTTCCTTGACTCGGATGACCTCGTTTTGCCGCTGCACCTGATCGAGCACCTTGCGAATCCGTTCGCGCACGTCGAGCGTCTCGAGGACTTCTTGCTTCGATTCGTTCGGGACCGGGAGGTTCGATTCGATCAGGTCTGCGAGCGCGCCGGGCTCGCGAACGTTGTCGAGGATGTGGAGCGACTCCCGCGACGCGGTGGGGAGCTCTGTCAAGAGCGTCCGGGCGGATTCTCTCAAGTGAGCCGACAACGCCTCAATCTCGACGTCGACGACGGGCGCTTCGTGGTAGCGATGGACCCGAGCGCGCATCGTTGGGTGACGCCCGAGGGGCTCCTCGATTCGCATTCGGCTCACCCCTTGAAGAACGACGCTGTACTGGCCGGAGTTGAGCCGAATGACCTTGAGGACCCTCGCGATCGTCCCGGTCCGATACACCTGTTCGAACGTGGGGTCCTCGATCTCGGGTTTGAGCTGCGTGACGACGCCGATCGCAGGGCGCTCTCGGCCACATGCCTCTTCGATCAGGCGGACCGACCGCGCCCTTCCGACGTTGACCGGCACGACCGTCGCTGGGAACAGCACGGAGTTTCGAAGCGGGAGTACAGGCAGGATGGGCTCGGCACCTGCTGGAAAGATCGAGTCTGTCATTCGGTTTCGCCAACGATATTCGAGATGTACGGCTGCAGCAATCCGCGGTCTGGTTCGGCTAGCGCCACGGGGGCCGGGCTGGTATCAATCCGGCGCCTAGGATGCGGGGACGAAAGCTAGATAGGGGCGTTGCGGTCGCATCGCTGATGGCGATGAGCGGCTGTCACGGCGGAATTGCGCTTCATAGCGTCGTGCTGCTCGTCACCTTGGGGATCTTCGTCGCGACGATTTTGTTGGATCGGTCGTAGAGGTGGCGGGCCCCGAACTCCGCACGATCAGCGACTTCACCTTGGCCGATCTCGAGGGGATTCGGGTCCTTTTGCGCGGTGGCTCGGTCGTCGACTGGCACCGGGTCAACTTCACCGAGGAGTCCGAGGCGCGCAGCTTCGTCGCCGCGCAGGAGATCGATCTCGAGGATGCGCGCGATCAGACCCGAGTCAACGCCATCAAGAAGGCCGCGATTGAGTACCTGAGGCGCCACTTCGACTTCCCCGTCCCGAAGCCCGTGGCCAAGCGCGACCTCGTGGGCCTCTTGATGCTCGCCGCATCCAAGGGGCATCGGCAGGTTTGTGCCTGCGCCATCCTCAAGGTGATGCACATCATTCACCACCTCGAGGCCCGCGAGCTGATGTTCCTTCTTCCGGTCGCCGACGAGGAGATCTTCCATCTCGTGGAGCACAAGGTCTATCAGGTCATGGGCGCGGCCCTCGCCAACGACTTCCCGATTCTCGAGTTCATCGGTGGGCGCAAGAACCGAGACTCTCTCTATACGAAGCTGCTGTCGAAGCCCGATGTCAGCGCCGCACAGATCTACGACAAGGTTCGATTTCGGATCGTCACGCGTAGCGTCGAGGACGTGTTTCCGGTGCTCAACTTTCTTCAGCGTACGGTTGTTCCCTTCAACTTCATCATCCCCGGCCAGTCGACCAACACGCTTCTTCGGTTCCACGAGTACTGCGGGGAGGACGCCACCCTCAGTGAGCTCGTACCGCAGTTGCAGTTGCCGCTCGACATCGAGGATGGCCTTTCATCACTCGACAATCGGTTCACCGCGCCGAGTTATCGGGTGGTGCACTTCGCCGCCGACGTGCCGGTTCGTGTCCCCCAACGCATTCTCGACGCGGCACCGCCCGCGACCGAAGGTCTCGGAGAGGTGATCTTCGTGCAAGCCGAGTTTCAGGTGATCGACCGTGCGACCGATCAAACGAACGAAGCAGGCGATGCAAGTCACGCCAGCTACAAGGAGCGACAGAAGTTGGCCGTGATGCATCGACTGAAGGTCGGTGGCTTCTCCAAGTGATCGGCGAGTCTTGGCGCGGGCCAGTGCGATTCGTCCGCGTCTCCGCGCTTGAAGGAGCGCGCTACCTCACCTTCGCAATGATCTCGTCGGTCACTCGATTGCCGGCGGCGTCGTAAGCGCGGATCGCGACGATGTGGGTCTTGCCTTCGAGGCCCGTGAGTTTCATCTCAAAGGCTTCTTCTGGGCTGTCGAGCAGGAGGTCCTTCGGAAAAATGTCGCGCCACGGGCCTGCGTCGATCGAGGCTTGCAGCCGAGCGATCGGTCCGACGGCGTCCGTCGCCTCTCCTTGCACTTTGCCATTCCGATACGCGAGCTTGGTGATCCGCGGCGGGTGGTTGTCGACCAGGATCGGCTGCGACACGACCTCGGAGTGCATCACGAGGTTCTCCGGGTTCGCCTCCTCGTCAGAGGCATCGACCTTCACCAGGTAGTATCCGTCGGGGATGCTCTCGGTATCCCACGTGTACTTCGGCTGGTTGAGCACCGTGTCTTCGAGGAACATGGGACGCCATGGGCCGCCCGCTTCGCGCCGATACGAAAGTCGGAACCGGACTGCGTCCCGATCCGGATTCACGACGGTCCAGCTTAGCTTCACCAGACTGCTTGCTGGCGGGGGGGACGACTGTGCGCCTCGGCCCGCCTTGGCTGGCTTTGGTGCCTTCGCGCCGACCTGGACGGCAGATACCCGTGGCCGTTGGTTCTGCGGAAGGTAGTAGAGGTCGACCGAACGAAGCTCCGCCGTGGGATCCGCGGGCAGCTGGGCGCGGATCTGCACGAATCGTGCGGGTGGGCTCGGCACCTTGGCTGGCGCCTTGAGCTTCTTCGACCACGGGCTCCAGGTGTCGTCGGGCTCCTGAGTGTTCCCCGACCGCGTTTGAATCACGATTTTGCCTGAGCCCCGCCACGTGATTCGCCCCCACGTCGACGCAAACCCCGAATCGAGGGTCGGGCTCGTCCAAACGGGCTTCTTCGGGAGCCCTGGGTTCACCCAGTACACCGCCGCGGCATCCCCCGTGACGAACGAGGGCACGTCGCTCCTCAACGAAAGCCCAAGGACCTGCCGTTCCTCGACGTCAGCCCAGATCGCGTAAGTCGCGTCCGTTTCGACTTGCAGGACATGTCCCTCTGCGCCGCTGCCCGCGTAGAGCCTCCCATCCTCGGCCCATTCGACAACGGTGAAGTGGGACTGCTTGCTGTCGATCAGCTGCTCGAGGCGGCCGTCGCGGCCCACGCGCCAGAGCTGGCCCTTGCCGGGTCGTGGCCGTGTTCCAGGTGGCCTCGCGCTCGGTCGAGCCGGGGCGCCGCCTCCCTTGAACTGGCCTCCCGGCTTGATCTTGAACTCGTTGGCCGCCACCGCGAGCTCACCATCCAGGTAGTCGATTGACGTGATCTCGTTCCCTGGGAAGTCGTGGACGACCTTCACTTGGTTACTGGGGGAGATCTCCAGCACCAGCGCGTCGTCGCTCGTGCCGGCGAAGATCGTGCCTTTACGGTCCCCCGTCAGTGACATCACATGCGACGCGTCGCCTTTGTGAAGGACCCTCGCGACTCCATCCGAGTCGATCTCGAAGATCGTACCCTCCGGTCCCGTCCCGGCGATCAGGCGACCCCGCTTCGGCTCGTAGTAAAGGGCCCAGATGTGCTTCGCCCCTTTTGGTGTCGAGAACCGCGTGATCTTCTCGGTCTTCGGGTCGATTCGAAAGATGTGACCGTTCGGCAGGGTGCCCGCATAGAGAGCACCGTCTCGTCCGAAGGCGAGCGAAGCCACGAGAAGCTCGCCGGTGGCGTACTTCTTCGTCAGCTTCCTCTTCTTGTACCGGTAGACGACCCCGCTCGTCCCAGTCCCAACGTACGTTTCGTCGCCGCGCGACACGACGCTATACGCCGTGGGTACGTCCTTGATCTCGGCTCGTTCGGTCGAGGCCCCCACCCGGACCGAGCCGTCCGAGTGAATCGCAGTGCCCTCTAGTTCTCCGCCGAAGAAGGACTCGGCGCTGTCGAGTCTGAAGTGCTGGGTGCCGACCGCCGCAACGGTGGCGCTCGATGCGATCACGGTCGCGGTGACCGCGACCATCAGGGTCGTTCGTGATGTCTTCATTGCGTCTTCCCGAGGAGCGCGTCGCGAGATACGTCGCGAACTTGCAAGCGAAGGTTGACCTTCCCGGCCACGACCTCCGGCATCTCGATCTCCGTGTGCGAGCGTGTTGCGAAGGGTCGCCCTTCCTGAGAGGTGCTGACGAGCTGTAGCGAGTTGAGGGCCGACGGGGGCAGGGAGTCGACGACGTGTCCTTGAAACTGAAGGCCCCGGTTCGGGAGCTGCAATGAGACGACCATGGAGTTTGCCGGGAAGCCGGCACTTGCTTGTGCAATCAACTCGTCGAGTGAGTTCGCCCGCGGGAGCTCCACCGGGACTTGGTTCCCGCCCGCGACGGTGAGATTGACCGGTTGGCCGGCCGCTGCATGGGGGATCTTCACCTTGACCACGCGTGTGGTGTCCGGGCGTCCCACTTGGCGCAACTTCACGTAGATCGGCACCTCTTGCCCGGGGTCGACTTCGTCAAACGGAACCGAGGCGTCGACGATCTGCAGCACCTCGCGGTCGAAGTCGAGCTCCAGCTCGAGATCGATCGCGTTCACCCGGGAGGTCTCGAAAGGGTTCGCGAACGCAGCTTCCATAACCCAGAACATGTCGAGTTGGGACAGCGCGATCGGGCTCGCGACCCCAGCAGGTGAGAACCCCTCTTCTTCGAGCCGGACCTCGCCGTGGCCTTCGACGCCCACCGTCGACCTCGCTCGAAATGCGACGTCGTCAACATCGCTTGCGGTCGACTTGAGCGCGTTCATGATCACCGCCATGGCGATTCCGGGGGTCAGCGCTCGGTGGCTGACGATGTCGGTATTCCATTCGGTCTTCTGAGCCCCAGTGGCGCCCTTGATTCGAACGCGGAGCGGAATCCTCGCGGCTTCGATATCAGGGTCGACCACGATGGCGGCTTGCCTGTCTTGGACCAACGTGCCGAGAGGCCGGGCCGCTTCGGCGATTTTGAAGGAGCGGTAGTCACTCACCAGCACGTGAAGCACTCGGGCCGTGGCTGTCGGAAACCCCGTCGCGCCCGCGTCGAGCATCGGGTGTCCAAAGGCGAGCGCTCGGTTCCCACGTGCCATATAGGTCACGGTGCCGACTCCCGTGATCGATACATCACCGCTCGCGAGCGTCACGGCGATCGCGCCGCCGTTCTCGAACTTGGTGGGACCGCCACGCATCGACCCGCTGGAGCCGGCTTGCGTAGCCTCGAGGCCGAGGGGAGCGAGCTCGTCGGTCAACATGCGCGCAATGGAATCCGAGAACCCGCCGAGCATGATCGGCGTCGTGGCCGAACGAAGTCCGACGGGCCCCCGTTGAGCAGCGCGCTTGTCAGCGGCCGCGCGGAGCACCGAGAAGGCGTCGACATCGCCGCCGGTGAACGGAGGAAGACCCGCGAAGCGGTCTTTCGAGGCAACCGGATCGACGCGTCTTGCGCGTGTTTTGAAGGCCGGGAGCGGCCTGGCACCGGGGAACATGTCGGGTCGAACAGGCCGATCCAATTCAGCGAGCATGTTCGAGATTGGCGTGACACCCACGACCGGGTCGGTTCCGTACGGCCAGCCGTAGGCGTACGCTCCGGCGAGGCGCCCGTCCAAGAAAATCGGGCTTCCGCTCATCCCCGCGACGCCCCGCGCGCGGTCTAGGATGGGATGGGGGGTCCGCAACAAGATCAGATCCTGGGCAGGCCGAAAGTTGCGGAGAACGTCGATCACCTCGACGTCGAAGCGTTCGGGCTCCGTGCCACGGAAGACCGTAAGCCCGTAGCCTTTCATCCCTGGACGGATCTCGTCGACTCCGATAAAGCCGGGCCTCGACTGGGCGATGGCCCCGCCGACCAAGGAAGCGCTCAGGAGTAGACACAAGCTAGACAGCAGCCGTTGCACGGTCGCGGAGCCTAGCAGGTTACTCTGCCGGGGCCGGCGCAAGTTGCAGCGACTCGATCAGTGCTCGCAGCGCGTCGAACCGAAACGGCTTTGGCAGGTGGGCGCTGATGTGCGTGGATGCTTTGGGCGTCGGTTCGCTGGCATGCTCGCCGAGCAAGATGACAACGAGCCCCGGTTGATGTGCTCGGAGTCGCTTGGCCACCTCGAGGCCACTCATGCCGGGGAGGTGTGCAGCGACGAGAGCGAGGTCGGCTTGCCATTCACCGACCACCGCCAGTGCACCGTCGCCGGAACTGGTCCCGACCACGCGGTTCCCGTCGACCGTCAGCATCCGCGCCAGGTGCCACTGCAGATCGGGATCGCTTTCCACGACAAGCACCGAGCGGTGTCGTGGACGGTTCTCCGCGATCGATTTCGCTGCGGTTTCGAGCGCTTCTGGCTGTTGGTCAATCCCCATGAGTCGGTACGGCGTGCCCGGTCGGCACTCACCTGACAACGGGGGGCATCCCGCGATGATTCCAGGCTCCCCGTTCGGGGGACATTCTAGGGAGTCGATCGACCCTGTGCAATGGCCGCCTCGATAACCCCATGATCGCGGCAATTATGCAGTCGCGCGTGCCTCCGACCCGCCGATACCGGGACCGGATTGGCCGGGCTGGACTGGGTCGTCCCCGTGGAAGGTCTGTCCGCTTCGGGCGATTTCCTCGAGGACTGGTGCCGGTGAGAACCGAGGACCGAGCTGCTTCTCGAGCTCCCGGAGACGGCCAAGCACCTCTTTGGCGCCGACCTGATCGACGAATCGGAAGGGCCCACCTCGGAAGGGAGGGAAGCCGAGGCCAAACACCGCCCCAACGTCGCCGTCCCTCGCGCTTCGAACGATCCCTTCACCAAAGCATCGACAAGCCTCGTTGACGAACTGGAGCGCGCAACGCCAGGCGATGTCTTCGCTCGAGACCGATTTGTTTGTGGGCGTGACGCCAAGCACATCGTAGACCGACTCGTCTACGCCCTTGTTCTTCTTGTCGCCGTACTTGTAGAAGCCACGTCCGTTCTTTCTCCCGTAGCGCTCGTCGTCGATGAGTTTCTGCATCCCGTCTGGTGCGCTCATCCGTTCGCCGAACGCCCCGACCATGATCTTGCCGACCTTGGATCCGACGTCGATCCCGACTTCGTCGGTGAGCTTGATCGGACCCACCGGGAAGCCCCAGTCGAGCATCGCTCCATCGATCTTCTCGATCGGGACGCCCTCTGCAACGAGGTGTGCCGCCTCGTTCATCATCGGCGACAGGATTCGGCTCGTGTAGAAGCCGACCCCGTCACG
>JBCCEK010000062.1:0-21021 GCA_039030295.1 Myxococcota bacterium | reverse complement strand
TGCGACGTCGCGGTCGTTGGCGTCGGGGTGGAACCCGCCGTCGATTGGCTCGAGGGGAGCGGTCTCGACTTGGCGGACGGCGTTCGGTGTGATGCGACCTGCGAGGCAAGTGTCCCTGGCGTGTATGCGATCGGCGATGTCGCGAGTTGGTACAATCCACTCTTCGAAGAACACATGCGGGTCGAGCATTGGACGCACGCGGTCGAGCAGGCGCGCTACGTTGCCGGCGTGCTCACCACGGACCGAGGCGAGGTCCAGCCGTTTGAGTCGGCGCCAATGTTCTGGTCAGACCAGTACGACATCAAGATCCAGGGGGTTGGGCGCCCTCGATCGACCGATGAGGTTTTCGTCACGGGCGGGACCGAGGGAGAGGACAGGTTTGTCGCGCTCTACGCACGTGCGGGTAGGCTCGTGGGCGCAGTCGCGTTCAACCTGCCCCCCAAGATCATCGCCCTCCGAAAGCTCATCGCCAACCGCGGAAACCTTGAAGACGGCATCCAAATCGCCGAGTCTTAGTGCCGGTGCGAATAGGCGAGGAAATCGAGTTCGAAAGTGGCGGGACTCGCTGCCGTGGTTGGTTCTCGCGCCCCTCCGGCAGTGAAGGTGCCAGACCGTGCGTCGTCCTCGGGCATGGACTGGGGCTCACCGCACAAAGCGGGCTCTGCCGTGTGGCCGAAGAATTGACGCGTGAGGGCTACTGCACCCTCGTCTTTGACTACCGATCGTTTGGCGCCAGCGAAGGGGAACCTCGCCAGTTGATCTCGTTTCGCGGTCAGCTCGAGGATTGGGCCAGTGCGATCGCGTGGGTCCGAGCGCGGCCTTCCGTCGACCCTCAACGTTTGGCCACGTGGGGGTTCTCTCTTGGTGGAGGCCACGCCGTCAGGGCGGCGGCGCGGGACGGAAACATCAGCGCTGTGGTGGCCGTGGTCCCGATGTTCAGCGGAACGAGCTCGACGTTCGCGGCGATGCGTTGGTGGAGCCCGGTCAACCTTCTGACGCTAGCGACTCATGGTTTGCTCGACCTGGTCGCCTCTGCACTTCGCCGCCGTCCAGTCCTGGTCCCCTTGAGCGCACCTCCAGGAGACCTCGGGCTCCTCACTTCCCCCCATGCGTATACGGGCTACCAGGCGATCGTTCCGTCGGGTTTCGACTTCCTGACCGCGGCGCGGATTGCACTCTACTTCTTCACCTACGCACCTGGGCGATCCCTCGGCGCACTGCGAGCTCCGGCGTTGGTGATGCCCTCCTCACGCGACAAGGTCTGTCCGCCAGGACCGATCCTCAAACGTGCCCAACGATGCGCACACGTCGAGGTGGTGGAGCTCTCGTGTGAACACATGGACGCGCTCGTCGATCCCGCCCGGCGTCAGGTGATCGACACCACGCTCGGGTTCCTCCATCGTCACCTGCCGATTCACTGAGAGAGATCGAGCAACCAAAGGGGCGTGAGCTCGCCCCGCTGCGCTGCGATGACGTCATGCGCCAGGTTCATCCAAGCCCCAGATGCGTCGAGGATGGCGCTGTCGGCGGTGGCCACGACGGAGTCGTAAGACTTCAGCGTGGCGTCGACCTTGTCCGAGAGTATAGGCTCGACCGTCGTCGCGAACCGAACCGATGCTTCGCGGATGACCTGCGCCAATCGTCCGGAGTTCGATACCGGTCGATCGATGTAAACGAACGCTTCGGCGACGCCTAGGTCGTCGAGCGACTGCAGGAGGAATTCGACCGCGCGATCGGTCTCCTGCACCAGGCGGTAGTTTCCGTGGAAGCTCGCCATGTCACGCAAGCAGCCGTCTCGCCCCAAGAGAAGCACACCGCCGGCGAGCGCGACTTCCAACGTCGTGAGCACGTTGAGACCGTCGATGGCCAACCTCCTGCCACCGACCGCAGTGGCCGCCAAACGTGCTTCGGCCCGTCGCGCTTTGGCTTGGTCTGAACAAGCGCAGCGACCGACAGCCGTGCGCTGCCGTGCCCGGAGCTGGTAGCGGTCGCCGACCAGTTTGATCGCCGAAGGATCCGCGTAGCCACGGGTGCGCAACCAGCTTAGGTCCGCAACCGCTGCTCGTAGGGTTTCGATCCGTTCGACGTCGAACAGCTCTGCGTCTTGAGGATGCGGTCCGCGATGACGTCGCTCCTGAGCCAAGCATCGATGCTAACCCGGCTCGCGAAGATTCCTGGGAGCTTTTTTTGGCACACTTGCCTGCGCGGGCGACGCCGGTGACAAAGGGGGTGTGTCGCGCTCCATTTCGCGTAGGGTTCGACCATGGCCAAGGCGTCCAAATTCACGTGGAACGACCCGTTCCGGCTCGAGGAAGCGCTGACGGGCGAGGAACAGCAGATCCGTGGCGCCGCCCGCGAGTACGCGCAAGCGTTCCTCGCGCCGCGCATCGTCGATGCCAACCGACGGGCTCATTTCGATCGAGACATCATGACGGAGCTCGGCGAGCGCGGGTTCCTCGGCTGCACCCTCCCGGCGGAGTACGGTTGTGCCGGCAGCAACCACGTGTCGTACGGCCTCATCGCGCGTGAGATCGAACGGGTCGACAGTGCCTATCGATCGGCGATGAGCGTTCAGTCGTCGCTCGTGATGTTCCCGATCTTCACCTATGGCACCGAGGCGCAGCGAAAGAAGTACCTCCCGCGCCTCGCTTCGGGGCAAACGGTGGGATGTTTCGGGCTCACCGAGCCCGATTCCGGGTCTGACCCCGCGAGCATGAGGACGCGAGCCGTCCCTGTCGACGGCGGCTTCAAACTCAATGGAACCAAGACGTGGATCACCAACGCCCCAATCGCGGACGTGTTCGTCGTTTGGGCCAAGGTCGACGATGCCATTCGTGGCTTCGTGCTCGAAGCGGGTATGCCTGGCCTGTCGGCGCCGACCATCGAAGGCAAGATGAGCATGCGCGCATCGGTCACGGGTCAGATCGTGATGGACGATGTCTTCGTACCGACCGATCAGCTCTTTCCTGAGGTCAAAGGGCTTCGAGGACCGTTCGGTTGTCTGACCAAGGCCCGCTACGGCATTGCCTGGGGGGCTCTTGGCGCGGCCGAGTTCTGCTGGCACGCGTCGCGTGACTACGCCTTGAGTCGAGAGCAATTCGGCAGGCCGATCGCGGCGACGCAGCTCGTTCAGCGAAAGCTCGCGGACATGCAAACCGACATCGGCCTCGGGCTTCAAGGTTGCCTACGCGCGGGACGACTCATGGACGAAGGGCGGTGCGCGCCCGAGCTGGTGTCTCTCCTCAAGCGGAACTCGTGCGGCAAGGCACTCGACGTCGCGCGGGCTGCCCGCGACATCCACGGTGGCAACGGAATCTCGGACGAGTATCACGTGATCCGGCACGTGATGAATCTCGAGACAGTCAACACCTACGAGGGCACGCATGACATCCACGCGCTGATTCTCGGGCGCGCCCAGACCGGGCTGCCTGCGTTCGGTTGATCGGGCTGCATGATTTTCGCCAGGCTGACGCGTGGCGCAAGCGTTGCTCGGCGGCTATCACTGTCGATAGTCGCTTCGCGATGGGTGCCGTCGCTGGCACGCTCTTTGCTCACATGTTGTCCCAAGACCGATGGCTATGACGGCGTCCACGGTGCTGACCGTTACAGACCTTACGATGGCGAGTTACCCGCTCGTCAAGCTCGCCGCGGCGGTTGCAAAGCCAGCTGGGGGCGAGGTCGTGCTCGTGTCGACCCGGCAGGGCCGACGCGCGAGAGCGTCCGAACCCGGCGAGCTCGAGCCCTCACGGGCGTCGCGAGGCGCACCGCTCCACTCGGCGCTCAGACACGAGGGCCAGCTCCTCGAGAAGCAGCGGGAGTGGTGTGCGTCGACTGGCGTTCGGTGTACTGCCGAGCTTCTGGACGATGGACACTGGCCAGACCTCGTATTGAGTGTCGCACGGCGCGCGCGCGCCGATTTGATCCTGCTTCGCGACCAGTTCCGGGGCGAGAACGGGCGCGTCATCCCTGAAGAGATGCAGATTCTGGCGCACGATGCGCCTTGCCCGATCAGTTGGGTCCGGCTCCCGCCAGTTTGGGGCCTCTGACTGCGCGACCTTGACTTGCCCGCCACTCCTCTCTAACGCGGGAGACGATGGCCGATGCAACCCTGCTGACCCAACTCCGGTCGT
This sequence comes from Myxococcota bacterium, assembly GCA_039030295.1. Lineage (GTDB taxonomy): Bacteria > Myxococcota_A > Polyangia > Polyangiales > Houyiibacteriaceae > SG8-38. Next base: position 16,891 of record JBCCEK010000062.1, on the reverse strand, counting down.
ATGTCGGCTTCGACACCGCGTCGGCGGAGGCACTGATCTCGGCGGGCCCGCGGTTGCGGACCCACTTCCGCCGCATCGTGGCCGAGTTTTACGAGGCGATCCTCCGAGATCCCGGGGCCCGCGCGGTCCTGCGGGACGAGGCCCAGGTCGACCGTCTGCGGGTGTCGCTGGGTGAGTGGCTCGAGCAGCTCGTGACCGGTCCGTACGACGACAAGTACTTCAGGAAGCGCGCCAGGATCGGGAGGGTTCACGTCAGAGTGGGGCTCGAGCAGCGCTACATGCTTGCCGCGATGAACCGCGTCCGCGAAGGGCTGCACCGAGCGTTGGACGGAGGCCCGGAGGCCTCCCACGCCACGCATCGCGCGATCGATCAGATCTGCGACATCGAGCTCGGGATCATGCTCGAGACCTACCGAGAGGACTACGTGCTCAAGAAGACGGCCGAAGCCGAATCACTCGCACAGATGGGGAGGCTCACGGCCGGCCTCGCCCACGAGGTACGCAACCCCCTCAATGCAGCGAAGCTGCAGCTCGACGTCCTTCGAAGAAACGCCGCCGGGATCGAAGATGCGGTCATTCAGGAAAAGATCGACCGACGAACGCGCATCGTCATGGACGAGCTCAAGCGGCTGTCTTTGCTGCTCGACGACTTCCTCAACCTGGCCCGCGCCCGCAAACTCGAAGCGTTTCCCTGTGATGCACGTGAGCTCATCTCGGAGGTCGTCGAACTACGGCGCCCCGAGATACAGTCGCGGGGCATCGAGATTCAGATTGACCTCGAGGATCTGGACTGCACGGTGGTCGCCGAGCGCGATCGGATCAAGCAGGTCGTCAACAACCTATTGACCAATGCGGTGGAGGCAGTCGCCAACATCGGCTCGCCGAGTATTCGCATCTCCGGTCGATCACCCCGCGAGGATCGATGCGAGGTGCGGGTCGAGGACAACGGCCCTGGGGTGAGTCCCGAGGTGCACGACCACGCGTTCGAGTCGTTCGTCACGACCAAAGAGGCGGGCACTGGCCTTGGGCTCGCGATCGTCAAGCGGATCGTGGAACTCCACGGCGGCGCGGTGCGCCTCGATCCGCGCCCTGGTGGAGGAACACGCGCGTCCTTCTGGATTCCGCTCAACCCTTAGGAGGCCTCGGACGGTCGCCGAGGAGGTTGGTAGCCCCATTCCTTGACGCGATACTGGATCTTGCGTTGGCTGATCCCAAGGATCTCAGCGGCCCGGGCCGTCGAACCATCGACGGCATCGAGCGTCCTCAGAATCGCCACGCGCTCGAGTTCCGCCATTGTGACCCCCGGAATCAGGGCGAGCAGGGAGTCATCGTCGATGCCAGGGTCGGCGGACGACGGCAGATCGTCCATGTCGATGACCTCCTGGTTGCACATCACGACCGCGCGCTCGATCGCGTTCTCGAGTTCGCGCACGTTCCCAGGCCACGGATAGACCGTGAGTTGCTGGAGCGCCCTGCGGGTGAAGCCCCGTACGTCCCGACCGTTCTCTTCGGCGTAGGTGCGCAGGAACGAGTGGGCGAGCAGTGGGATGTCGCTCCTCCGCACTCGAAGCGGCGGAACGTCGAGTTGGACCACCTTGAGGCGGTAGAGCAGGTCTTCTCGAAAACCGCCAGCGTCCACGAGCTCCTTGAGGTCCCTGTTGGTTGCTGCCACGACGCGAACGTCGACTTTGATCGTCTCGTTGCCGCCGACGCGCTCGAACTCTCTCTCCTGCAGAAAACGGAGCAGTTTGACTTGGATGGGCGGCGGGATCTCACTGACCTCGTCGAGGAAGAGTGTGCCGCCATTGGCTTGCTGGAACCGCCCATCACGACGCCCCACCGCGCCTGTGAACGAACCTCGTTCGTGTCCGAAGAGCTCGGATTCGAGCAGGGTCTCGCTGAGTGACGCGCAATTGAGCCGGACGAAGGGTTTGTTCTTGCGGTCCGAGTTTTGGTGGATCGCCGCCGCAATGAGTTCCTTGCCGGTGCCCGTCTCCCCGTGAATCAGCACGGTGGCGCGGCTCTCCGCGACCTGAGCGATGTTCTTCATCAGGCGCTGCATCGATGGATGCTCGCCTAGGATGCTGTCGAACTGGAACCGTTCGTCGACTCGCGCCCTCAACTGCGCGGCTTCCCTCGAAAGAAAAGCACGCTCCATGCCGCGTTCGACGATGGCATGGACCGCGTCGAGCTCCAGCGGCTTGGTCAGGTAGCTCTCCGCGCCGAGCTTGATCGCGCGTACCGCGGTATCGACGGTGGCGAACGCCGTCATCACGATGAACGTGGCGTGGGGTGCTTTGGCTCTTCCCTGCTCGATCAGGGCCAGGCCATCGATCCCGGGCATCTTGAGGTCCGTGAGAACGACGTCCGGATCAAACTGATCGAGCTGCAGGAGTCCCTCTCGGCCGTCTCGGGCGGTCCTCACCATGTGACCGGCCTCTTCGAGCAGCTCCCCGAGCGCGCTTCGCGCGTTTGCCTCGTCGTCGACCACAAGCACTCGGCCTGTCGTCGTGGCCTTGATGGGCCGGCGATCGCGCGAAGCGACAGTCGGCAGCTCCGTGACTTTGCTTTGTTGTGCCATCTCGTCCTCGTTCGAGGCAGTTACGAAGCAAGATGCGGGCCGACTGCGCTCGGCCGTATTGACGCACAAACCCGCCCTGTCGTCGTGCAAATTCTGCACACGGCCCCGATATGGCGCATAGAATGCGCCAAATATGCGCCACGAGCGAAAGGAGTTCTCGTCCGAGGGGCCTTTCGGGGCTGGCACGAGGCTTGCTGAGTATCTCCCCATGGCGGTCAGGACCATCGTCGTGGGGACGGATCTCGGGGAGTCTGGGGCTCGCGCCCTCAGACTCGCCTTGCCGACCGCGTCCGCGACCCGGGCGGCGCTCTGGCTGGTCCATGCGAACGAAATGGGCCTCGACCACGGCTGGGCTGACCTCCCCATCGGTGCCCGGTCCGCGGTCCAGGCGCTACGGGAGCGGTTTAGGGGTCGACTTGAGAACAGCATGCGGGCGCTCGAAGACGCCCGCGCCAAGTGCGAGGCCCAAGGGGTCCAGTGTCACACCTCCTGCGAAGAGGGGAAACCCTGGGAGACGATCTTGCGCACCGCCGTCGCGGTCAACGCCGATCTGATCGCCGTCGGCGATTCGAGTCACACCATCGGGCTTCCAGAGAGGCTCCTTGGTACGACTGCGGAGCGCGTGGTGCGCCAAGCGCCTTGCTCGGTCATCGTCGCGTGCGGGCGTCTCCGGCCCGACTACCGTGGTGCGCGAATTGCCGTTGGCGTTGACTTCTCGGCCAATGGGCTCGAGGCCGTGCGTTGGGCCCGCGACGTCGCTGCAGCGGTCGAGGGCGAGGTGGTGTTGATCCACGTGGTCCCGCATCCTCTGATGGACAACCTCAGATCCGGAGACTGGAGCGAGGTGCTCGAGGGCCTAAGCGCTGCCGCGCAAGCACGCTTGGATCAGATCATCGTCGGCGAGGGTCTCCCGGCGGAGACGAAGAGCCGCGTTCTGGATGGCTGGGTGGGTAAGAGCCTCTGCAACACGGTCGCGGACATTCAAGCTGATTTGCTGTTTGTCGGCTCTCATGGGCAGGGTCGCCTGCGTGGCATGATGCTTGGCAGCACGCCTCAGTACTGCCTACGCTACTCGCCGGTTCCTGTACTCGCGGTGCGACCCTAGCCATACGTTCAAGCGTGAAAGGTGTGTGAATGGCCCATTTTGAGATGCCTGTCGACGACTACATGACCGCCCCCGTTCATGTTCTGCGGCTCGGCGAAACCCTGGTTGCTGCAAACGACGTGTTCGTCGCCCACGGTGTATCCGCGATCGGGGTCGTCGACGACGCGGGCGCCCTCAAGGGCGTTGTTTCTCGAACCGACCTGTTGCACGCCGCGGTTTACGAGGCCGGACAGGCGTTCCGCGTGCCCGGTCGGCCGGTTGAAGAGATCATGCAATCCCCAGCGGTTGAAGTGTCTCGTGGCACGCCTCTTAGTGTCGCCGCAAAAGCGATGGTCAAAGAGCGCGTGCACCGTGTGTTCGTCACCGCCGACGGTGCCGTGCAGGGGGTGGTTTCGACGCGCGATCTCATGCGCGCCGTCGCTGAGAAGCGAATCAAGACGCCCATCGCGGAGATCGCGTCTGGCTCAATCGTCAAGGTCAAAGCCGAGGACCCGATTGCGTTGGCGGTCGACCGCCTGGACGTATCCAACAAGCATGGCCTCGTCGTCGTCGAGAGCACGTTTCCTGTCGGGATCTTCGATCAGGCGGGGGCGCTCGAGTCTCGCCGCCTGCCTCCGGAGACACCGGTTGAACACGGGATGAACGCCAGAATCCTGATCCTTCCATCCGGGCTCGGACTCGGCCGAGCGGCGGAGCAAGCGCTGGCGATGAACGCGCGGCGTATCCTCATCGAGGACGAGCGCGGAGTGACCGGCATCGTTGGCGGGCTGGATTTCGCCCGTGTCATGCATCGTTAGCGACCTCGTTACAGCCACTTCTGCAGGTGAATGCCGATGGCACCTGGATACGCGTCACTACGCTCCCTGGGCCTGACGCGAAACTTGAGTTCGTGCCCGCCACTCGCTTGGACGGTGAAGGCACCACGCCACGTGCTTCGCTCGGCTTCTCCCTCCGGCTCGAACCGAATGGTGACCCTCGAGGTCTTGTCGCTCGTCCGTGCGCCGAACATGACGACCGCCTCCACGTCTAGTTCCCGCGCGTCGAGTCCCGGGTGGTGGACGACGATCTCGGCACCCACCGTGGTTCCGACCGCAAGCGTTTCCTCTGAGAGACCGGTGAATCTGACACTCTCGAGCGCGACATCAGACCAGTGCCTGCGCAGAGACGCGGTCTGTTCTGCCAGCCGAAACAGGGGGCGGTAGTTTCCGTCGCGCAGTTTCGTGGCGTCTCGCATGGCCGGCTCGTAGAAGCGGTCGGCGTAGTCGGACACCATTCGTCGAGCGGAAAACCGAGGGATGATCGTCGCCATGCTCGACTTCATCCGCTCGACCCAAGCCGTGGGAATCCCGGCCTCGTCTCGATTTCGGTAGGCGGGAAGGATCTCCGATTCGAGCAAGGCCATCGTCGCCGCCCGGTCGAATGCGCTGGCGTCGTGAATGGTGGCAGCGGGTAGATCGATGACCCAGCCGTTGTCTCCCGTATAGCCCTCTATCCACCAACCATCGTCGACGCTCAGGTTCAAGCAACCGTTCATGGCGGCCTTCATTCCGGAGGTCCCGCTCGCCTCGAGCGGCCGGGTAGGCGTGTTGAGCCACACGTCACATCCGGCAACCATGCGTCTCGCCTCGTCGATCGAATAGTCCTCGATGAACACGACTTTTCCGACGAGGTCTGGATGCTTCGTGGCTTCGAAGACTCGTCGAAGCAGGTCTTTTCCGAGCCCGTCGGCCGGGTGCGACTTGCCTGCGTAGAGCAAGATCGCCCCTGGCGTGTGACTCAACAACTCAGCGAGGCGCTCCGGTTCCGTCAACAGAAGGTCTGCTCGCTTGTACGGGGCGAACCTCCGCGCGAAGCCGATGAAGAGAGGGTCTCGCTCGAGTCCGTCGAGGACCTTTTTGAGGGTCGAAAGGTCTTCGCGACGTCGCGTCCACGTGCGGGTGAGGTGCTGTCGGAGCCACGCGATGAAGTCTTGCCGAAGCAATCGGTGCACGCCCCATATCTCTGCTGGGTCGTGGTCACGTAGCCAGGTCCAGCGATCCGGGTCTGCGACCGAGTCTCGCCACGTCGGACCCATCTCGCGTTCGATCAAGCGTTGCCAGCGCGGAGCCAACCACGTGGGTACGTGGACGCCGTTGGTGATGCTGCCGCATGGAACGTCATCCGGGTTGTCGAGTTCAGGATAGAACTGCAGGAACATCTCCCTGGCGACCTCGCCGTGTTTGACGCTCACACCGTTGACTCGGGCCGTGCTTCGGACCGCGAGCGCGGTCGTGCCAAACTCGTTCGGTTCGCCGTCAGGCGTGCTCCCCATCGCCATGAGCCTGGGCCAGTCCAGACGGAGCAGGTTCTCGAACCGCGTCAGGTAGGGTCGAATCATCTGCTCGGGGAAATGGTCATGTCCAGCAGGCACCGGCGTATGTGTCGTGAAGACGGTCGTGTTGCGGACGTACTCGAAAGCTTCTGGGGACCGAAGCCCGTGCCGCTGAATCAGGTGTGCCGCGCGAGCCAGCAACAGGAATGCGCTGTGCCCTTCGTTCATGTGGAACACGTCCGGGTCGATGCCGAGCTCGGTGAGAAGCTGAAACCCGCCAAGGCCGAGTATCATCTCCTGCCGAAGCCTGTGTGACGCGTCGCCCCCGTAGAGCCTATCGGTGATCGCACGGTCTTCGGGGCGGTTCTCGGGCAGGTCCGTGTCCAGCAGATAGAGGATGACGCGGCCTATCCGTAGCTGCCAAGCCTGCAGATGAACCGGACCGGTCGGCATCGGAACGGTCACCTTCAAGGGCGCGTACGCGCCAGCCATGACCGGCTCGAACGGTGGGACATGAAAGTCGTTGACGTCCCCGACCGCTTCTTGGTGGCCTTCGCTGTCGATGAACTGACGGAAGTAACCTTCCTTGTAGGCCAGTCCGACGGCGCAGAGCGGAATGTCGAGATCGCTGGCCGCTTTGAGGTGGTCCCCCGCGAGGATCCCGAGTCCGCCAGAGTAGAGATTCAAGAAATCGGCGACCCCAAACTCCATGCAGAAGTACGCGATCCGTGGTTCTCGTGTAGTTGTATTCTCGCTCAGCGCTTCGTGAACTTGTCGAACGTTGCGCACGTACTCGGTGTCCATCGCCAGTGACGAAAGTCTGTCGGTCTTCACCTGGTCGAGGAGGGCGTGTGGGTTCTCACCGAGGGCGAACCACAGTTCCGGGTCTAGTTTCTTGAAGAGCGTTGCGGCCTCGGGGTGCCACCGCCACCAGAGGTTGGCGGCGATCTCTTCGAGGGCCTCGAGGTCTTCGGGCAGCGCATTGGCGACGTTGAAGTTGCGGGTATATGGCGTTCCCTCGGTCCCGGCGTCTCGCGAGATCTGTTCGAGGGGGCCTCGGGTGGCCGGAATCGAGGTCGAACTCAGCCGCTCCATGGGGAGTTCTTTTCGCCTCGCCGCCCCGGCGTCGAGCGCCGTTCGGTGGGCGGTTTCGTAGTGTTCGATGAAGTTCGACCACGACGTCATGGCGGCAGTCTCGAGGCACGCCTTACTGAGTTCCTCGCGCGTGTCCTCGTCTAGGTCGATGAACTCGACGAACGCGTCCGCGAGCTTCTGGCTGACCTCATCGAACGGAACCCCCTCGCGTTTCATCACGCGGACACCGGTTCGTTTGTTGTCGCCTTGGCGCTTGACCCAACGACCGAACCCTGCGTGGTCTGTGGTGATGGCAGGGACCCCCACTGCGACCGCCTCGAGGGGTGTGTAGCCCCAGGGCTCATAGAACGACGGAAACGCACCCAGATCGGCACCAGGAAGCAGGTCCCAGTACTTTTGCCGAATGAGCGGATCGGTTCCGTCGAGGTATATCGGAACGTGAACGACGTGGACCGGCTCTCCTGGTTCGTTGTGAAACGAAAGGGCGTTGAGCTGCTGGGTGATCGGGTCGTTGCCTTCGTCGACTAGGTCGTGCGTGCAGCGCAACGGTCGACCGACCGATGCACCGTGCGCGCGGTCCCAGAGTTCCCGCTTGGGTTCTGCGTGACCCGCGGGGAGCATCGCATAGACGATCACGCGCTTGCCGGCGCGCTCCGCGAGTTGGCTCCGGATCCTGGCCGCTGCTTCGAGGTACACGTCGACCCCCTTGTTGACGTACTCGTATCGGCCCGCGAGCGCGAAGATGAGCGTCTTTTCGGGATCGTACGTGTCGCCGGTCGTCAACTCGGCCAAGTTGAACAAATCCGCGCGAGCTTTCGTACGCCGTTTGCTTGTCACTGGACGGGCGCCAAACCCGTTGGGCATGACCGAGGGATCCCGTTTGAGCAGATGCTTGCACTCGATCGCCGTGATTTCGCTTACGGTCGAGAAGACGTCGGCCTCGCGTGCGGCGACAGTCTCCATCGAGTGCTTCGAAGAGACATCGAGCTCTTTCGCGACGCCCTCAGCGTCCACGGACGGGAGACTTCGGTAAAACGCCGGGTCTGCGCGGCGTCCCGCGAGGGTGCGACCGAGCATCGTCGCGTGCGTGGTGAACACGGTCCCAATCTCAGGTGCGGCTTCCTTGAGATGCAGAATTGCCGCCGCAGACATCCACTCGTGCGCTTGAACCAACGCGGTTTGCCGCCCGGGCAGCAAACGATGGTTCCGGATGTGCTCGATCACCATGCCCGTTCCGTGCCCGAACAAGACAGGATCGTAGTAGTCCCAAGCACCGAAGAGAGAGTCGAGTTGGTACTTCTCCCAGTAGTAACCGAGGATCTGGTCTTTGCGTTCGTAGAGACGCGAATGGTTGATCAACAAGCAACGAGGCTCGCCCGGGACCAGCCAACGCCCCATCGACACACCGACCTCGTGGCCCTCGAAAGACTTTGCGAGACCGGGGTCCCAGATGTCCTCGCGGAACTCGGGCGCCGTTCCCTCGGCCCTCAACACATCCGGCCCAAACGTGATGTAGTGTTCTTCGCCGTAGGTGATGTGTATCTCAGGGACGCGGCTCGCCAGGACCGTGTGAATACCCCCCACCATGTTGCAGACCTCCCAGGAGATCTCGAAGAACACGGGGCCGCTCATGCTGGGATCCGCTTCTCGTCCATGCTGAGAATCGACAGTTTGAGGTCCTTGACCACGTTCATGTAGTGAATGAACGCGTCGTACGGGCCTTCGTACGGACTGAAGTAGTCGTGTACCTCTGCGTCGGCGGCCGACTTCGTCGCCATGTAGTAGAAGTGGTCCGAAGTCTGCAGCTTCCGCCACAGCTCCAGCAGAAACGAGTTGTTCCGAGCCTTGATCTCCGGGCCGAGTGCGTAGATCTCGGCGAGCGCCCGCTGCTGCATCTCGTTGCCTCGCCAAGCGCTGATGTCCCGTGCTTCGTCCGCCCAGGAAACCGTGCGATGGAAGGAAAGCTCACCAAGGGAGGGGTAGCGGTCAATGACTTCGCTCGGAGTCGCCAGATCCCAATGGGGGTGCTGGAGCAGGACATCCGGGAAGTGCTCGAGGAAGTCGAAGATCCCGGTCTCTCGCCACTGATGCTCTCCAAACGTTTCGTAGTCCATGAAGAGATTGACGACGTCGCCGGCGCCACTGTGGCGGTGAATCCAGTTGACGAACTTGGGCGCCGTGAGCGGGTACTCGGCCCAGGCCCGATTCGAGAACCGAAACGCAATGTCGTCGGAGAGTCGGTAGTTCTTCGTGAGAAGACGGGTATCTCGTCCTTGCACCTGGTACACGAAGTTCGGACTTCTCCAGCCGAGCACATCGTCGGCGCCCTCCACCAGGATGGCGTCGAAGCCGAGGTCAGAGATACACTGCCCGATGTCGTCGTTGTAAACGAGCTCGGTGTTCCTGAAGACTCGAGGTGTCTGCCCGAACTCGGAGCGAATCAGCTCCAACTCGAGGTCGATCTGAGCCCGATATTCATCGCGGTCGTACAGTGCGGCCATGCTGTGGTAGTACGTTTCCGCGACGAACTCGACCGCGCCCGTTTTCGCGAGCCGGATGAAGCTGTCCAACACCTCCGGTGCGTACTCCTTCATCTGCTCGATCAAGACGCCGGTGACGGCGTAGGAGATACGGAACCTCCCGTCGGTACGCTCGATCAATCGCAGCATCGATTCGTTGGCGGGGAGGTAGCACTTGTCCGCGACTTTTCGCAGCACTTCCGAGTTGAGGGTTCGGTCGAAGTACTCGTGGTCGCGGCCCACTTGAAGGGCTCCGTAGGGCCTTAGCCGATAGGGTTGATGAACTTCGAAGTAGAAACAGACCGACGGCATGTGACACCTCAGTGGGTAACGAGCGATTCGTAGATGGGGATGAGTTTCTCTGCGGCCGCATCCCAGTGGATGTGGCGAATTTCTTCGCGCGCGCGATCGACGATCACGCGGCGTAACTCGGGCAACTCGAGCAAGCCTACGATCTGGCTGGCCATTTTGTCGACGTCCCAGAAGTCGACCTTGAGTGCGTTGCGAAGCACCTCGGAAACGCCGGATTGCTTCGAAACGACTACCGGTCGATCGTAGCTCATCGCCTCGAGCGGCGCGATGCCGAAAGGTTCCGAGACCGACGGCATGACGTAGACGTCGGCGGTCGAGAACGTGCGTTCCAGTTCAGCGCCCCGCACGAAACCCGGAAAGCGAAATGATTCTTCGATACCCAAGTCCTCGACCATTCCCTTCATGCGGGGAAGCATGTCGCCTGACCCGGCCATGACGAACGTCGCGTCCGGGACGCTTTGAAGGACCCGCGCAGCGGCCTCCACGAAGTACTCGGGGCCCTTTTGGAACGTGACTCTGCCGAGGAACAGGACGATGGGCCCCTGGGAGGTGCGCTGTTGCTCGTAGGCCTTCACGGTCTCACGCGTGTAGACGCCGTTGTGGACGACCGAGATCTTGTCGAGGTTCGTTCCGTGAATCCTGTGGATGAGTCCTCGGGTGTAGTAGCTGACCGCGACGACTCGGGTCGCCTCGCGGAGCCCTCGACGTTCGACTTCGACGATGTCCCGGTCCGCCCCTTCCGCGGCGCGGTCGTATTCGAGGCTGTGTACGTGTGTCACCAATGGCGCGCCCGCTCGGGCAGCAATTTCTGCGCCTGCCGGAAACGTCATCCAGTCGTGGGCGTGCACCAGGTCGTATTGAACGCCTCGAACTCGGCGGGTCGCGGTCGCCGCGTAGCGCGCCACTTCGGCGAAGAGGTCGGAGCCATAGTGCTCTTCTGCGCGCTGGATCGATGGCGCTGGCTGCGCGCTCCTCGGCTGCGGCTCGTCGTTCGTTGGAGTCGCGGGCGGGTCGGTATGTGGACCTGATAGCGGGGTCCCCTCGCGGACGGGAGTTGGGCCCGTCTCCTCCAACAACATCTCGTACGTCGCGGGGTCGAGATAGGGTTTGAGCATCGCCGGAACCGCGATCGTTCGGATGGTTCGTGATGAAACGGGCGCCGCACCGGACTCTTCGCTGGCAGATTGGGCCACCGAGATGTTCGGGGCACCGTGCACCGCGCCGATGACGTGTGATCGGGTCGCTCGGTAGGGACCGGCATCCGCGGCGCCGAGGATCTGCATGTGCTCCGCGCGCTCCTCCCCATAGAGGCGCGGCACCACGAAATCGATCTCGATCCCACGACGTGCAAGGGCTTGGGTGAGGCCCTCGCAGGCTGTTCCGAGGCCACCGCTGATATGAGGGGGGTATTCCCATCCGAGCATGAGCACCCTCATCGTTCGGCAATCATCGCGATCCGCAGCGCCTCCGCGACGCTCCACGCTTGAGCAGGCGCGCCACCTGGTTTGTGGGGAGGGTCACCGTCGAACACTTCGCTCAACTGCCCGATGCACCCTTCGCTTCGAAAGTGGACCCACAGGCCTGTGAGAATCGGAAGAAGCTCTTCCCGCGCGGCGTCTGGACCCTCGATGGTTCGTACGGCTTCTGCATAGAGCCCGAGTAGCCACGGCCAGACGGTGCCTTGGTGATACGCCAAGTCGCGCTCCTTTTGGGAGCCGCCATAGGTGCCACGGTACTCGGGGTCGTCGGGCGAAAGGGTACGAAGCCCAACGGGCGTGAGGAGCTTCTCTCGCATCGCCTCGAGCGCAGCACGCTTGTAGGCATCACGGACTGGAATGTCCGGAAGGACGAGGGCCCAGAGCTGGTTGGGCCTGAGCTGCCCATCGGGTTCGATGCCGTCGTGGGTGTCGGTCAAGAAGCCCTGATCCTGAAGCCAGAACCTTTCCTCGAAATGATCTGCGAGTTTCGTCGCGGTTTCTTCGAGACGCGGCACGATCTCCGGTCGGAGGGTGGCGGCCCACCCGGCGGTGGTCTGAAGGGCGGAGAGCCAAAGCGCGTTCAGGTCCACGGCGTAGCCCCATCGTGGCGTCACCGGTTGTCCGTCGGTCATCGCGTCCATCCAGGTGAGGGCCCAGGGCCCCTGCTCGACGAACAAGAACCCCTCGTCGTCGACTCTCACGCGAGGGTCCGCGCCGTCCAACACCGCCTCGACCAACTCGATGCTGGTTTCCTCGAGCGCACTGACGCGGCGGCTTCGGGTCTTCTTGGCCGTGAGCGCCGTCGCCCAGACGAAGAGGAGGGATGCGTCGATGGCGTTGGTGTTCGCAGGGACGTCCCCGCTCTGCGGGATGTTCGGAATGAGCCTGTTCTCACGCCTCCGGCTCAGGGATTCGAGAATGTCGACCGCTTCCTCGACCTTGCCGCGGGCCAGGCACAGCCCGGGTAGGGCGATCAGCGCGTCTCGTGACCACTCCCCGAACCACGGGTAGCCCGCGATCACGCCTGTCCGACCGCCGCGGAGCTTCACCAAGTAGGCGTCTGCAGCGCGCTCGAGTTCGTTCGTGAAAGACTGTCGCGCTTCGCCTCGGCCGCCGACGTCACCGCTTGTCGAGCGCCGGGACCGGGCTGTCCCAAGCCGCATCGCGAAAGTGGTATCGCCCTCGATGTCGATGCAAACCTCTCCGGGCGTGAAGAGGTCTTCGGCGTCTTCGTAGCCCCTTTGTCTCTCCCATGCGTAGTGAACGCCGCGGTACCAGTGCCCGTCCGCGCTGAACCAGCCTGCGGCGCCGTGGAGGGCCATGATGATCGGGGGCAGGCCTTCGTAGGGGCGAAGCCTCGCCTCGAGATACGGTCTCTCGTCGTCGATCGTCACCGCCCCGTTTAAGAAGGGGTTGGCCACCGTGAGGTCGTGGATGGGGCGGGAACGCAGAAGCGGTCGCAGGCGGAGTTGGATCGGTTCGGTGACTCCCCGAACGGCGTATCGAACCCATACGGCGTCGGCATCCGGTTCCATCGTGAGGGCGCGGGTCACCTCGAGCCCGGCGAACCGGTAGGTCCAGCGTGGTTGGGGGTCGAACTGAACGAGATGGCTTGCGCCGTCGGGCTCGACGCTGCTTCCCCAGTCGAAGTTGTGGAGTGCGACGGTTTCGTCGCCGAGGATGAACCAGTCTTCGAGCTCCGCGATCAGATTGAGTGGCTCACCGACTCCCGGTTCGCGGACCGTGAGCAGGCTGTGATACTTCCGTCGCGGGATTCGATCGACGGTGCCCATCGCGAACGAGCCGCTCTGGTTGGTGATCAGCCACTCATCTTCGGGCTTGGCAGCCCGTTCGCCCGGCGCGACGAGCGGAGGTCTTGGGCGTCGCGTCGCTCGCGCGCGCCCCTCGGAGTCGCGACCGCGACCTGGGAACCACTGTGGAAGAATCGCCATGAGGGAACCAGCCCCTGAAGCATGAGGTGTGCCAAAAAGCACAGCCAAAGCCCAGGTCTTTCGGTGACAAGAAACCAAACATTGGCTCCCCTGGGCGCAGTGTCTGCAGGGTGGCCGTCAATTCCGCAAAGGCAGCGCAACGAGTTCGCCTAGGCGCGCGTCTCGTGCCAAGCGCTCTCGAGGGCCTCTTGGTCGTCCGGATGGGCGATCGAGATGAGGAGCTCAGCCCGCTCGTTGAGGGTCGCCCCATACAGATCAACGGCGCCGTTCTCGGTCACGACGTACCGAACGTGCGCCCGGGTCGTCACGACCCCCGCGCCCGGCCGCAGGGTGGGAACGATTCTTGGAGTCCCCTTTTTGGTGCGGCTCGTCAACGCGATGATCGGTTTTCCACCGTCCGAGACCATCGCACCTCGGATGAAGTCCATTTGTCCGCCGACACCGGAAATCACGCGGTGGCCGATGGAGTCTGCGCACACTTGGCCCGTCAGGTCGACCTCGACGGCGGAGTTGATTGCGGTGACCTTCGGGTTCCGGCTGATCACGTTAACCCGGTTCACATACTCGATGTCGTACTGAACGATCTTGGGGTTGTCGTCGACGAAGTCGTAGACGCGACGGGTGCCGATCACGAAACCGGATACGGTCCGCCCGCGATGGACGACCTTGCGACTGTTGTCGACCGCGCCGCACTCGAGGAGCGGAAGCAAGCCGTCCGACCACATCTCGGTGTGGACGCCAAGGTAGCGATGCCCTTTGAGTGCAGCCAAAACAGCGTCCGGAACCGCGCCAATTCCCATCTGCAGCGTAGCCCCGTCCTCGATGAGCTCCGCAGCATGATGGCCGATCGCGAGCTCTTCCTCGCTGGGATCCAACGCCGGCACCTCAGGAAGCGGCTCGTCGTGCTCCACCAGCCAGTCGAGCTCGTCGACATGCACAAACCCGTCACCATGCACGCGCGGCATGTGGCTGTTGATCTGCGCGATCACGACCTTGGCGGAGTCGACCGCGGCGCGCGCGACGTCGACCGAGACTCCCAAGCTGCAGTACCCCCACTTGTCGGGCGGTGAGACCTGGACGAGCGCGACGTCGAGCGGACGGGCGCGGGATCGAAATAGCTTGGGAATCTCCGAAAGGAAGAGCGGCAGATAGTCCACCCGGTCGCCATCGAGCTGTGCGCGCATGTTCTGGCCCACGAACAGGTTCGCGACTCGGAACGAGCGGGCGTACTCGGGCTTGGCGTAGTCCGCCGTCCCTGAGGTGTGTAGATGTATCAACTCCACGTTTCGAAGGCGGCTCGACTGCGCTACGAGTGCGTCCACCAGCCGGAGTGGCGTTGCCGCGCCCCCGTGGATGAAGACGCGCTGGTTGGAACTCACGTGATTGGCCGCTTGATCCGGTTCGCAGTACTTGGTCATGATCGTTCGCTATTCGGGGTTGGAGCCCTCGTCGGGCTCGTAAGCGGGTCTTCGCCGTTCAAGGTCGACCTCCAGCAACGGGTAGGCTTCCGGCAGTCGCTCACTGTTGCCCTCTGGCGGCTCGACCTTGGTGCTCGGTTCGTAAACCTCTTCTTGTCGGATCTCCGTGGCTTGGCCTGCTCGCACCCGCCCGGTACCGCAGGCCGCGCACAATGCGAGCGCGAGCAACATCATTGCAACACGCAGGAGCTGTCGTGGCGGGATCAAGGGTCTCCTTGGGGTTGAGGGTCGCCGGGCAGGGTGGGGGTAACCCCCAACTGTTCATGACACTGATTGCAGGTGTAGAGGATCTGGCCGAAGATCTCCGCTTGGCCCCGAGTCGTCGGGCGTGAGGCGCGACGCTCGCCGGGTCCCGGCACGTAGTCGTCCACGACGTTGCTTCCTTCGACGGCGGCGGCGAATGCGAGGTCGTGGACCTCGAAACCAAGCCTCGAGACCCCGGCCGGTGTCTCGGAGTCGGGGACGCGCTCTCCGTGTAAGGGTGCCTCCGCCAGAACACGTGCCGCACGCTGAAACGTGCGGGGAGAATCGGTCAGGAGTGCTTCCCACATCCGCTCCACAGCCCAGTAGTGGCGCCGCATGTGGGTCTTCACATCGCTCCCTTCGGGCACGGGGTCGAGGCGGACCGGCGGCCCCCGGTTCAGCGTGTGATGGCACTGTCCGCATGCGTGGGACAGCCGTGCGAAGGCCATGCACGCTTCTTCGAGATCACGTCCCGACCGAACCTCCGCCGCCAACGCCTTGGTGATTCGCGCGAAATCCTTGCCGCCGTCGGGGTAGGGGGTGTGTTCCATGAAGAACGCGAGCTTTCGCATCGATTGGCGGGCCCGTTCGAGGTCTCCTCGAATCAAGGCGTCGCGCGCCACGAACGCAAGGCCTTCGTGGTCCGCCATCACGCGATCGAAGCCCGGAGGCAATACCGCTTCGGCGGGGGGCGTGTCCTTGGGTTGCTGGCGCTTGCCACACTCGCAGCCCGAAAGGGCGACCAAGCAGAGCGCGGCGACGACGACTTGCCCGTTCATCAGGTGCCTATGATGCGCGCTGCCCCAGCAGGATCAAGACCGAGCCTTCAGGAGTCGCCATGCGCCAGCAATACCGGGAGCTTGTTGTCGTGAAGGAGTCGTCTCGCGACGCTTCCGAGCAAGACGCGTTCCACGCCGCTCTTGCCGGTCGTGCCCGCGCAGATGACGTTCGCGCCGACCTTGTTGGCTACCGAGAGTATCCCTTCGGCTGGATCTCCCGTGACGAGATGGCACTGGACCGACTGAGCGTCGATCGAAAAGAGCTCACTGGCGGCCTCCGTGAGCATCTCTTCGAGACCTCTCGCCAGGGCTTCGCGCCGTCTGTCCGCCGCTACACCGACGACCGCCCCGCGATCGGTGTACTCGCCCCACACGTCGAGGTAGGTGTGGACCAAATGAACGGCGCCGGGGAAAGTGCCGTGTAGGGATCGCGCGAGCGCCGCGGCTTGGTTCGCCGGGTCCGAGAAGTCGTACGCCACGACGATCACGTCTAGCGACGGCACCGCCGCCAGCGGAACCGCGAGGACGGGCGTTTTCGCCGTCTTGACGACGCGCTCCGTCACACTCCCGTAGATGAGCTTGGACACCCCCGACCGGCCATGAGTTCCGAGGATGATGAGGTCGACCGAGTGCTCGATCGCGTAGTCACGAACGACCTCGTGGACGGTTCCCGAACGCGTCGCCACGGTGTGCGGCACGCCCGCTGCGCTCACCTTCTCGGCCCGCTCGGCGAGCGCAGCCTTGGCCTCCTCGTGGATCTGCGTGACCACCTCGGGTCCGGGGCTGTACGAGAGGTCCATCAGCACATACGTCGGCACGACGGGTACATGTAGAAGATGGATTTCCGCCCCCAAGCCCTTGGCCAGCTCGACCGCGTATCCAAGCGCGTGTTCCGCGTTCTCCGAGAAATCTGTCGGTAGCAGGATCGTTTTGATTTGCATGTTCCCCTCGGGGCTCTAGCCGCCGAATGTGTCGGTGGGCATGATGTCGTCGCGGAGGATCGCTTCGTTGACGTAGTGCGCCTCCTCTTCTTCGATG
>JBCCEK010000061.1:0-21054 GCA_039030295.1 Myxococcota bacterium | reverse complement strand
GAGATACGCACCGGTCGAGTCAGTCGCGAGAAACGATGATTTGGACCCAACCCCGTGCGCGTCGCTGGTCAGCGTCGAGTCGAGGTCGGTCGACAAGTAGAAGAACGTCGTCCGGGCGTCCAGTGTCCGAGCGCCATTGCGGAGGAACTTCGTGCTGTTGCCGACGAACGGTCGATACCATCCTGAGTCCTCGTAGACGTAGGCCCTTGGATCCCGTGGCCGGAATGCGAGCGCCCGCGACGTCGCGTTGGCTATGGCCGCACCATCGGTCAGCGTCTTCCGCCACGACTTCGACACCACAAACGGTTGTCCCCCTCGAACTCCGATCGCGGCGAGTAACCCCAGGACTTCCGGGCTGAACGCGTCCGCACGTTCTTCCTGAAGAAGCGCGTGGACGCCATCGTAGAAACTCGCGTCGTTCGGGTGAATGGTGTTGAGGGTTCGCCCGCTCAAACTGACGAACCGATTCGCACCTGTATCCTCGAGCTCCTCTTGTTGCGCAGCGGGGTCCTCGCCGTCTACCTTCTCCGCGGGTGACGCTTCGAGGTCGAAGTCCTCGTCGAAATCGAAATCGACATCGAACGGGTACACCTCGATCGATTGTTCGAGGGTTCGGCTCACGGTGATCGGGTCGTCGCCCGAAGCTCGCGTTCGCCACCTCGCCCAGTTGCCGTAGGTCGGAGATGCGAAAGCGAGGTAGCGCTCTGAAATCTGGCCCTGGTAGTTCGGTGGCATCAGTAGGTAGAGACCACCGCTTCCCTCGTCCGCGCCCGATGGCCCGAACTCGGTCCGCACCCGAAATAGGAAGTCGTCGATCACGCCTCCCGTTGACGGAGGGTTGCTCACGACGAGCGCCCCCTCGCGAAGGTCGAGCCAGGCCAGCATGTCGACGGTATCGGCGGGCGCGGTCAGGACGAGGGAGTGGGCGTCGACGCGGCGGTCGAACGTGCCGATGACAGAGTCGTCCGCGACCCCGGCGCTCGCCAGCCCGCGCTTCATCGCCAGCAGGGAGGCACTCGGGAGGGTCATTAGAAACGCATCCACCGCGCGGATCAAATCGAGGTTGGCGTAGACGAGCTCTGTCGATTCGGCCGAGGGAACCCCCAGTGGGGCCTCGAGCGTCCCGATTCGGGTCTCGGTCCTCGCGTATTCGATCAGGTCGCTTGGTTCGGGCGTCGCCATCTTCGGCGGCTTGCGTCCGGCTGGGTCCACCCGCTGGAAGTCGTTCAGGCGTTCGATCTCGCCGGGCGTCCATGTTCGCTCCGTCCAAGGTTCGAGCGCACCGTACAGGCGAAGTACTGCGTTCCACCCCCTTCCAGGCGTGGTTTGGATCCAGTTCGCGCTCCAGGAATTCGCCCCCTTGCGACGCCCTTGTGCCGGCGGACGCGGACCAAAGTAGAGGGTGGTGGAACCGTCGTCGTTCATCCTCGGGGGCGGGCGTTGCAGCAGACGGCTTTGAGCGGTGTTGACGCTTGCGAACCGCTGGTCGGTCTGCAGCATCGACCGCGTCTGGTTGTCGTAGGCGATGACGGACCAGAAGTTCTTGGCGGGGACGACCGCCGGGAGCGTAAGTGAGTACGTACGCGACCCATCGAGCGGTCTTCCTTCGGCATCTCGGTACACGACGGCCGATTCGGTTCGACGTCCAAGGATGTCGTCCGCGACCTTCGGAACGTGCGCCGTCGCGAAGTAACGAAACGCGGCGCGCGCGTCGAGCTCGCGAGCGTGAGCCGTGACGAAGTCGTTGCTCTCGGGCATGGCGAAGACACGCCACTCGGTCCCTTCCCGAAGGGGTTTGGCCGGGTTGCGATCGCCGAAGAGCAACGCGCGGACCGTGATGTCGCCGACCACGGCGGCCTCGCGCAGAAGGGCGGAGGCTCTTGCGTCGGGCTCGAACTTCGTGTCCTTTTCGATGCCGATCGCCGAGAGCAGCCCGAGGAACTCTGGGTCCTGGCTTTCTCGCGGCTCCTCCTGGACCAGTGCGTCGAGCGCCTTGAAGTACTCGAGATCGTTGGGCGTGATCGTGTCGATAGGCATCGCTGACATGTCGACGAACTGGTTTGGCGGGGGTCGATCGGACTCCTTGAGCGGGTAGATCTTCAAGTGCGTTTGGAAGTTCTCCGTGGCGGGCGTTGCGCTTCCGTCCACCAAAAAGCCTTGGAGCAGCATCCAGACCCCAAGGGTGCGCGAGCGGACGGCGAACTGGCTGTCGGGAACGTACCCCGCGTATCCGGGCGGGACGATCACGTAGGTTCCTCCTTTTCCGCGATCGGGCCCCGGGTAGCCCGTGTCGGCGAGATGCCGTTGCCAGGCGTCGACGAACACCCCGAGTGTCCTCGGAGGCGTCTCCACGACGACCGGGCCTCCCTTCAGACTGATCCACGTCGTCGCGTAGACCGTCTCCGTGTCGAGCGTGAGAAAGCGACTCCGTGCGTCGATCAACGATTCGCTGATGAACACAGTGTAGTTCGGCAGAAGCCCCGCCTCGTAGAGTCCGTCGCGCATGGCGATCATCGCGGCGCCAGGCATCGCTTGAAGATAGGCGCGCACGCCACGCAAGAAGTCGAGATGATCGTATGCCGCGCTTACCGTCGCGGCGTCGGGTCTTCCGTCGACGAACCGAAGCGTCCCCATCGGCGTCTCGGTCGCCGCCGGCGTTAGGATCGACGGAGGCGTGGGTGCGTAGACTTCACGGCTGACCTCTGGCGCGGGCTGCGCGGCGCTGCAGCCGACGCTTCCACACAACAACCCAAGTAAGGTGAGTCTCCACATCCCCGCACTGGTGGCCTACGGGGTTTGGCGGGGAGCCGCCAGGGGCTCCGGCACCAAACCGACACATCGGTCGATGTCGGACCCGGTATGAGGGTGTCTGTGTGAGGTGTGACGACGATTACGGGATCGTCAGTTTTAGCCCGAACTATGTCCGGATCGATTGCTAGGCCCCCGATTTTTCGGAAGTTTTTAACTCCCAAGGGGACCCCTTATCATGATTCATCGCTGGCTTGGCCTACCGGTTACGATCCTGTTGTTCTGTGCTGCGTGCAGCGGCGATCCTGATGCCGATGGGGTACCACGCGGCGGGACCCCGGGAACCGGGGGTGATGGCGCGGGCGGAAGCGGCGGAGCCGGCGGTGAGCCGTACGTCCCTGCCTGCCAGATCGATCTGGCGCTCTGTTGGGCCTGCCCAGCGGACGAAACCGTTTGCGAGGCCGACGACGAATGCCCGTTGGGCCACGTTTGCATCGAGTCCGGATGCTCCACCAATGAGGGGGATCCGATCCGAGTGTGCGAGCTTGCGGTCGCGCCTTTCTGTGCGAGCGACGACGACTGCGTCGACGGTCGCGATTGTGTGAACCTCGGAAGCGAGGGCCTGCGGTGCGTGAAGACCACGCCAGGCTGCGACAACGACCGTGACTGTGTGTACGGCTTTAGTTGTGAGGAAGGCTCGTGCGTGGATCGACGCGTCCCCTGCGTGCTCGATTCCGAATGTCCCATGGGACATCTTTGCGAAGACTCAGGGCTATCGAGCTTCTGTACGCGCGTGAATCAGTCATGCGACGCCGAGCTCGACTGTGCCGGTATCGCGCCACGATGTGAGGACGTCGACGGCGATGGGACGAACGAGTGCGCGGGCGCCGCGGATCCCAACGAACCGAGCCCCGTCGCTTGCCTCAACGCGAACTGCGCCGACGCAGCGGCGCCGGTGTGCGAGGTCTCGCAGGTCGGCGACCAAACCGTCTGCGGACAGTACGGGCTTTGCCTCGACGACGACGACTGCGTCGAAGGTTTCGAGTGCGTGGGCCTGTGGACTGACGGCCGGCGGGATTGCGTGCCGGTGGGCGGTACCTGCGCGCACATCACCCAGTGTCCGGTCCGACAGGTGTGTGCCTCCCCGCGCTCGGGAGGAGCGCCAGCGTGCCAGGCCGGGGCGGCACCCTGAGGTCAGTCAGGAGCCGGTCCGGGCGCGAGCTCGATCCCAGACCCCCTGGGGTCACCGAGGGTCTCCTTCGATCGAGGACTGTTAAGACGCTCACCTATTTTGCATTTTTACCGTGTAACCGCTGGGTTCCGGTTTGATGATGATAGAAACTTGCGTCAATATTGTAACTAGAGGACAAGAATGGCTTATCGTGCGTTTTCCGTAGCTGCAATTTGCGTTGTAATTCTGGGTGGTTGTGCCGATGACACACAGGTTCAACCACCTCCTGTGTTCGGTACCGGAGGGACGCCCAGCACCGGCGGTGTCGGCGGATCCGGAAACACCGCGACTGGCGGGGTCGGCGGCGACGGCGGCGCGGGTGGCCAGGCGGGTACCGGCGGCGCAGGCGCGACCGGAGGCACGGGGGGTACTGGCGGCGTTGGGGCGACCGGGGGCACCGGCGGTGTCGGTGGAACGCCCGAGTGCATCATCGGTCCTCTTTGTACGAGCTGCCCGGGGTCGACCTGCAACAGCGACGATGACTGCATCGCGGGGCGCGGCTGCTTCCCTTCGGGTTGTGAGACGGCGGGAGGCGCGCCGATCATGCAGTGCCTTCCGAACAGTCGAGGGAGCTGCCAGTTCCCGGGAGCGCCCGATCAGTGCCCGAGCCCGCTCGATCCAGACAACGACAACTACGCTTGCGAAGCCTCGGGCCTCGGCAACGTGTGCGTCAAGCAGACCCCGGGTTGCGACTCGGACTTCGACTGCCCGACTGGCTTCGCTTGCGAGAACCCCGGGCCGAGCGGCGCCTGCATCGACCGTCGCGTGCCCTGCATATTCTCGGACGATTGCCCGGTCAACTACACGTGCATCACTCTGACCAACAGCGCCCGGTCGTGCGTACGCATTCATCGGGACTGCGAAGCCGAGCTCGATTGCGCCGACTTGGGCGATACACGCTGCGTCGACGTCGACAATGACGGGCGCGACGAATGTGTCGGTCTCCTCGACGGCGTCAATCCTCCTTGCACCAATGCGCTCTGTTCGAGTGCGAGTGCGCCCGTTTGCGAGGCCTCGAACGTGGGGCCGATTGCGGCGTGCGGGCAGTACGGCCTCTGCACGTCGAACGGTGACTGCGCCGACTCGACCTTCGAGTGTCTCGCCCTCGCCGGCGACGGTCGCAGCGAGTGCGTGAAGAAGAACGGCAGCTGCGACTCCAACGCAGACTGTCCGGCGAACCAAGTTTGTGCGGCCCCTCGCACGGGTGGAGCCCCCGCCTGTCAAGCCGGGCTTGTGAATTGAGGAGTGTGACCATGACTGCCCGCGATCTAACCCCCTGGCTTCTGTTCTCGATGGTGATCGGGATCAGCGCTTGCGTCGGCGACGGCGGTTCCGACGGTATTGGTAGCTCTCTTAGTCAACTGACCGTCGACGACGATGTCTGTGACCCCGCTGGCCCCGACTACGACCCGACCGACCCTCGCTGCCAACCCGGTGGTCCTGGCGGGTCAGGTATCGTCCCGCCGATCGAGTGTCCGACCGGGGACCCGACTTGCGCCCGAGCGTACGAGTACCCGACCCAGTTCGACCTCACGATTCAGAACTCGTCGAACCTCGCGTTCTCGACCTCGGCGGGCGGGATGCGGTTGCTCGGCGGTAGTTCATCGATCGTGGATACCGATGGCGATACGGTGCCCGACGAAGCCGACGAGTGCCCCGGCCCAGGATGGCGGCTTCCGTGCGACGGTGACGCAAGCGATGACGGGATCTACCAGACCGTCTACTACGATGTCGGCAACGAGATCACCCTCGGTGCGAGCATCAACGTCGACGGTAAGATCCGAACGGCCGACGCGTACATCCTCATGGACGCGACGGGTTCGATGGTGGGTGAGCAGGCGCAGCTCATCACCGACCTCACCAAGGGAACGTTCACCGATCCGGTCGAGTGCCCAGGTGGTAACGACACCGGGCTCGTCGGCGCGCTTCAGTGCGTCGTTGAGGATGTCTGGATGGGACTCGGTCAGTTCAACGAGTACCCGGTTCATCCCTACGGACACAACTTCGGGTATGCGCCGTATCACCACCACCTGGACGTCACGAACAACCTCCAGCACCTGCTCGATGCCGTGTCCGCGCTGACGACGCGATTCAACCGAGACGACCCGGAGGCGCTCACGCAGGCGCTGTACTCCACGGTTACCGGGCGAGGGCTCGGACCTTGGGTCCCCAATCGCGTCGGGTGCCCGGCGGGCCGTTGGGGGTACGCTTGCTTTCGACCGACTGCGCTTCCGATCATCATCATCTTCACCGACGACGAGATGTACAACGGCCCGCGCCCGACGAGCGCGGCCTACGGACCAGCGCCGCTCGGCGGAGTCGGGATCGCGACCAGGATTCCACCAGCGAGGCAGGATCCGGGCATGATCTACTCGGGGAACGACCTCACCGCGCACAACTGGGGTGACCTCTCCACGTTTTCGATGACGGCACTCGGTACGAACGCGAACATGGGCGATGACATCGACACCTCGTTCCCGCCGAGCCCTTGCGGCACCTGCACGGGAAGCGGCTGTTGGGGCGATGGCCGCGACGGGTGGGTCGCGTTTGATCTCAGCACGAGCCTCCCGAATGTCTACATCAGTGCCGAGGGCACATTCTACCCGTACACCAAGCTCGCACTCATCGAGCACCCGACGCTCAACCAGGTCGCTTGCGACTTCGGGCCGGGGGGCGGCGATTGGTGGGGGCGTCTTGCGATCTCGCCCATGGCGGCCGGTCGCTGGTACGTCGCGAACGACTCGTCGATCAAACCGAAGGCGAGCATCAACGATAATCGCGGCCCGTACCAGATCCGAATCCAGACGACCCCGTCCGATCCGAGCTGGGAGACCCGTGAGGTGCCGATTCCCTGGGCCGACGTCGAAACGGAGCTCTTGGCGCGTGCCATCAAGGTCGTCCAGATCCTCAGCCCGGGGCACGGCGACCTCGTGGCCGCCGCAGCCGATGTCGACGCGTTGGCTATCGCGACGGACTCGCTCGACCAGTTTGGTCAGCCCTACAAGCAAGACATCCAGGGCGACGGTACAGGTCTCACGACCGCGGTGCTCGACGCGGTTCGCTCTCTCGTTGGCGACACCCGCCGCGACGTCACGGTCATCGCCGAGGACAATCCCGCGACCGGCGCGGTCGATGAGAGTCAGTTCGTCGGCGCGATCATCGCCAAGGAGTGCCCGACCACCGGGATCAGCAACTGTCTCGGAACCAGTGTCGACGGCCGATCTTGCCTTGGTTGCTTGGCAGACAGCCTGCTCGAGTTCGAGTTCCGCGTCGGCAACGACTTCATCCTGCCGACTGGCGTCGCCCAGGTGTTCGACTTCGACCTGGTCTCCGTGGCCGACGGCAGCATCGAGCTCAACCGAATCCCGGTTCGCGTGATGGTGCCGCCAGGCGGGCTCGAGTTCGGGACTGGCTTCTACGAGGGCGAGTACGATGCCGATGTCGTCTGCGAGATGCCACCGGAGCGACCCGATTGGGGCATTCTCGACTGGTGGGGTTCCACACCGTCCGATACGAAGATCGAGTTCGAGATCTTCACGGGCAACACCGCCGAGGACCTCGACAACCAGATCCCGACCTCGATCGTCATTCCCGATGATACGACGTCGAACGCGATCGACATTGGGCCGCTCTTGATCGCCGACGGGAAGCTCAACTTCATGCCGTTCCTGCGGGTGAGGGCCAAGCTACTGTCGTCGTCGGACAATCTCACGACACCGGTCATGGGCGGTTGGTCGATGCAGTTCAATTGCATCCCATTCGACTGACGACGAGTCTAACGCCCTCTGGAGCCGCCGCGGATCAGCGTCAGCATCGGCTTCGGGGCGTAGCCGGCGACATACCCGCTTTCCTCAGCCACGTAGACCCATCCGCGCTCATCGACGCGCATGAGGTCCGGCACGAGGTCGCACGGGAGACTGACCGAGAGGCGTGACCCGTCTTGAGGCCGCACGACATGAACGGACGACGCCGGGACGAATAGGGCGCCTCCTCTCAACACGGGCTCGAGCTTTCGCGGGATCTCATCGGCCAGCGCGTCTGCGAGGTTTGTGGACCACCGTACGTCACCACTATCGACGTCGAAGCCGCTGAGCTGACCGAAGGGCGCGTTGACGACCCACGTGTCGTCGATGGTGAGGCCGGCGCCGCCAATCCCGAGGCCGGGATCCCTGATCGCCCAACGTGGACTTCCAGACTCGAGCGCATAGGCCGAGAGCATCGCGTCTTGTCCCGCAGTCGAAACGAGGACGGCGTTGGCGGCTGCGCCCGGGTCTGACGTTGGCGGACCGCTGAGTTCTCGCTGCCATCGAGGCTGGCCACTGTAGAGGTCGATCGCGTGGAGCGCGCCCTCGCGACTTCCCCGTACGGCGGCGGCGACCACCGTTTCGCCGTGCACGAGCGGCTTGAACTGAAAGCACCCACGTTCGGAGAACCGCCACACATCTTCACCGGTAGCGATGTCGATCGCATGGATCGCTTCTTCGCCGCAGGTCACCAGAAGCACCCGCCCGACTTTGGTCATCCGAAACTCGCCACCGGTCCGCGACGCGAATCGCCATCGGGGCTCGCCGGTTCGAACGTCGATCGCCACCAAGCGATGGCTGCCCTCGGTGACGACCGCGACCGGAGGGACCGTGCCGCCGCCCGCCATGAGACCGACGGGAGGCCCACCGATCCGAGGTGTGATGTGGGTCGACGCGTACGCTTCGCCGTCTTCGACATTGCAGAGCTCGACTTCCCCATCGGCCGAGAGGCGAATCAGCACGGAGCCCGCCATCATCGTCGTCGATGCCTGACCAGGCCTCGCCCACAAGATCTCGCCATCATCCCGTGCCACCGCGACGACGTGGGTCTGGGTCGCCACGACCAGCCGGTCCCCACACATGAAGACCGAGTTCGCGTCGAGACCCTCGAGGCAGATCCGCCACCGCTCGTCGAACTGAAGCGACGGCAGTTTGGCCTCGGGCATCGTCGGCAGGGGACTTGCCTGGTTGTGCATTCGGAGCCTGTCGGGGTCGAGGTTCACGAAGCTGTCGGCACTGCGACGGGCGCGAATCTCTCGACGGAGCGAGCGAACTTCCTGCCGGAGGGTGCGTACGCGGAGGTTCTTCGACTGGCCGCGATCTGCTGCAACCAGGCTCCTGAGTAGATCGCTCGCCAACTTGAGGATGGGGAGCGCCGCCTCGCCGATCGTCAACGACGTGGCGGTCAGATCTCCGCTGCCCTTCGACGAGAGCTCGACGCTCACCAGTTGGTGGGCGGACTTGCGCATCGCGATCTGGAAGCCTCCTGCGCGGAGGCGAACATGTGTGGGCCGCGTGTTGTCCCACGCGTCGATCAAAGTCCGAACCGCGACGACCATTCGATGCGCTGCAAGCATGATCGGGCCACGGGCCAACGAAAGCTTGCGCCCTCGCACGAAGGCCCAGAGGTGCCCTTCGAACAAGAGCGCGTGTACGTCCGCGCGACTCGACCGTCCCTGTGACGAAGAAGAGGATGGGTAAACCGCCGCCTCGTACCCAAAGGCGAGCGGCGTCTCGGCGGATGGACAGTCGAGCTCGCCGCCCCGCTGGTTGACGGCCTCGGTCGGACCCTCCGGGTCTTCTGCGATACGCGTGGCTAGCGCGCGCTCCGCGACACGAACCGCGATCTGCCTGGCCGTGGCATCGTGCTCCAAACGTGCGGCGTCGAGCATGGTCTGGGCGCAGGTATCGAGCAGGAGGCGAAGTGGCACGCTTCGGTCGAGCTGGTACACGACCGGCGCGCTGGCGGTTCCGTAGCAACTCACCAGCACCGAATCTCCGCGACGCACCAGGGCGTACTCGATCGCCGCGGTGGCAAGCGGAAGCAAAGCCTTTCGTCTTGCGCCGATCGCCAGCGCCGTCGTCGCGGCGGTCAGCTCGGCCAGCGAAGGGACTTCGACGTCGAGCTCGCCGCCAAGCAACAGCCGCGCAGCGGCCGAATTGGCTGGTTTTTCAGGATAAGAGACCGATTCGTCGAAATGCGCTGCCATGCGGTTTTCCGGGTACGTCCTCGGTCGAAAATGGTACTTGGGGGACTCGGCGTGGATCCAAAAAAAGGCGCGCCTCTCCTTTATGTTGACACCTGGTTGTGGGCACGACTGAGCACGCCAAACAATGGGTTGCGGTGACGGTTCTCGTTTTTCGAGGCGATCGTATCCTCGCCATGAAACGCGCGGCGGCAGCGTCCGCAGGCGCGGGCGTGTGGGAGGGGGTCTCCGGCCGCGTCGAACCCGGGGAGGATCCTCTCGCGGCAGCCCGTCGAGAGGTCATTGAGGAGAGCGGTTTGTCGGTCAGCCTCTTGCCGCGACCCGTCGATACCTACGCGGCGCGCCGCAATCAAGATCCCATGACGGTTCTGGTCTTTCGAGCGGCGTACGACGGAGGCATCGTGACGCTATCCCACGAGCACGACGACTACCGATGGTGTACGGTCGACGAGTTCAACGAGCTTGGCGCGCCGCCGAGGCTCGTACGCGCGGCGCGGACGGCCGACGAACTTGGCGATCCGATCCCGTGAGCTCGCCAAAGGCACGCTCGAACGCTGTCGAGTCGTGGTGCTTCCGAAGGTAGCCGAAGCCGGCCGCCCGAATCTGAGAACGCGTATCGAGGCCTTGTAGGCGTGAGACACCTTCGGCGAGAGCCGCCGGGTCGTCGTTCGCCACACAGACACAAGACTCATCGACCGGAAGCCCTGCCGTGGCGCGCAGGGTTGTGATGACCGGGAGGCCGCGGCCGAGCGCATCGAGAAGCTTGATCGGGATCCCGCCCGGCGTCCGACGCGGAATCCACGCGAAGTTGGCTGCTGCGTGCGCGCTGCGCCGCGCCTCTTCGCCATTGAGTCGGCAGATCCGGACGGAACCGGAGACCCTTGCTTTGGCAGCCAGTCGATGGACCGGTTCGGGGTCCGACTCGGTCGCCACCAGCAGGAACGCTTCGCGGCCTGCCCGCCGGAGCAGGGCGAGCGCTTGGACGACGTCTTCCCAACCCTGATAGCGGTCGAGGTTGCCGGCGTAGAGCCCGACCTCGGCGTTCTCGCGGATGCCGAGTGCTTTGCGCACGTCGCCACCATCTTCCGGGCCCTCATCGGCTATCGCCCACGGCACTGGCAGATATACGCACGCCTTCCCAAGCCATGACCTGAGCGTGGGGGCCACCGCCCCGACCCCCGCGGCGCGTCGGCACACAGCCTCTTCTACTGCGCGCGCTGCCCCTCGCACCACCGGCTCCGGGAGTCTCGGCACGTAGATGGGGAGTTCGCGTTCGAGTGAGGTGTGCGCAACGTAATGTACCGGTCCCACGCGCGCCGACAGTGCAGCCACAGCGGCTTCGACGTGGTGAGCCACGACTACGTCCGGGCCGAGCCTGTGATGGAGCCGTCGAACCTCAGCCACGCACCGCGCGTCGAGTGCGACCTTTCCCCACGAAGGACCTGAACGGAGCGACCGCACACGCGGAAAATCAGGGATCCGGTGAACCTCGTATCCAGTGCTGGTGTCACCGGCGCTCGCCGCATAGGCGAGCAGGTGGACGTCATGCCCGAGTGCGGCAGACGCCGAGAGCATCGATCCGATCGCAGCCTGGGTGCCCTGGAAGGTCGGGAACGGGAGGCAGCCTACGTGGAGCACCCTCACTCGACGTACCCCAACGCGCGGAGTCGGCGCTCGATCGCTGAGTAGTCCCCCTCGCGCGGAGGCTCGCGTGGGGACTCTGGAAGCGCTCGATGCGCCGACGACGTGTCGATCGCCTCCCAGAGAACTCGCCCCGAAAACGAGGCCGGCACCGAAATGTCGAGCCGCGCCAGCAGGGTGGCGGTTACGTCGGCGATCTTTGCGTCCACACGGCCCGCGGTGCGGACGCGCGGTCCGTCTATCGCCATGAAACCGTGGTTTCGGTGGCTCCCGGGAAGGCTCCGGCCCTTGGTGCCGATCTTTTCGTGTTCGGCGAGCCGCCGCCAGGGGGTGGGTCGAGCGCGCCCGTCGCCGCTCGGCATGAGGTTGTACGAGTATCCGTCGTCCAGGTGAAGGTCGAGCAGAAGGTCGGGCGCGCGATCGACGAAGGGGCCCTCGAACAGCTCTTCGCGCGTAAACACCTCGCGCACGACTGGGCGCGAGGTCCAGGGATCGCGGGCCGACAGAAGCGCGCCTTTCACCCGTTCGCGTGCCTCCCGAGCACGGGATACCGGCACGGCCCCCTTGGGCTCACGTCCCTCGAGATTCAGATGGACGCCGGGGAAGTAGTTGAGCTCGTCACTGAACGCGACGGTCCTCGCCATGTCGATCGCGCCGAATCGCACATTGGATTCGAGACGGCTCGGAAGCCATGCATTGCCGAACCGGAAGAGCCGCTCGCGGAGACGAGGGGGAAAGCGTCGGAGCGCCAGTTCCTTGAGCCGGCGACCGTCGATGCCCCGGTTGTCCTTGAATCGCAGCAAACCATGTTCGGCGAGAAGGCGATTGAGGTAGAGAACCTTGTCCGACGAGCCACCCGATCCATGGTCGCTGAGGATGGTGATCTCGACGTCCGGCCCGGCAGCGTCGACCAATGTTCCCACGGCCACGTCGATGGCGCCGTAGACTCGTCGGAGGCCGCTGCGTTGTTCGGGGGACACCAGGTGAGGTCGGCGCGGGGAGTGAGGGTCATGATGGGCCCATAGGTAGTGCGAGGCGGTGTCGGTCTCGCCGAAGTACACGGCAAACGCGTCCCATTGGCGGGTTCGCAGTAGCCAGCGTGCCCATTGCGCCTTCCGTTCCGTTCGCGCGCATAGGGCAACGGGGAGGGCGTCGACCCAACCGGGTTGGTCCGCGGCGAACTCGTCGACGTCATCGAACGTAGGGACTCCGAAGCGGGCGACGGTCTCGTCATAGAGCTCCGGCGGCCAGACGAACGAGCGGTCCGCTTCGAACGCCACAGGAGCATCCCATCCACTCACAAAGGCTCCCCGTTCGAGTTTCTCTGGGGGCCATGTAGCGGGAAAGCCGAGGCACGCACAACGCATGCCGAGCTGGTCGAGTCGCCGGAAGACCGTCGGTGCCTCGCGCACCGTTCCCGCTGTGAATCGGACTTGGTAGCCTCTTCGCGTCGTGAAATCGAACACGCCGTGCCGGGCCGGGTCGAGCCCGGTCAAGAACGTGGTCCAGTTGGGAAGGGTTGCAGGCGGTCGGACCGATTCGAGCGCCGCGTACGCGCCACGGTGCATGACCCCGTGCAAGTGCGGCAGCGTCTCCGCGCCAAACTCTTCGACCAAGCCCAAGTCGAGGCCGTCGAGACCGATGACGAGCGCACGCGTAGCCACGGCGCGAGTCTAGCTGTGCCGGACCGTCCAGTCCCGCCCAAGAATCCCTGGCGGCCGCGGGACGCCGAACGCCGCCAAAATGGTGGCGGCTACGTCGTAGATCTCAGCCTCGTGGATGCGACCGAGGCTCGGCAGGCCGTTCCCCGCGAGCACGAAGATGCCGTCCCAGTCGTGGTTGCAAGTATCAGGGCCTGTATCGTTGTCCGAGATGATCGGAGTCGCATGACCGATCGAGCCGATCGCGCGAAGCGCAAGATCGTCGAAGTACACCATCAGGTCGGGCGGCAGGCCGCGGGCGACGCGATAGTGCGTCTCGGGATCGTGGACGGCGGACACGATCGGCCGTCCGTCATGGTCAGCGAGTGCGATGAGCTCTTGCCGGAGCTTCCTCTTGAGGCTTTCGGTGTCCGACGGTCTGACGACCCCCTCCGGCTCCCGGTCCCGCACATTCAAAAAGACGCGTCCGTAGTATCCACCCTCCGCCCAGGCCGTCGTTCGCGACCAATCGACGTCCTCGTGTCGAAACGGGGTCGGTGTTTCTTGGGTGCGCGTGAGAACCAAGTAACCCTGTTTGATCAACCAATCGTTCAGGCAGAACCCGCCGCGCATCGCGCGCGCACCATGATCGCTGACCACCATGATGGCAGTTTCGTCCTCGACCGCGTCGAGCAGGTTCCCGATCTCGGAGTCGACCAATGCGTAGTACGCCTGCCCCGCTTCGGTCCATCGGCTTTGTGGGTCGTGATTCGGGTGGGTGGGGTCAATGTGGTGCCAAAAGGCGTGATGAAACCGGTCGACCCCGATCTCC
Organism: Myxococcota bacterium; assembly: GCA_039030295.1. Classification (GTDB taxonomy): domain Bacteria; phylum Myxococcota_A; class Polyangia; order Polyangiales; family Houyiibacteriaceae; genus SG8-38. Next base: position 6,952 of record JBCCEK010000061.1, on the reverse strand, counting down.
ACCATCATCATGAAGTCTGGACGACGACTCTCCCAGATGTGTTTGGCGATCCCGAAGTGTTGCCGCGTCATCGCATGGACTTGGGTTTCGATCCGCGCGTAGTCCGTCGCACGAAAACCTTCGACGTCGGCGATGTACGTCCCGAACCGCGACTCGAGTTCGGCCTCGAGGCTCCTTGGAAAGCACCATGGCGTCGGTGGCCCGGGCCACATGAACCCGGCCACCATCTCCCCGCGGACCGGTCGTGGTGGGCTGGTCAACGGAACGAACAAGGGGGCCACACTAAACCCGTGGTCGCCAAGCCAATCCCACACTCGCTTCACCTCGACGTCCGCCCCGGTGGCGATCTTCATCCCGGTTCGTCCGCGGACCCGGTTGCGGAAACCGTACAGTCCGAGCTCCCCTGGATCTCTGCCCGAAACCATACAGGTCCAGGCGGGGACCGTGATCGGCGGTGCAGAGCTGCGGAGCCGACCCCAGCTCCCGCGTTGCATCAGCGTCCTCAAGTTGGGCATTGCGTCGCGGTACCGTTCGAACACCAAGCCAGGTGCAGCACAGTCGAGCCCGATCACGACCATCCGTCTCCCCATCGGCGGAGCCTAGCCTGATTGGCGCTCAGGGATGAATCGATTCCCGTTCACGAGGCGCGCAGGCCGCGTCCGCCGCTTCTTCGATCGTCCGCTCGAGATGCGAGAGCTCGAAAGGCTTCTCAATCCGAAGGTTTGGGACACGCTGAAGGAAGTCTTGAGCCCGCTGTGTGAAGGCCCCGCCCGTCATGAACACGATCCGTTCGTGGACGGGTACGGCGCGTTGCAACGCGGCACGGTAGACGTCCATTCCGGTCATCTCGGGCATGATGAGATCGCAAAGGATGACGTCGTAGGAGTGAGTGCCCATGAGCGCCACCGCTTCTCGACCATCGTTGGCGATGGTGACGTCGTGGTCCACGAGTGCTTTCTGGATCAACCGCGCGATGACCGGCTCGTCGTCGACGACGAGAACCGAGAGTCGCCGGCCCGCGGCGCGTCGCGTGGCACTGATCGACGGGGGCGGAGCCGAGAGGGGAACCGGTGGACGCTGCGCCTGTTTCAGGATGACCCGCACGACGGTCCCTTGTCCGGGGTGGCTCTGGATCTCGATCGTCCCTCCGAGCGAGTGCACAATACGACGGCAGATCGAGAGTCCCAGCCCCGTTCCGCGGCCTGCCGGTTTCGTGGTGACGAAGGGATCGAAGACGCGTCGCAACAGCTGTGCAGGGATCCCCGGGCCCGTGTCTTGTACCTCGACACACAGGCTTTCGCTCTCGATTCTTCGTGCCCGAACGGTAATCGTGTTCCGCGCTTGGTCTCCGGGCTCGATCGCCTGCGCGGCGTTCACGATCAGGTTGAGAAAGACCTGACTCACCCGGGTCTTGGATCCAGGCGTGTAGAGACTATTCTCGTCGAACTCGCGGACGATCGATGTCCGGTGCTGCGTCTCCGGGCGGGCCATGCGGATCGCTTGGTCCAGCGCCTGCTTGAGATCCACGATCTCGGTTTCCGGGAAGTCACCGCCGTGCGAGAGCTCCGTAATCTCCTTCGAGATCGCACGGATTCGATCCGTGCCCTCGTATGCCTCGCGAATGATGTCTCGCATTTGCGACGGAAGTGCAGACAGATCGGACGACAGCGTTCGAAGGTGATTCCAGACGAACGTCAGCGGGTTCTTGATCTCGTGAATCGAGCTTGCCGTCAGCGTCCCGATTGCGGACATTCGCTCGGACAATAGTAGGCGCTGCTGAAGCTCTCGTTCTCCGGTCATGTCGACTGCGTACACGATCGCGCGTGAGAAGCGACCGTCTGCGTCTCGGAGGAACCGCCAGTGCACGCGAAGATCGCGCGGCTCGAGAGCGCATGTCGTAATCGCCGTCTCGAGTCGCACGTCTTGCTCGTTCCGAAACGCCGCGAGGAGAATTCGAAGAAAGTCCGCCTTCGATTCCTCCGTCAGGATCTCGGGCATGCGCCGGATCGCCTCCTCTGCGCTCGAGGCGCCCACGAGCGCGATCGCGCCGGCGCTCACCCGCGTGACCCGCGTTCGGGAGAGGCATTCGGTAAGGGCCTCAGGTTCGTGGCGGACGAGCCGCTTGAATGCGGCGGCGTCTTCGGAACCCTGAGCTTCGATCCAAGCCAGGACCGCCGTGAAGTCGATTTCCCACACGGCACTCGGGAGGATCGACCACAAGCTCTCGTCAGAGGGCGCCGTGGTGGGGTCGGCTTGGCGGATGGGGCGGGCCATGGGGGTTGCGAATCGCGCGATCGCCGCGTCGATTCGGCTGCGATCGTACCGAACAACACCTTGCTCCCGCCAAAAGCTCGCAGGCGGTTCACGCTCGGAAGTCGGGTTCGTGGCCGCGGAGCACCCGCTGGAGGTCGCGCCGTACGGCCTCGTTGCCAATAAACGCGGCGGCACGCGTTGCCCCAGGAACGCGCCGGCGGATCGCCTCGAGGGGCTGGATCACCGCGCGCGCGGGGTACTCGGCGTACTTCCAGAGGTCGTCGGGAAGACCCAGGCCGTCGGCGATCTCGGGCCCGTTGAGCGCTCGTGCCAGCCCATGGTGGAATCGCATGATCAGGCGTCCGACGACGCTCGCTGTTTGCCCAGGCGCGTTCTGGCCAGGGACGTCGAGCAATGCGTCGGCGAGAGCGCGCGAGTCTTCGTCGGGGCCCGGCTGCACCAGATGAATTAGGTCGGCGACCCGTCGAGTCGCATCTTCGCTCTGCATGTGTGACAGGAGCCAAGGGTCGACGCCGCTCAGGTGCCCGCAGTAGCGCCAGAGCGCAAGGATGGCCTCACCTTCATCTGCGGTGACGTCAAAGCCGATCCGCCGGACGCCATCCATCACCAAGAGCGAGAACTCGAGCAGCGTCCCGAACATATCCGCTTGGTTGATCGGCAGTCCCCACTCGCTCGTCTTCCACCCGGGCGCATCGAGGCAATGACGCCGGACGTGGGCATGGATCACGCGGACCCGAATCGCGATCTCGTGCCCGGGTTGGCCACGGCGTAGGCCTCGAAGTTGCGTCGCCTCGCTGACGAATCGCGCGGTCTCGGCGAGTCGCCGCTGGGGGTTGTGTCGAAGTTGTCCCGTGATCGCCAAAGGCTTGACGGCGGCCGCGGAGTGGTACCCATTGAGAAGCGACCAGGCGCTCAGGATGATCATCCCCATCAGCCCGAAGCGCTGATACGCGAGCGCCCCGCGATCGATTTGCGCAAAGTCGACCCAAGGCGGCATCGATTCGACCGCCTCGAAGAAGTCGCGTAGAGGCGCCGGCGCGCCAGCGACGCCTGCAATGCCTTGGCGTAGGGCGGACTCGAACTGAGCATTTGCTCCTTCCGAGGCATCGCCAAGCCATTCGACAAGCGAATCCGCGAGGGGATCCGCGGCGAGGTAGAGGCCGGCGTAGCGCCCCGCCATGTCTCCATAGAGCGCTTCGGCTTGCCAGCGGTTCTGGTAGCGACTCGGTAGGGCGTGGTCAGCCATCGAGCTCCCCCCGCGCTTCGTAGACGAGCTCCTGCACGACGTGACGGGCGGATTCCGCGGTCTCGCGTGCTCGCGGAGAGGGCGACAGAGGATCTCCGATCCGCACCGAGATGCGTGTCACGGGCCTTTCGGCGATCTTCTCGAGGTGTTTCGCGAACGATTCGCGCCCGTACGGCACCGACGGGGAGTAGGCGAGGCCAACCGGGACGAGCGGCGCCTTGAGTGACGCTGCCACCGCGAACGCACCCGGTTGAAAGTCGTGCACTGCGTCCTCCGGGAACGTGCCGCCTTCCGGGAATGTGACCACGGTCCGTCCTTCCCTAACGCGTCGTCGCATCGCCCGGACCGCAACCGCACCACTGTGTCGATCTTCGCGGTCGACGAAGATCGTGGCTCCGTGCCTCGCCATCCTTCCGAGGAGCGGCCACTGCGCCACGTCATGTCGGCTGACCATGACCGGTCGGAACACCGACAGCATCACCGCGATGTCGAGTGCGCTCTGGTGGTTGGCGACGACCAGAGCTCCGGAGGGATACGAGGACTGACCGGTCACCGAGACTTCGGTCCCGAAAACCTCTAGCAACCTGTCGACGAGGAAACCGCAGTACTGATCCGCGAGCGGTTCGCGACGCTCCTCGGGGACTAGAACGCGATTCAGCTCATAGGCGCCAAGCGTCCCTGTACACAGCGCAAGGAAGGCGCTGGTGCGACAAAACGAACGGGCCGTGGTCACCTCGGAACGCCTCCACTTTGCGCTCGCGGGTCGACTCGATCGGTGGCAGTCTGCATTCGTGTCTCCGTCATTGGCACCCGGGTTCCTCGTCGCGTCTCCGTCGATGCGGTGTCCCTTCTTTAATCATACGCTGGTGTTGCTCGTCGATCACGGCGACGAGGGTTCCTTTGGTTTCGTTCTCAACCGCACCACTGACCTAGACATGGGCGACATCTTTGAAGAGGTTGGCGTCGAACCGAAGGAGGCTTCCCTCGGCGAATCCCCCGTCCTCCTTGGCGGTCCCGTATCACCAGAGACCGGCTGGATTCTCTACGACGCCGCCGGCGTCCCCGCGCCCGAGTCCGGCCGAACCATTGCCGTGGGCGACCGTATTGCGTGCAGCGCCTCGATCGAGATGCTGCACCGTATCGCGACCGGGAATGGCCCCGAGACATGCGCGATGGTCCTCGGCTATGCCGGCTGGGGTGCCGGGCAGCTCGAGCACGAGATGGTTGAAGGGTCGTGGATTCCTGTCGACCTCGACTATCGCTTGGTTTTCGAGACGCCCATCGACGCGCGCTGGGAGTCCGCGCTTGCGAGCCTTGGGATCGAGCCCGGCCACGTGATCGACAACCGAGTCGGGAGTGCATAGGGCGTCGTGTCTGGACCGAAGCCGTCGCCGGCTTGAGAGTCGGGGACACAAACGCTACGCCCCGGCTGTGTCGTTGAACATCGGCAAAGCGTTGGGGTTGGGTGCGCTCGTACTCACACTTGCGTGCGGCGCAAGCGCCAACAAGACCAAGAACAAGGGCGGGACGCTCCGCGTGAGCGACGACGCGCGAACCGCCTACGAGCGTGGGCTCCTCGATTTTCGGCGAGGAGATTGCCTTGCGTCCGAGCCGCTCTTCCGCGAGATCCGCCGCGAGTTCCCCTACAGCCGGTTCGCGGCGCTTTCCGAGCTTCGAATCGGCGATTGCCAGTTCAAGGGGGAGAAGTACCCCGAGGCGATTCAGACCTATCGGCAGTTCGTCCGGATCAGGCCTTCCCACAAGGAGATCCCCTACGCGCGGTTCCGGATTGCCGAGAGCTACTACAAACAGATCCCGGGTGGTTGGTTCATGACCCCTCCGCAGTCCGAGCGTGATCAAAGCGCTGCGCGTGACGCGTTGATTCAGCTTCGCCGGTTCGTCGTCGACTTCCCCGAGGACCAAAGGGTGCCCGAAGCCACCGAGTTGATGGCCAAGTGTATGGGGCTGCTTGCCGAGCACGAACTCTACGTGGCGCGCTTCTACCTCAAGCGAGACGCCTACCGTGGCGTGGTGTCTAGGTTGCGCGGGCTCCTCGCGAGTTATCCCGGCAGCAGCTCCGAGCCGGAGGCGCTCCTGTTGCTCGGCGCCGTGTACATGAAACTGGACGAGCCGGAGAACGCGGAGCAGGCACTCACCGAGCTGGTCGATCGGTTCCCCGACTCCGAGGAGGCCTCGGAGGCGCGCGGGCTGCTCGGCAAGCTTGCCAAAGGCTAGCCGTTTTTTGGCCCGACGCCGGCGTCGTCGATACCTTGGTGGCCATGCGCCCCACGGCTCGCCAGCATCTCGATGTCGCCAACGACCACTATGCCCGCGCGGAGTACACACTCGCCCAGCCCTACTACGAGAAACTCGTTCAGGAAGGGCTTCGATACCCCGACGTGCTCAACCGCCTCGGCGTGATCTACCACCTCAGTGGACGCCTCCCCGACGCGAAGTGGTGCTTTGAGCAGGCGCTGTCCCAGAACGCAGGCTACCTCGAGGCCGCTCTCAACCTGACGGTGACTTGCAACGAACTCGGCGAGTATGGATCTGGTGTCCGGTCATTGCGGCGCGCTCAGCGCCACGCCGACCGCAACAACGACGCATTCCGTCGCGGCAAGCTCGCGAACCAACATCGTGAGCTTGCAAGAGCGTATCTCGAGCTCGAGCGACCCGGAGACGCGATGCACGAGTTCGGGCGGGCGCTTCGTCTTTGTCCGAAGTTTCATGACATCCGACTCGAGCTCGCCAGGCTTCTACGCCTCCGCGGGAACTTCCAAGGGGCGCGCGAAGAACTGATGCTCGTGTTGCAGCTCGAGCCGGGGCACAACGACGCACGCGCGCTCCTCGGCGTGATCGAACTCGAGACCGGTGATCGAAAGCAAGGGCTCGCTTACTTGCGTTCTGTCGTGGACGATTGCGCGGATCATCCCGTTGCCAAAGCCTATCTCGCTCAGGCCGAAGCGGGCTACCAGCAAGCCTCCTAATGACCCTCCCATTCGGGTTTTGAAGCGCTTCGAAACGGTGCAATATTGTCGCGAAGTGCCCCAGACGGTCCTGCTTCTCGACGACGACGCCCAGTTTCGCTCGAGCGTGACGCCCGCGCTCGAGTCGTTCGGGTTGCGGGTGATTCACGCCACGAAAGGGAGCATTGCGCGAGCCCTGGTAGAGGAGGAAGAGCCTTCGCTCCTCATCGTGGATGGCCTCTTGCCAGACGCGAACGGGATCACCTGGATCGAGGAGCTGCGTGACGGCGGCTTTCGTACCCCAGTCATTTTCGTATCGGCGTTCTATCGCGACCTAGCGACGTTCAAGCATCTCACCGACGAGCTCGACGTCCTCAAGGTGTTCCACAAACCGGTGGTGGTAGATCGCTTCGCGAGGGAGGTTGCCGCCACCATCGCCGCCCCGGTTAGCGTCCCAGTGCCGCAG
>JBCCEK010000060.1:0-21086 GCA_039030295.1 Myxococcota bacterium | reverse complement strand
CGTCCGTTCGGGACCCTCCGAGGAACGGAGCGCGAGCTCTTTGGTGCACCCGAGTGCCGCGTCCCGAAAGTCGATCGTCACTTCGGAGACCAAATCCCGGCCGGCGGCAGGCGCTCGAGCGTACGCGCTCGCAGCACCTCCGCCGAAGAGGTCCTCGAGGTTCACCCGAAACGACCCGCCCGGACCCGCGCCGCCGCGGACGGCGCCGCCGAAGATGTCGCCGATGTCGAAGTCGCCAGGGCCACCGAACCCTCCGCCACCCGCGAACCCTCCGCCGCCCGCGAAGCCGCGACCCATTCCGCGATAGGCCTCCGGATCGAAGCCTTCCCGGAGTCCGACTTCCCCGAACTCGTCGTAGAGGCTCTTCTTATCTTTGTCCGAGAGCACGCCGTACGCAGCCGACACGTCTTTGAAGCGGTCCTCAGCGGTCGCGTCGCCCGGGTTGCGGTCCGGGTGCAGCTCTTTGGCGAGCTCGCGGTACGCTTTCTTGATCTCCGCCGCGCTCGCCTCTCTCGATACCCCCAGAATCTCGTAGAAATCACGGTCAGCCATGTCACGTCAACCTAACCACAGTTTGCCCCGTTTCAATGCAGAGTCGCGCGACCATGTGCTCGATCGGCACTAGACTTCCACTCCATATGCCATAATCGGCCTCTCTACGGCATCTCGTATGCCAGAACTGCGGAAGCTCCCCGGCGCCTGTAGGTGTTCTTGCTGCACTGTGGGGGCCATGATACTCGCTCGCCATGGGTTTGGTCGACGTCAGCCGACTGCCTCAACATGTCGCGATCATCATGGACGGCAATGGGAGGTGGGCGCAGATGCGGGGGATGCCGCGCACCGTCGGGCATGAACGTGGCGCCGAAGCCGTGCGTCGCACACTCCGCGCGGCGCGACGCCTCGGCGTTCCGGCGCTGACGCTCTATGCATTCAGCGAACAGAACTGGGATCGTCCACGCCGCGAAGTCGACGCGCTCGTCGACCTCTTGTGCGAACACTTGGTGTCTGAGCGAAGCGAACTGATCGACAACGACATTCGCCTCCGCGCGATCGGACGTCTTCACAAGTTGCCGAGGCGCGCGCGGGAACGCTTGCAAGAGTTGATGACCGACACGGCGGCGTGCACAGGAATGACGCTCACGTTGGCGCTTTCGTATGGTGGGCGGGAGGAACTGATCGATGCGGCGCAGGTGCTTGCGCGCGCGGCCTCCACTGGGGCCGTCGACGCCGACGACATCGATCAGGAAACGCTCGAGAGACAACTTCCGTCCATGCGATCCGGGCCCGTCGACCTTCTGATTCGAACCGGCGGCGAACAACGCATCAGCAACTTCCTGCTCTGGGGTTCCGCGTACGCGGAGCTCCATTTCACGGACGAGTTGTGGCCGGATTTTGGAGCAAATTCGATATATTACGCCGTCCGATGCTTCCAGCGTCGAGAGCGTCGATTTGGCTTGCTGCCGGCCGACAGTGAGCGGGATGCCGGGGCCGACACGAACGACGAGCTGGAGCGCGCGGTATGAACGAGTCGATCGAACGGGAACTTCCCGAACGCAAACGCTTGTCGGGTACGGCGCTCCGCGTCGCCACCGTCGTGCCGTTGATCCCGATCATCCTCTTCATGATGTTCTACGACCCATCATCTCCCTCGATGTCATGGTGGCGTTGGGTTTGGCATGTGTTCATTCTCGGTGCGATCGCGGTGGGTGGTTACGAGATGATGGGCATGAAGGTCCCGCACTCTCAACGTTTACGATTGTGGGGATCGGTGTCGTCGGTTGCGTTCGCGTGCGCCGTGATCTTTGGTTCCTCCACCGCCCACGTCTACGTGGTCGTCTTGCTGTTGATCTTCGCGACGATGGTCATCGGCATGCTGCAGGAGGATCCACTCCACAACGCCAGTGTTCACATCGGTTGGCTGTTGGCGACGCCGGTCTACGTCGGCGGCGCGCTGGCGACCGTCGATCTCGTTCGCGACTTTCCGCCCACCGGAGCCTGGGTCCTTTTGGCGTTTGCGATCGCCTGGGGCAGCGACACCTCGGCTTACTTCGTCGGCCGCAAGTTCGGAAAGACCAAGCTGGCGCCACGGATCTCCCCGAAAAAGACGGTGGAAGGGGCGGCAGGAGGACTTGCGGGTTCGGTGTTTTTCGCGGTCCTGATCAGCCTGTTCATCCCCAAGCTTCCCGTCTTGGATGCGATTGCCCTCGCGCTGGTGGCAGGGGTCGCAGGCCAGGCCGGTGACCTCTTCGAATCTGTGTTGAAGAGAAGCAGCGGTGTCAAAGATAGTGGGGGGATCCTCCCCGGCCACGGCGGTCTTCTCGACCGGGTCGATGCACTCGTGTTCACCGCGCCCGCAACCTGGATCTACGGTACCTTCATCGCCGGCTTCGGGAGTTCCTAGGGACCGCGAGGCCTACCGTCCCGAGGCCTTCTTGATCTGTCCGAGGTCCAAGATGGCGCCGCCATCGCCGACGACCATCGGCTGCGTGCCGTCCCATTTCTCGACGGCCCGAAGGTAGACGATCTCTGGCGTGATCGTGCGCTTGAGCAGCTCCTGCGCCTTGGCCTCCGCTTCGGCGCGGGCCACCATCGCGCCGGCCTCGCCACGAGCGACGGCCTCGGCTTGATCGGCCTCGACCTTGATGCGCGCGAGGTCGTTCTCCGCGGTCAGCGCTCGCTGCTCGGCGACCTGTTTCGCTTCCACCGCGGCCTGGTACTGTGGGTCGAACTTGAAGTCCGTGATCGACAGCTCTGTCACCACGACGTCGCTCTTGCCGAGCGTTTCGGTGATGTTCTTCGCGATCGATTCTTTGACCTCCTGACGCTTGGTGATCAGCTGTTCGGCCGTGTATTGGGCGGTTGCCTTCTTCACCGATTCCTGGAGGGCAGGGTCGATGATCGTCGATTCGACGGCACGCCTCGTTCCGATGTTGCGAAAGATCTCGACGATGCGGGCAGCGTCGAGCCGATAGTTGAGCGCAATCTGTGTCGAGACCACCTGAAGGTCCTTCGAGGATGCAGTGGAGTCGGCTTCGATCTTGTGGACGCGGGCCGAGATGTTGATGATCTGGGTCTTGAGCGGCGTCCGGAAGTAGATCCCTTCCGGGAGTGGTTCGGGCTGGATCTGGCCCCACTTCGTGACGACGCCGAGGTTGCCCGCGTCGACTTGGGTACATCCGACGCCGCCGCCCATGAGGAGCATGAGGAGCACGAGAATGAAAGCCTGTGGCTTGATACGGTTGTATTGGGTCATGGTGCTCCGCTTATAGCGCACTCGTCTGGCGACGGCGTTGAGCGCGGTGTAGCATCGCGCGATGTCGTCAGCGGCCGAGAGCTTCGCGTTCTTCCAAGTCGTCCAGGGTTACTTGGATCAAGCTGCAGAGGTGGTCGGGCTGCCCGACCACGTGCGCGCGATCCTTGCGCAGCCGAAGAACGAGCTGATCGTTCATTTCCCGGTTCGCATGGACGATGGGCATGATCGCGTCTTCAAGGGCTACCGGATCCAGCACAACAACGTGATGGGCCCTTACAAAGGCGGGCTGCGTTATCATCAAGACGTCTCCCTCGACGAGCTCAAGGCCCTGTCGATGCAGATGACGTGGAAGTGTGCGCTCCTCGGGATCCCGTTTGGCGGCGGCAAAGGGGGGATCAAGTTCAATCCCCGAGAGCACTCCGTCGACGAGCTCCGTCGAATCACGCGACGCTTCACGCATGCCCTCGGAAGCAACATCGGCCCCTCCCACGACATCCCTGCACCCGATGTCGGTACCAGCGCCCAAACGATGGTTTGGATGATGGACACTTATATCAACACGGGGCCCACGTACGAGAAGAACGATCAGCGGGCGGTCGTCACTGGCAAGACCATCAACGCCGGGGGGTCCGAAGGGCGCGAGAAGGCGACCGGCCAGGGCGTGGTTCACTGCATCCGCGAGTGGGCGCGCGACCACCGGTTCGACCTCGAGGGCGCGACGGCGATCGTCCAGGGCTTTGGCAACGTCGGCTCGAACGCCGCGCTTCTCCTGTCACGGCTTGGGGTCTCGACGATCGCGATAGGCGACCATACCGGCTACCTCAGAAACGAAGAGGGATTCAACGCCCACAAGCTCCAGGAGTTCGTTCGCGCTCACGGTTCGATCGAGGGATACCCGCGCGGAGAGACGATCTCCCGCGCCGAGTTCTTCGAGACCGCGGCGGACCTCTTCATCCCGGCGGCCCTGGAGAACCAGGTCGGGGAGCAAGAGGCCAATGCGCTTCAAGTTCGTCTGGTCGCCGAAGGAGCCAATGGCCCGATCAACCCGGCCGGCGAGTCGGTCCTCCACGACCGCGGGATCCCCGTGATTCCCGACGTCCTGGCCAACTCGGGCGGGGTCACCGTCAGCTACTACGAGTGGGTGCAGAACCGAAACAGCGAGCATTGGGATCTCGAGGAAGTGCAACGAAAGCTCCTTCACATGATCCGGCGCGCCTACCAACGCACCACGTTCTACGCGTCCGAAAAGAAGATCAACCCGCGGATCGCCGCCTACGCGCTGGCACTCGAGAGCCTCGCGACATCGTATTCGGAACGCGGGATTTTTCCGTAGTTCTTCCAGGGTTTCCAGGTTCTCCGTCGATACGGCACGGCACGCCGCCTTGACAAGAACCCCGCCGACAATCACCTGCTTCAGTCATGGCTGCGGAGGCTGTATTCGAAGGTGCCATCCCCGAAGAGGGAGTTCACGACTTGCTCGGCGGTCTCGAAGAGATCGGCACGACCGGCGTGTTGGCGTTTCGGAGCACCTCCGCGTCGGGAGCGATCGAACTCGTCCATGGACAGGTTGCCGAAGGCGAATCGGCCGACGAGAGTGAAGCGGCGCTTGAAGCCCTCCTGAGCCTTCGCGAGGGCGAGTTCGCCGTCTACCCCAAGCTCCCGCACCTGCCCGTCACACGTGGGACCGATACGACTCGCCGGGGTTCCCTCGGTGTTCATCCGCCGCCCGACCTGATGCGCTACTGCGAGAACGCTGGCCTGACGGGGCGCCTTCTTCTCGAGCACAGGGGCCGCCTCGCGATCGGCTACTACGAGAAGGGACAACTCGAGGACGTCAGCATCGACGGGGGCACGGCGGCAGATTTCGTCGAGGCGCTCGAGTGGACGGAGGGCACGTTCCGCGTCGACGCGGTGCCGCCACCGCGCGAGACGCTCCCCCCCGCCCTCCAGGACAAGACCCCGGCCCACCTCAACAGTCCCACCGATGTCCAGACCGTCGAGGCGTATGAGGCGCTGCTTGCGGGCGCCGACGGCCCAGCAGGCCGACCCGATGATACGCCGGTGTCGGGACTCCGGCCCAAGATGGACAAGGACGACGACGCGACGATCCGGATCGTCCGAAGACCTGACGCGAGCGAGCTTCCGACCCCGCGCGAGTCCTGGACCTCCCTCGAGTATTCTCCCTCACTTCCAAGAGAATCTGCTACAACCACCCCGGTGAAATCGAAAGACGACGGACGACCGATCGGTTTTTGGCGCACACTCGGATGGGTGGGCGGCGTCTTTTTGGTGGTGCTCAGTTGCCTCTGGCTTCTCGCGTCTCTTCCGCCGCTGGAGTAGTCTCTCGGTCGTGGGCGGCTGCTTGCGACCAGGCTTGAGACCGGGATTGCGAGCACTGGGCGCGCGCCACGGGAATGGTCTTTGCCGGGCTTCTCTCCTGCTCATGGTGATGAGTTGGGCCTTGGCGCTGCCTGGGGTTGTGGGCGCACAGGATGAGTCGCCGAACTGGCCCGAGGGAACGCCCTACGATTCGGGTGCGCCCGATGGCGGCGAAGCACCCACGACGGACCGTCTCGAGCCGTACACGCCCGGCGAGGTGGTTCCTGCGCCGCCGCCTGACGATGCCGAGGAAGGCGAGCTCTCGGACCCCTATGGCGGCGCCAGTGATGCGCGCGCCACCAGTCAGATCTCGTCCCAGGTTCGGTACATCCTCGAACGGATCGAGGTGATCGGGAACGAGCGAACCAAGGCCCGCATCATTCGGAAATTCGTCCCACTCCGTCCCGGGCAGTTCTTGGATCCCGAGTCGCCGGAACTCCTCGCGACCGAGTGGCGGCTCATGGGCACCGGATGGTTCAACTGGGTCGACATCCGCCTCGAGCGTGGCGAGATGCCCGGATACGCCGTCCTGGTCGTGCACGTCGAGGAGCGAAATACGATCATCATCGAACAGCTCGTCGCGGGGCTTTCCGAGGGTGTGCTCAACACCACCCGGGACCGACAGCTCTCCCCGTGGCTCGGTTTCAAGCTCACGGAGACCAATCTTGCCGGGCTCGGAATTCGGTTCTCAGGGACCGCGCTCGTCAGCCAGTTCAACCAAGGCGGTCGGCTCGATCTCCGGTATCCCAAGTGGATCAAGGACAAGTACGGGATCCGCTTTGGCACGTTCTTCCTGAACGGGCGCGAGTTCTATGGGGCGAGCCCTCTCGTCAGCGTTCCGTGCGGGCAGCCAACCTGCCCGGGCACGTCGATCGTCGACAGTGCGGTGGTCCGTTACCGCCGCGGAGGCTTCATGGTCGGGGTCGACAAGGACATCACGTCGACTCTCCGCTACACGCTCGACTGGGTCGGGGACATCGTCAGCGTCCTCAACCGGCCCGAGGCCGCGAGCGAGCCACGTGGCAACGAGATCACACCCATCGATTTCGCGATTGAAGACGGTCGCAGCTTCGTGTCGTCCTTGCGTTTCGCGCTCATTCTCGACCGCCGTGACGATCCGGGGATCACGCGCGAAGGTGTTCTCCTTCGCGGCTCCGTGACCGCCGGGACCCGGTTCCTTGGAAGTGACTACGACTACCTCCAGCTCGAAGTCTGGATTCGCCGGTGGTGGCGGCTGCCTTGGAACCACACGATTCGCTTTGGGGCGTTCGGCGGTGCGGCGTTCGGCAACACGCCGTTCTTCTACCTCTTTCACGTCTCGGATCTCACGGACCTCGTGCCGTCTCGTTTTCTCGAGATGCAGCTCGACCGACGACGCGCGCCGAACCTCCTCGGCACCTCCATTCAGAGCAGCTACCTCGGCGAGCTCGCTTGGCGCATCGACGTCGGGTACGACCTGCCCGTCTACGAACGCGTCCGGCACCGCGGCCTCCGGGAGATCAACCTCTACATGCTCGTCGGGCTTTATTCGCTTGCCGACATTCGAGACCAGCGTCTCGGGGTAGATGGATTCTCCGGGGCGGCCCGCTACCCCCTCGACCTCACCTTCGACTTCGGGTTTCGGTTCGACACCCGTATCGGGGTCTTTCAGGTCGGTTTCTCAACGATTTTGGGGTTCATACGGCTGTGAGGGCCTGGCTCCCGATCTTGCTCTGGTTCCTTGCCGCGAGCGCCAGCGCACAGGCGAACATGCCGGTCCGCAAAGTCGAGGTCGCCTGGTCCAAGGGGATCCCGACCGTCAGTTTCTCGGCCAAGCACTTGGCGGACGAGCGGGTCCGCAAGGAGCTCAAGAGCGCGCTACGGAAGCGAATGGTCGTCACGGTGGCCGCCCATTCGAGCAACTCCCGGAAGAGGATCGTCCAGCGTCAGTTCGGTTGCGACGTCACCCGCGACCTCTGGGATGACGGGTACCTCGTCAGAATCGCCAACCGCACGGAACGAACCGCGTCGCTCGAAGATGCGCTCGACCGCTGTCTCGTGGTCCGGGGCCTCTTCGTTGGAGACAACGCTCGGCGGTACGTACCGTACCGTGGCGCGAACATCTACTTCACGGTGACCGCCGAGTTCAACCCCATCTCTGACAAGCAGTGCCGGGAACTGATCCGACCCACTGGAAGTGACGATCCCGTCGGCCCGATCACCGTGAGCATCGTGAGGCGCCGAATCTGTGAAGCCGAACGGACCATCCTCTTTCGTGGTGCAGACACGGAGGTCCCCGATTGAGTCGCTTTGAGCGCAAGATCCTGCTTGCGATTGGCCTGACCGTCCTCGTGACGTTGGGAGGCGCGATCTTCTTCGCACAGGGGGCGCTTCGCGAAGTGTACCGGGTTGGCGTCAACGAGAGATTCGGCCAAGAGCTCAACAACGGCGTCGAAGCGCGTCGCGACCAGCTGATCGCGCTTCGGGAGGGCTCCGAGCAACTTGCCGACGCGATCGGCTGGGCGCTTGAATCGGAGCTCCGAGACCGCCCGACGCGCGGCGAGGTCGAGGCTCTGCTGGAGACACTTTTGGAACGATATCCAACAGTTAGGGCTATCGAAGTGTTCCGCGGGGACCAGTCGTACGCGTCGGCGTCGGACCGTGACGCCACGTCGCCCGAGCCGACACGCGCGACCGTCCGAACACGTTCGCTCGAAGCGCGAGGCCGCGACTACCGCGTCGACGTCGAGGTGGTCGTCGCGGAGACCTACTTCGAGCAATTGCAGGAGGCGGGTGCAGCTGCGGACGTCTACTCGCGCCTTCAACGAAAGAGTGCGTCCGTGTCTGACGTCTACGTTTGGGTGTTCGGGGCGCTGGTGTTCCTCGTGATCGTCGTTGCGTTCTTGGTCGGGGCCGTGGCCTCACGGCGTGTCACGCATCGGGTGACCGTTTTGGCAGAGGCAAGTCGCCGTCTTGGCGCTGGAGACTTTTCCGTCACCGTCCCGACCGAAGCGAACGACGAAGTGACCGAGCTTACGCAGGCTTTCAATCAGATGGTTCGCGATCTGCGGGACTCGCGTACCCGTATCGAGTACCTGCAGCGGATTAGCGCGTGGCAGGACTTTGCGAGGCGACTCGCCCACGAGATCAAGAACCCGCTCACGCCGATCCAGCTGGCCGTTCAGGAGATGGACGATACCTATGAGGGAGATGACGCGCACTACCGTGACAAGCTCGAGCGCGCCCGCGCGATCGTCGAAGAAGAGGTCGCGACGCTGCGCCGGTTGGTCGGTGAGTTCAGCTCTTTCGCGAAGCTCCCGAGGGCCGATCTCTCGGAAGCCGACCTTCGAGAGATGATCCAAGCCGTCGAGGAGTCCGTTCCGGCAATCCTCGAAGATATTGGGGACGACGGCCCCGCGGAAGTCGATGTGCGCGTCCATTGCGCAACAAAACCCCTCCTGGTGCGTATGGATCCCATGATGCTCCGGCGCGGCGTCGACAACATCCTGCGGAACGCGATTCAAGCGGTGTACGCGGCGAAAGCTCCGGGTACAGGCCGGGTCCTGCTGCGGGCCTATGCTGTAGATGGATGCGCGTTCATCGAAGTTCGCGACAACGGGCCGGGAATCGCCGAGGAGAGTTGGGAGCGCGTGTTTGATCCGTACTACACGACGAAGTCCGAAGGGACCGGCCTCGGTCTGGCCATCGTGAAGAAGGTGGTGCTCGAGCACGGTGGCAAGGTCACCCTCGACCGCGCCCCCGAAGGAGGAGCCCGCTTCACGATCGAGCTTCCGCTGGTGGATGCCGCATGACGACCGACGAGCGTTCCCCCCATCGATGGCAGTGGCTTCAATGGATCGCCATGGCGGCAGTGTTTGCCGGCGTTTACATGGTTGCCGGTCGAAGTCCCGAGCTCCCGTTGGTGGGTGAGAAGGCGCCGGGCGTGGTCCTTCCGGTCGCTGCCGGGGGGACCGAAGACACCCCACTCGAGGTGTCGCTCTCCTCACTCGAGGGCGATGTGGTTGTCCTCGACTTCTGGGCCAGTTGGTGCACCGCCTGTCGCCGGTCGACACCGATCCTCAACGCCCTCCAAGACGAGTTCGCCGCCGCCGACGTCATGTTCTACGCCATCAACGTCGAGCCGATCGACCGGCAACGGCTTCAGGCGGCTCATCTGTCCTTCGGTACCGATTTCCCGTCTCTGCATGATCGGGGCGGTACAGCCCAACGGCTGTATTCGGTCGAGATGCTTCCCACGATCGTCGTGGTGGGCCGCGACGGGATGGTCAGGTGGGCCAAGAGCGGGGTTCCGGGCAAATCCGACCTCCGAGGCGCCATTTCCGAGGCTTTGAACTGACGAAACCGGCCCTTGGGCGCAGCAGCGTCGCCCGCAGTCGCTGGCATTTCCCATGGTTGACTGCCTCGGGCCCCGCTGTTAGTTTCGCCGGCCGCGCGGCGCGCCTCAGGGCCGCTCGCTCGGGGTGGAGGAACTTCTTGGTCCAAGCGCTTCAAGGTCCGAACTTAGAGGAGCGGGTCGCACTGCTACAGCAGCTGATGGAGTCAGCGGGCGAAGACGTGCGCAAGGAGTACCAGGAGCGCTTCGACATTGCGTGGATCTACCACGACAGTGCGCTCGAGGGTGTCGTGTACTCCATGGAGGAGCTCAAGGCGGCCTTCGAAGATCAAGTGGTCACCGACACGACTCTGATTCCGGTCTACGACGAGATCCGGAACCACATGGGGGCGATTGAGATCATCCGCGAGATGTCGACCCGTCGTCGCTTCACCATCAACCTCGACGTGATCAAGAAGCTATTCGCGCAGCTTGCGCCCGAAGAGCTCGAAGGAAAGGGGCCGCCCAAGTACCGCAAGGACATGCCCCTTCACCGGCTTTACTTCCACGAGATCTCGCAGCCCGACAAGATTAGCTATCGGATGCGACAACTCGTTCAGTGGCTCGGCGAACCCGAGACGAAGAAGTCGATGCACCCGGTCCGCATGGCGAGCAAGACCCACCACCAACTATTGCAGATCTATCCGTTCCCGCGTCACAGCGGGAAGGTCGCGCGCCTAGTGATGAACCTGATCTTGATGAGGGCGGGTTTCCCGCCTGTCGTCATCCATGCGACGGAGCGCCAGCGATACTATGAGGCCCTCCGAAGTGGCGAGGACGCGACGGCCAACCTGATCAACCAGGCGCTCGGTGCCGCGATCGAGACCGCGATCCAGTACTTCGAGACCGCGCAGTAGGGCTACCGCTCAGAGCGCGAGGAAGTCGGGAAGCGCCGAGATCACGGCAACCTGCGTTGC
Source organism: Myxococcota bacterium (assembly GCA_039030295.1). GTDB lineage: Bacteria > Myxococcota_A > Polyangia > Polyangiales > Houyiibacteriaceae > SG8-38. The sequence goes on along the minus strand of JBCCEK010000060.1, from coordinate 10,165 downwards.
CCCCGCGTCGATCACTTCGCCCCAATTTCCCTGCGTGATTCCACCGATCGCGATGACCGGGCGGCGCACTTCAACGCAGATCCGCCGAAGACCGTCGAGACCGACGACCGGGTCTGGGTTGCGCTTGCTCTGGGTCCGGAAGATCGGCCCGACCGCGATCCAGTCGACTGGCGCGTCGTCGGCCTCGAGCGCTTGCCCGAGGTTGTGGGTCGACACCCCGATCTCGAGGTTCCCCGCGAATGCGCGTGCTTCACTCGGGGCCATGTCGTCTTGACCGAGGTGAACGCCCGTCGCGCCAACCAGCACCGCAATGTCGGGCCGGTCGTTGACGAAGAACGGTGTCGAGGCTGCTCGGCACGCGACGGCCATCGGTTCCGCAAGTGCGACCAGGGCGTCGTCGTCGAGTTGTTTCGCACGCAGTTGAATCGCCACGCAACCCTTGTCGAGCGCGCGTGCGCATAAGGCCATCGGATCGTCCGTGGCTTCGTCATCGATGATCGCATAGAGATGCTCAATCGCGCGTGTCATCGCTGACCAGAGTTTCGTATAGGTCCGGGCGCCGATCACGCATGAAGTCCCAGTTGTTCCGGTAGCGCGCAAGCGCCTCGCGATCGATCGTGGCGACGGCGACGCCCTCTTCCTTGCGGCCGAGCTCCGCGATCATCTCTCCGCGGTGGTCACAGATGAACGAGCTCCCGTAGAACGTCAGCGCCTCTTCGACGCCCGTCCGATTTGCGGCCGCCAAGGGGGTTGCGTTCGCGACCGCATGCCCGATCATCACCCTGCGCCACGGGTCCCGGCTGTCTTCTTCGGGCGTGGCTGGCTCCGTTCCGATCGCGGTCGGATAGAGGAGGACTTCAGCGCCGAGAAGCGCCATCGCCCGCGCGGACTCCGGAAACCACTGGTCCCAGCACACCCCCGCCCCGATCCGTCCGACCCGGGTGTCCCAGGCCCGAAACCCTGTGTTTCCAGGGTGAAAGTAGAATTTCTCTTCGTACCCGGGGCCGTCTGGGATGTGGCTCTTTCGATACACTCCGAGGCTACGCCCGTCGGCATCGATGGTGACCAAGCTGTTGTACCGGGCGTCCCCGTCTTCCTCGTAGATCGAGATCGGGAGCACGACTTCGAGCTCCTCGGCGAGTGCGCGCATCGCACCAAGCGTCGGATGGTCGTGAAGAGGCGCTGCCAGCTTTCGGTCCTCGGCGCGTTCGTGTTGCGGGAAGTAGGGGCCCTCGAACAGTTCCGGCGTGAGGATGAGCTGCGCGCCGCGTCGGGCGGCTTCGCGGATCCAACGTTCGATGCGCGCGAGATTGTCTTGCCGCGTCCCGTCGAGACGGCATTGAACGACTGCGATCGAAAGGGGGGACGTGTTCATGGGCAGACGGGTTGCGGTTGGGTCACGCAATGGAACGCACCCCCACCCCATAGCAGCTCGCGTGCGGGTAGGCCGACGACGGACCGTCCGGCAAAAGCGCTCTCGATCTGGGTTAGGGCGTCCGCGTCGGCGGCGACCCCGTATTGGGGTACGAACACCGCGTCGTTGGCGACGTAGAAGTTGCAATAGTTCGCTGGAAGTGGTGTGCCCGCCTCCCCTTGGACCCGCCCGGGAGATGGAACGAGGACCAACGTGAGGCCTGCTTCCTCGAGGTCCGCTGTGATCTCGCGTTGAGCTTCGACGTTCGGGTCCTCGCGCCCTGCGGCGGTGGCCACCACGCTTTCCGGACCAGCGAAGCGTCCGACCATGTCGACGTGGCCATCGGTATGGTCGTGTTCGAGTCCTCTCCTGAGCCAAACCACCCGGTCGAGGTCGACGAGCCGCGATAGCTCTTCCTCGACGGCGTGGCGCGTGGCGCCCGGGTTTCGATTGGGGTTCAGGCAGCACGACTCGGTGGTGAGGCAAAGCCCTGCGCCGTTGAACTCGAGGGCCCCCCCTTCGAGAACCAGGTTGCTCGAGACCACCTTTGCCCCGTTCGTGTTCGTGACCCAGTCGCCGACCGCGTCGTCGCCGTCGATCATGAACTTGTCACCCCACCCGTTGAAGCGGAACTTGAGCGCCCCGAGCCCCCCACCCTGCATGTGGCCCAACAGCGGCACCGTGTCTCGCAACCAGCAGTCGCCGTAGTCGGCGATGAGGTACTCCACTCTCGAGGACTCGCCGATCAGATTGCGAGCCGTTGCTCGAACGTCGTGGTCTCGCACGAGGAGTCGGACTCGTTCGGCGCCCTCCTCGGCGATACCTCGGCAAAGATTCGCGATCTCGCGCTGGGCAGCCGAGAGGTTTCGGGGCCACTCGGCCTCGAGGTACGGGAACGCGAGCCAACAGCAAGCGTGCGGCTCGGTCTCAGCCGGAATGCGGAGCCGCCCCGTCATCGGGGGACCTTACCACGCGAGCACTTCGGCCTCACCGAAGCGGGCGATCATTCGGTCGACGTGGGCCAGGAAAGCCCTCTGGCGTTTTCGCAGACCGTCCAGTTGTTTCTCGTTCAAGATCGGCGCGAGCGGATCGCCGGCAAGGCGCGCTGCGAAGGCTTCGATGTCGAGGTTCCGCACGGCTTCGATGGTGGAACGCCGAAACTTCTGGAGCGCCTTGAGCCTCGATTCCATCAGACCGAGACGCTGCTGTCCGAGCCAGAACCCGGCCCCGTTGTCGAGATAGATCAGGGGCCCACCCTCGTCCCGCGTGCGCACATTGGTAAATCCGCCACCCCACCGGTCGACGTTCTGGGTTAGGTAGTCGAACACGATGAGGTCTGAGAGCTCTGCCGCGCGCTCCGCGTTCGGCGGCGGGCCCGCGAGTGGTCGGTCGGGGTCGGTGGCCTCCCGTGTGCCACTCCGACCGTTGAGGTCTGCGCGGTAGTCGACCGGGCGTTGATAGGGCGTGATCGGAAGCGTCGGTTGGACGCGTACCCAGCGCTCCCACTGCCGGCCCAATCGGAGACGAGCGAGCCTCTGCGGGACCCACCAGATGAAGGCTCCTTTCAGTGTCTTGTCGGGGCCAAACATGAGTTCCTGGATCCTCGCGTCGCCGCCCGCCGCGCGGCGCAGGTCCTGCCATGAGAACACTCGCCCGATCGTGGGCGGCACCCGTCCGAACCCGAGCTCTCGGTCGAGGTAGTAAGCGGCGAGCTCGGAGTACCAGTGGGCTGCGGAGAAGCTCTGCGCCGGCTTGAAGTAACCAACGGTGCCGTCGTTCAACCAGATCTTGAACGCGAGGCTCCGCCCTCCCTTGCCCCGGACGACTTTGTCGACCCCCACCGCACGCAGCGATTCGATCCTGGGTGCGTCCGGCTCCCCGAGGAACGCAGGCTCCGAGTCCTGACTATGCGCCGCCATGGGCGCTGCGGCCCAGGCGATCGCGGTCAGCGTGATCGAGAGTCGTTGCACGTGGGCGAGGGTAGTCGGACAGCCGTGCGGGCGCGTGTTTCGGGCACGGCCCCAACCCGTTGCAATTGTTGGAAATTGGCGACAATCTTTTACTTCTTGGCCTAAGTGGGTGAAATAAATGCCTATTTGGCGGAACTTTGGCATCTTATTTAACCCTTTAGGACTGGCAATCGGGGTGCGCTGGTCGCAATACTGATCCTCTATGCACCAAGTGGGGATGCGGGTGTTCTGGCTGAAAACGGCATGTTTCTGCGTGCTTGCCCTGGCCATGGGGTGCGACGGCATCATCGGCGGCGCCGGTGGTCCCGACGACATCCTCGGGGCGGGGGATCCGAACAATCCCAATGGCGGGCCTGGGCGATCCCAGGAACAGTTCATCTGCGAAGACCCAAGCGTCATCGAACTCGGTTCGGCCCCGCTTCGGCGTCTGACCAACGTCGAGTACGACAACACCGTCCGTGACTTGCTCGGTGGATCCCTGCCGGCGCTTCCAGAGCAGCCAACCGACGCCGTGCTCGAGGGAAGTTTCGAGAACAACGCCAAGTCGCTTGGGCCCTCGGACGTCCGCATCACACGCTACGAGACCGCGGCCATGGACCTCGGCGAACACGCCGCGACCAACCTACAGGCGAGGGCGCGTGTCCTTCCATGCAATCCGAACGAAGGCGCCGCAGCCTGCGGACGCGAGTTCGTCGAAGTGTTTGGCGGCCGCGCGTTTCGGCGTCCACTGAGTGTCGAAGAGATCGATCGCTGGAGCGCGTTCTTCGAAGAGCAGCGAAACGCCATCGACTTTGACGCCGCGGTGCAACTCACGGTGGCGGGGATGCTGCAGTCGCCCCAGTTTCTCTATCGACTCGAGTACGGCGAAACGCCAGTTGCGGACGGACAACTCGAGCTCGGTCAGTACGAGATCGCCAACCGTCTGTCGTACTTCCTCTGGGAGAGCATGCCCGATGACGCGCTTTTTGCCGCCGCCGAAGCAGGCATGCTCCGGAGTGACGCGGAACTCGAAGCGCAAGCGCGCAGGATGCTCGACGACGATCGAGCACGCGACACGGTTCGGAACTTTCACCGTCAGTGGTTGTATCTCGATCGGGTCCTCGGAGAGGACAAGCTGCCGGGTGAGTTCCCGATGTGGAGTGACGGCGCGAAGCAGTCTGCTCGGGAAGAGTCGCTCCGTTTCCTGGAGAACACCATCTTCGATGGCGGGACCGTACGCGACTTGCTCACCAGTACGGTCGCCTACGTCGACGACGTCACCGCGGAACTCTACGGGGTCAACGCGCCTTCGCAGCCCTGGAGCCAGGTGGAGCTCAACCCTGCCGAGCGCGCCGGAATCTTGAGCCGGGTTGCGTTTCTCGCGGGCAACGCCCACGAAGCCAACGGCTCGCCACCCCTACGCGGTGTGTTCGTGATGGATCGCATTCTCTGTGAGCCACGTCTTTCGCCGCCCGCCGACGCGGACCTCACCGCGCCTGAACCCGATCCGGGGGCGGGCCCCATGACGAACCGCGAGCTCTTTGAGGAGCGCGTCTCGCCCGCGAACTGCCAGACTTGCCATGTTCGGATCGACGGTTTTGGGTACGGGTTCGAGGCCTATGATGCGGCCGGGATCTACCGCGATACCGACAACGGGCTCCCTGTCGACGCGACTGGCTTCGCCAACGGAATCGGCAACGACGCCGCGTACGAGGGTGCGGTCGAGCTTCAAGCGCTTCTCGCGGAAAGCCCGGTCGTCGAGAATTGCGTCGTCCAGCAGTGGTTTACGTACGCCTACGGCCGAACGATGGAGGGGGCAGACACCTGCCAGGTCGAGGCCTTGCAGGCCGCGTTCCGAGAGAACGACGGCGACATCCTCGAGATGTTGGTCGATATGGTGACTCGGCCGGAGTTCAGGCTTCGCGCCGAAGGGGGGTCTTGAGTCCATGAGTCGCGCTCCGCATATCTTAGATCGGCGTCGTTTTCTGACGGCCCTTGGCCTGACGGCAGGTTCGATGTGCCTTCCTTCGCTCCGCTTCGGGTCGTCGGCAGCCGCACAGGGTTCGATGCCGACCCGCGTGATCTTCTTCATCACGCCCCACGGAACCGTGCCAGGCCGCTGGAACATGCGGCAGAGTGGCCGTGATAACGAAGAGTATGATTTCTCGCTCTCCGGGATGAGCGAAGGGCAGTTCAGCGAGATCCTTCGCCCGCTTCATCGTCATCGGGACAAGCTTCTCGTGGTCGACGGCCTTTCGCGCGCCGTCACCATTGCCGAGGAGTGGCGGATCGCCCAGGGCGGCCTCAACGGGGACAACAACCGTCATCACATCGCGCAGGCTCACTTGTTGACCAACACGTGGGCCTACCAAGGGGCCTCGAGCGCCCGCGGTGGTGGTCTCTCGATCGACCAGGAGATCGGTGCTTCCGTAGGTCAGCCGGGCCGTTGGGACAGTCGCGTCTACGGTTTCAACCACCAACACGCCTACAACTATCTAGGCGCCAACCAACCGGCCCCGCGAGAGCAGAACGCACAGTCGGCGTTCAACGACATCATGGGGCTCGCGCCGGCGCCTTCCGACCCCGGCGACAGCACTCCCTCGCGCGAGGACCTGATTCGCCAGGCTCGCGGGAGTGTCCTCGACATGGCGGCCGAAGAATTTGCCACGGTCCTGCCGCGGTTGAATGCGGCTGACCGAGAGAAGATCGAGCGACACCAAACCTTGGTTCGCGACCTCGAGGTCGGCTTCACCGCGCCACCGCCGGTGGTATCCGGTTGCGACCCGACCTTCTCGGCGCAGGGACACGTCATCGACCAGTTTTCTCGGATCACCTCGATGGCGCTCGCCTGTGATCTCACGCGGGTCGTAACGTTGGTGACGCAGGACATCCCGGCGACTCAGTTCGGCGCACCCGGCGGGATCGACGTGCACCAAGATGTCGCGCACGCGTCCGACGAGAGCACGGGTACGACCAACGGCATCAACTGGATGACGAACTACAACCGCACCTACGCCGAGCATTTCGCGTATCTTCTCGACCAACTCGACTCGGTCCAGGAGGGGTCCGGCACGCTGCTCGACAACACGGCGGTGGTATGGCTGAGCGAGCTCGCAACGGGCGGGCATGCCCTCGAGCGTGTCCCGGTGGTGATCGGCGGCGGCGGATCCGGTTACTTCCGGCCAGGCCGCTACGTCCACTTCCCGCAGAACAACAACGTCACGGTCGCCTGGAGCGGAAGCCGCAACGTCGGCCTACCCATGGAGCGGCTCTACGTGAATCTGATGCATGCGATGGGCATGACCAACCGTCAGTCGTTTGGATTGGGGCAGGTCCAATACGGGTCGAGTAACGTCTCGCTCAGCGGTCCGCTACCACGTCTGACCTGACGCCGCGTCCCGTCGGGCGTGTCCGAATGCAGCGAACGAAACCTTTGGTAGCCGCTCTTTGGTTTCGGTATAGTCCGCCGAACTTATGGCGACGAGACAGCTGAACGTCGTCGGCGGTTACCCCACGGGACCGGCGGCTACGATACGAACCGACCGTTGGTGGGTGGGCCCTTCGGCCACGTTTTTGGGCCTGATGACCTTCGTCGTCTACGCGACTTGGGCCGCGTTCCAAGGGGACCACTACTACGCGGACCCGTACCTCAGCCCGTTCTACTCGCCGGTGCTGTTGAGTGACACCTCGGTTGCCGGCGCGGCGCCTCTGTCTCATGCCTGGATCGGGGCCTGGCCGAGTTGGTGGCCGAGCTTCCTGCCGGTGTCGCCCGCGCTCCTCATTCTGTTGTTCCCCGGGGCGTTCCGGTTCACCTGCTACTACTACCGCAAGGCGTACTACCGCGCGTTTACGGGTTCCCCCCCGGCTTGCGCCGTCAACCCGGTGGCGGAGCAGCGAACCTATCGCGGCGAAACCGCTTGGTTGATCTTTCAGAACTTGCACCGGTACGCGCTGTACTTTGCGGTGCTCTACATCTTCATCCTGTACTACGACGCGTTCGTCGCGTTCTTCCGCAATGGTGAGTTCGGCGTCGGCGTCGGCTCGATCGTCCTGCTGGTCAACGCGACGCTCCTCGCGGGGTACACCTTTGGCTGTCACGCCTTCAGACACCTCGTCGGTGGCGGTTTCGACTGCATGTCGTGCGGGAAGAAGACGCTTCGGTATGGGGCGTGGAAGAAGTCGACCTGGTTGAACGAGCGTCACATGCGGTTCGCCTGGATGAGCCTTTTTTGGGTCGGGTTTAGCGACCTCTATGTCCGTCTCGTCTCCATGGGCGTCATCACGGACCTCAACACCTGGGTGAACTGAGCAGCGATGGACGTCAGTGAGATTCAGACTTTCGAGCACGACGTGCTGGTCATCGGTGCGGGAGGTGCAGGCCTTCGCGCCGCGATCGAGTGCAGTGGACGCGGACTCAACACCGGCGTCATCTCGAAGAGCCTTCTTGGCAAGGCGCACACCGTCATGGCGGAAGGCGGAATGGCGGCCTCCCTCGGCAATGTCGATCGTCGAGACAACTGGAAGGTTCACTTTCGCGACACGATGCGGGGTGGGAAGTTCCTCAATCAATGGCGAATGGCGGAGCTTCACGCCAAGCAGGCGCCGGAGCGAGTCCGCGAACTCGAGGAATGGGGCGCGGTGTTCGACCGCACGCCCGAAGGCCTCATCAGCCAGCGCAACTTCGGCGGCCATCGATACCCTCGACTGGCGCACGTCGGTGATCGCACGGGCCTCGAGCTGATTCGCACCCTCCAAGATCACGGCGTTCATCAGGGTATTCACTTCCACATGGAGTGCACCGCCCTCCGCCTCTTGCTCGACGGCGGCCGGATCGCCGGCGTGGCGGCGTACTGGCGCGACACCGGGCGCTTCGTGCTGTTCCGCGCGCCGGCCGTGATCATGGCCACGGGCGGCGGCGGCAAAGCATGGTTCGTGACCAGCAACTCTTGGGAGTACACGGGCGACGGCGCGGCGCTCGCATACGAAGCCGGCGCTGAGCTGATGGACCTGGAGTTCACCCAGTTCCACCCGACCGGGATGGTGTGGCCTCCGTCGGTTCGCGGCACGTTGGTGACGGAAGGCGTCCGTGGTGATGGCGGCATCCTGAAGAACAGCAAGGGTGAGCGCTTCATGTTCAACTACATCCCGAAGCGCTTCGCGGCCGAGACCGCCGACACGATCATGGAGGCCGATCGATGGCCGGATGACCCGAGCGCTCGTCGCCCGCCAGAGCTCCTGACGCGGGACGTCGTTGCCCGTGCGATCCGTGCTGAGGTCGAAGCCGGTCGTGGTTCACCCCACGGCGGCGCCTTTCTCGACATCGCGTCGCGTCGTCCCGCGGATTACATTCGTCGGAAGCTCCCCTCGATGTACCACCAGTTCAAGGAGCTGGCCGAGGTCGACATCACCGCAACGCCGATGGAAGTCGGGCCAACCCTCCACTACTTCATGGGTGGTATCCGGGTCGACGCTGATACCCAGCAAACCAACGTGCCTGGGCTCTTTGCCTGCGGCGAGTGCGCGGCCGGCCTCCATGGCGCGAACCGGCTCGGCGGCAACTCGCTGTCAGACCTCATCGTCTTCGGCAAGCTCGCTGGTGAGGGAGTGGCCAACTATCTCGGCGAGCTGTCCTCCACCCCCCGCGCCGACGACGACCAGATCATGTCTGCATATCGGGCGGCGACCGACATCCTCAATCGGGAGTCAGGCGAGAACCCGTATCTCCTCCATGAGGCGATCCAGGAAGTGATGAGCGAGAACGTGGGCATCGTTCGCATGGGCTCCGAGCTCGAGAAAGCTGTCGAACAGCTCGGTGTCCTCAAGGGTCGAGCCAAGAACCTCAAGGCGCTCGGGACGAGCCAATACAACCCGGGATGGCACGAGGCGCTTTCGGTTCAGTCTCTCTTGATCGTGGGTGAGGCCGTGGCGCGCGCCGCACACATGCGTGAAGAGAGCCGAGGAGCCCACACACGCCTCGACTTCGAGGGCGAACGCGAGGAGTGCGCGACGTTCAACATCGTCTCCCGAAAGGGCCCGAACGGCGAAATGCAGGTCGAGAAAGTGGAGCGGCCGGAGCCGCCCGCGCAGCTCGCCGCGATTGCGCACGCGACACTCGAAGAACTCGAAGGAGGGCAGGTAGGATGAGCAAGCGAGCGTTCCGGATCTGGCGCGGGGACTCCCAAGGAGGCGAGTTCCAGCAGTACGACGAGGAAGTCGACGAAGGCATGGTCGTGCTCGACGTGCTCCATCGGATTCAGGCGACCCAAGCCAACGATCTGGCGATCCGATGGAACTGCAAAGCCGGGAAGTGTGGCTCCTGCAGCATGGAGATCAACGGGCGCCCGCGCCTCGCCTGCATGACGCGCATGAACGTGTTTGAGTCGAGCGAAACGATCACGGTGCAGCCGTTGAAGGCGTTTCCCGTCATCAAGGATTTGGCGAGCGACGTTTCCTGGAACTACGAGCAGAACAAACGCATCGCTCCGTTCAAGCCTAAGCCGCGCGGCAACGACGGTGAGCACCGGATGTACCAAGAAGACGTCGATCGAGTGCAAGAGTTTCGCAAGTGCATCGAGTGCTTTCTCTGCCAAGACGTCTGCCACGTCGTGCGGGACCGCGATCGCAAAGACGCCTTCGTCGGCCCTAGGTTCATGGTCCGGCTTGCGAGCCTCGAGATGCACCCGCTCGACGATGACGACCGCATTCCTGAGATCAAGAAGGAGTACGGGTCGGGCATGTGCAACATCACGCGCTGTTGCACGGAGATGTGCCCTGAGCACATCAACATCACCGACAATGGTAT
>JBCCEK010000059.1:0-21582 GCA_039030295.1 Myxococcota bacterium | reverse complement strand
TCTCCCATCTTGGTGAGCGGCTGACCGTCCATGATTCGGTCGCGCACCCGCACCCAATCGGGAAACTGGGTGCCGCCAATGACGTCCATATACCTCGAGATGAACCCGTAGTGCCCGGTGTAGCGCGCGTGGTGAAGGGCGTGATACGTGACTGAGTTCGCGTTGAGGGCTTTGGCCGGGCCCTTCGGAGCGAAGTCGGCGTTCGCGTGCCCCGTGATGTTTGTGTAGAAGTGCACGAGGAGGTAGGCGAGGAATCCCCACGCGCCTAGCGCACCGAACCACGACAGCGCCACCGCGGGTGTGAGGATCCCGACCGTCCATCCGATGGCTTCCACCGGTGACATCGAAAGCCCGGCAATCGGCGTCATGATGTGCGTTCGGTGGTGCCACTTGTGGAAGCGATAGAGCGCCTTCGTGTGCAACGCGCGGTGCATCATGTAGTAGAACACCTGGAACTCGACCAGGCAGACGACAAACGTGACCACCTCAGCTTGCCATCCGGCCGTAAAGTCGAGCATCCACCACCAAGTGCCGATGCTGGACGGGATGAAGATGATCCAGAATACCCCGGTGCCGATGGCCTCGTGGCGACGCTGGCCCTTGGGAACCGGCAGGTCGAAGATCACCCGGTTGAGCTTTCGCGCGAGCGCTTCCTGTACAATGCCGGCTCCGATCGAGAACAGCGTGAGTGCCACGACGAACAGAGTCGTCGAGAGTGCCACTTCTCCAAGGTCGGCTTGGTTCATCCAGGATGCAAGTTGTCCGTGCTCCGTTAGCTGCACGTCCGGCTCCGTTCGATCACACTCGTCAACTGATCGTCAGCCAGCTGCATGGGCTTCCCTTCCTCAGCGCGGCGCGTACCTGGCCATGGAGTTGGGCTGTTCCGTGCGCCCGACGAAGAACTCTCGGCGCCAACCCTGCTGACCGACGAGGAGCACGCCGACCACCAACACGGCGACGAGGTTAGGGCCGGGACCGAACATCGCGATCAGCGAGCTGGACCAGAAGACCGCCGCGAGACCGACTGCTGCGCGGAGATCAATGTTCAACCCGGCTAGCAGTAACGTCCCGAACAGGAAACAAGTCTTCGACCAGTAGACTTTGTTGGCATCCACGATCATATCCGACGGCGTTGCGGCGGCGCTGTAGGTGGCGAACACGTTGATCCCGGCGTCCGACCACAGGCCCAAGGTCATCCGGATGATCAGGGTCCCGTAGGCGACCAAGAACAGGTAGAACAGCCAGTCGGTTCGAACGTTGAGACGAGGTCCTGCCATGGTCGTGTTTCCTTCCTGGGCCCGCGCGAGCGATCGGCTCCTCGGCCCGTGCTGGCAGCGTTTGATGAATTATTCAGATGACCTATTTGGTAAACTTTTGCTTGTCAAATGAATAATAATAGGCCTGCGATCCCTCGGGCACCAAGGCTCGATGGGCGATTGCGCCCTGAGTGCCCAGTTGAACATCGACCTTCGTGCGGCCGTCCGCCTCGCCGCAGACTCTTGGTATGGTTCCTTGATCGCCATGTTCGGCCCGAGCCCTAACCTCGTCGCCGTGTTGGTGGTCGGTGTGCTCCTCGTCAGTCAGCAAGTCTGGCGCCGTCAGTTCTTCGTCGGGCGCACGGAGGAACCCAGCCGGGCGCACACGTACGCGCCCCGCTGGGCAGCAGAAACAGAGCCTCGGCCCTAGGACGAGAAAACGTCTGGACCTGCATGGCAACGCCACGCTTTCGCTCGCGGCGTCGCGGCGTCGCGGCGTCGCGGCGCAACGCGCCAACTTGCGACCACAACGCGTCATCCCTCCCGCGTGGGGAATCCTTTGTGAGCGAGTGTGTTCAACAAGTGGGTGACGCGAGAGCGAGTTGGCGTTCCGAGAAGACCCAAACGAGGACAAGATGGAGCTACAAACCGTCATTGAGCGTGCAGCACCCAAGGCCCCACTTCGCGCAGGGGGGCGAGTTCGGAAGAACCGACGCCACGATGCGAGGCTGGAAAGAGAGCCCCAACGGATTCAAGTCCGGCGACTCAAGGTGGTCTTTGAGCAGACGGGAAGATCCCGGCGGGTCGTGTGGCGGTGTTCGGAGTCCCTCGGTGCCGACTGCTGTCCACCTAGCGAACGATGCGTCCGTGAAGAAGGCATCGTTTCGGTGGGGATTCAGGATAGGGGTGCCCCGATCACGAACGTCAACCTGGGTGGCTTGTCTCTTGTGGACGCTGGCGGCGGCGGCCGCCGGCGCATCGATCCGTTTCTGATTACAGACGTGGTCAACGTGGACGGTGGGTTCTCGACAACCCAAAGCTCAGTCCTCTCTTACCGAACCGTTCATGACGAGGGGGCCTTCGTCGACAGTCACGTTGCCAGGGTGACCGCATCGTTCAGGCCGAGCCGGGACTTCCAATTGTTCTTCCTCTACCGGGACTCCGCAGGTCACGCTGGAAGGGTCTCGGTCTTTGCCGAAACAGAACCAGACATGAGCCGGATCGCTACGGAAGAACGACCGATTCGCGCTGCTTCATAGACAAGCAGGCTGCACGATAGGGATCCGTCGGTGGGTACCCGGTAGCGCATCGTCGCCTGAACCACCGCAGCCCAAGGCAAAGCGGGCAGCACTCGGGACGGCAGAAAAGAGAGTTACGACTAGACGAGTACACGGCATCGGGTTCGAGTAGACTGCTCCCTGTGGGCACGACATGACCAGCACCGTCGTTCTTATTCACGGGACAAACGCAGGCCCCTGGACGATGCAGCGTTTCGCGGGCTACTTCGAGCAAGCGGGGTTCGAGTGCCACTCTCCCGCCTATAGAGATCACGGTGTGTCGCCCTCCGAAGAAGTCTCGGCGAGGCTCGTCGGCGTGAGTATCGCTGACTACGTGGAGGATATTGCAAGCTACGTCGATTCGCTGGGTACCAAACCGGTCTTGGTCGGACATTCGCTTGGCGGTGTGATCGCGCAGAAACTGGCAGCCCGAGGTTTGGCCAGGGCGATCGTTTCGGTGAACGGCAGCCTGAACTGGGGCATCCTTCCGACGACCGACGCGGAGCGGGCCCTGGGCAGGACGTTGATGTCTGCCGGAGCTTTCTGGGAGGGAACGCTCCTTCCCGACTTCGACACCATGGTGAAGTTCGGACTCAACAAGCTTGATCCGGCGGATCAGCGCCGGGCGTTCGATCAGCTTGGCCCGGAGTCTGGCCGGGCCATGTTCGAGCTCTTCTTCTGGATGTTTGACGAGAACCAGACCACCAAGGTCGACTACGACCGAATCGATTGTCCTGTCCTGATGGTCTCGGGCAGCGAAGATCTCGCCGTTCCACCTTCCACTGCTCGCGGTATTGCCGAGCGATACAGCTCAGAGGTCACGTTTCACGAGGCCGCGGGGTACGGTCACTACCTCATGTTGGAACCCGAGTGGGAGAAGATCGCCGCCCTCTGCGCAGCGTGGATCGATGACGTCGCCACGGCGGGGCCACCATGATCGCGAGGTCGGTGCTTGGACGCGGCTCGAGCGGGAGCACCAGCCTTGGCAGCACCTGGTGCCTCAGCTGCCCCCGAATGCTGCCGCCATCAGTCGCAAGAGCGCCTTCGCATCCCGCTTCGTTCCTTTCGCGATCTCGATGTGGTTCTTGCCAAACTCGGTCGCGCTCATGTGGCCGTCGCCGACATCGACGAGTGACTCATAGTCGGTGCGGATTCGTAGAGGCGCCTCTTCGTCGGCTCCGTAATCCACGCGAACGTCTCCGTCGTGGATGCTGATCGCGAATGGCTCGTCGTCGACCTCCAGCTCGGCGCGGAGGTCGTCGTGGGGTCCGACGACGCGCCGGAGGGCCTCTTTGAGGGTCACGGCGACCGTACGGAGATTCCCCGGACGACGGAGTTCGTCGTGGGGTTGATACCTGGTTCCGAGCGTAGCCAGCTCGAACAAGAGCGGCGCTGTGGCTTCTCCGTCTTGGGTTAGTGCGTAGACGTTTCCGCCATTCTCGTCTGGGCGTCGGACGATGAGTCCGTCTTGTTGCAGTTGCTCGAGGCGGGTTGCCAACAGGTTCGACGCCAGGCCGACGAGCCCATGCTGGAGCTCCCCGAAGCGTGCAGGGCCCGCGTGGAGATCGCGGAGGATGAGCAGGCTCCATCGGTCGCCCACGCGATCGAGGGCGCGAGAGATAGGGCAAAGAAGGCGATAGCTCTTGGGTTTGGCCATAGGAGTGTCCGCCAACGTGCGACTTCTCGGGGCTGAAGCAACGTTTTTCATATTGACATTAAACTTTAAAGTTGCAAGTAAACGGGGTCAAGGTCAGAACACAACGAAAAGGAGCCCCCCATGACTTCAGTCCCACGACTTCTCATCACAGGCGCAGCCGGCAAGACGGGCGCCGCCACCGTTCACGCGCTGCGCGGCCGTTCCGACGTCCGGGTGAGGGCGCTGGTGCGGCGCGACGACGCGAGAGCGGAAGCCCTACGCCAAGCCGGTGCAGAGGTGGTTCTCGGCACCCTCGATGACATCCGCGACCTTCGTTCCGCCATGAAAGACGTCCAGCGAGCCTATTTCCTCGCCCCTTTCGGTCTCAACTCGCTCGATCAAGGCCTCAATTTCGCCATCGCCGCTTCCGAGGCCAGGCTCGAACACATCACCGTCCTCGGGCAGTGGCTCTCGAGTGCATCGCATCCAGCCGTGGCGACCCGCCGCACCTGGCTTACCGACCATTTCATGCAGTGGATCCCCGACGTCGACTCGACGCTGATCAACGTGGGCTGGTTCGCGGACAACACCATGCCGCTGCTTGGCATCGCATCGCAGCTCGGGATCTTTCCTTTCGCACTCGGCGACGGGAAGAGCGCACCGATCTCAAACGAGGACATCGGACGCGTCGTTGCCGGCGTGATGACTGACCCTGCTCCGTACGCGGGACGAACGCTCCGTCCAACCGGTCCCCAACTGATCCGACCGACCGAGATGGCAGACGCTTACGGTGCCGTCCTTGGGAGGCGAGTCCGGTATCAGCCCATCTCGATCCGCATGTTCTCGAAGGCACTCCGCGGGCTCGGCCTCATTCCGCCGCTACTCCAAACGCAACTGTTGCTCTACGTGCGTGACTATCAAGAGGGCGCCTTCGAGGCCGGTGGTGTGACCGACGTTGTCGAACGCATCACCGGTACACGGGCGGAGGACTTCGAGACGATCACCCGACGCTACGTCGCTGCCGATCCCTTCACCAAGCGGAGCTTGGGCAACACGTTGAAGGCGCTCGCCCAGATGACCAAAATCGCACTGACCCCCGCGCCCAGCTCCCCTCGCATCGAAGACTCCTACGGTTGGCCAAGGCTCGCGAACCCAGTTCCGTCTCTCGACGACGGAGCATGGGCCAAAACGCACGACGTGGAAGCGGCGTTCGGGTTGCCTGCGCCAGCCAAGGCCGGTCTCGGCTAGCGTGGCCTTGCCTCGAAACCATCGCGAAGTGGCGCATCGAGCGCTGGCTCCCAGCGGGGCTCGTCGAGAAGATGGATCCGCAGGTACGCGTGCGCGTAGCCAGCCAGGCCGTCGAGCGCGACGTCGATCGGTACAAACGCACCCCCACACCCGTCGTCTGCGGCCGTCGGGAGTAGGGCCGCGAGCAGATCGGCGGGCACGTCCCGGCATGTTGGCAGGAACGTGAGATGAGCGCCGCGTGGCATCTCGACCCACACGTCCTCCGACGCGCCAGCGGCCTCCCACAAGGGGACCGACCTGGCTTCGACCGAGACGCTCGCATCCAGCCGCCCAACCTGCAGCATCGTGGGAATGCGGTAGCCTTCGAGTGACACCGCGTCCATCGAGGGGTGGCCGCCGGGAGCTTGCGCGATGTGCGCGACGATACGCGAATCGGCAAGCGCAGCATAAGCCGGATCGACCTCCGGCACATGCAACAAGGGACAGTCTTGCGGGCTGCATGCGGCTCTGAGGGCCTCTCTATCGAGCTCGGCGCCACCGAGCATGTAACCCCCGTTGGCACCCATGCTGAAGCCAATCAGTCCAACCTGAGATGTGTCGGTGCGCCCTGCGATCTCGGGCAGGGTGGGGTTCTCGAGCCAATCTAGGCTCGCGGTGATGTCGGCAGGGCGGTCGAGGATCCAGCGCTCGAACGCCGAGTAGTTCTCTCCGAGATCCGCAATGGTGGTCCCCGGATGTTCCGGGCTGATCACGACGAAGCCGTGCGACGCGAGGAACTCCGCGTATGGATAGGCATGCTGGGCCTCGCCTCCTGCGCCATGCGAGTAGACCACGACCGGAAACGGCCCGCCTTCCGCTACGGCGGGTGACACGAGGGCAACCGTGCTCGGAATGGAGATGGCCCCGCCCGTCGTGTACTCTGCGAAGCCTTGGGGGGCATCGTCCGACGCAGGGTACCAAAGGCTCATCGCGAGGGCGCGTGGCTCCCCTGTCCCGGCCCGTGAGTACGTCGTCGTTGCTTGCTGGTAGCCCACGACGTGTGTCCCGGGCTCGAAGAGTTCGGCCAGGTCGACGTCATTGACGGCGTTGCCGTCGCCACATGCGGCACCGATCGCGACCCATGCGCAGACGAGAGATGCGAGCGATCGATTGCGGAGCACTTGCTTTGGAGTGGTACGACTCATGTGTCGATCGGTTGGGCGGAAGGTTCCCGTCCTAGTCCGCTCCCAGCACCCACAGGTCGACGAGTTCGCCTTCGTCTGACGCGATGAAGGCTTCCTCGGGGCTGCCGGGCCCCTCTCCGTTCGGGATCCAGTTTCTTGGGATGACCCCGAACACACGCCGCATGGGTTGCATGGGTTGCCGGCGCGGATCCTGCTCCACGGACAAGTCGCTCCGAAACGCGAGTGCGTCGAGCCCCATTGGACCGATCCCAGACTCGGTGTGGCAACTCAAACAGAACCCATTCCCCGACGAATCGGGACGCGGCGCGCCTGCGCGAAGCGGGCCCTCCGGAAACGTGATCGCATCGCGAAGCGACGTGGAGCCCTCAGGGATGTTGGCGAGCGTGGCGCGGTAGTCGCCCGTGTAGTCATGGAAACAGGCGTAGAGACCGCTCGTTTGGCCGACGGCCGCGCCCGCCTGCTCGTGGGCCCACTCAGGATAGGCTTCTGCCCGCGCCTCCCACTCTTGGTTGTCGCCTACGGCGATCAGGGTTCCCCGCGCGTGGTTGCACGCGACCTCGGGATCCAAGTCGTGAATGAGGACCTTGAAATCGTCGATCCAACCACGAAAGCCGGCGTCGTTCGTTCCCTGCGCGTTCGCGAGGTCTGGGCCACGTCCGACGAACAAATGACCTTCATCAAGTGAGAAGAACGCTTGCGTGGCTTCCCAGCGATCGAACGGGAAGCCATCCAGGAGTAGGGTGATCTCCTGATGGTCGTTGCGGACGTACCAGCCGAGGTGCATCCAGCCAGTTTCGCCGGCGCCCAGTGCGACCTCGTGGACCACTCGTTCGTCGGACACGTATTGCAGCGTCGACCGATCGACGAGACGTACCTGCGTGCCGTCCGGGAAGGTGAGGAGACCTCGAGACGCCCCCTCGGTGGTCCTCACGTCGACGAAGATCCCCACGTACGCATTCCCCGTCAGCCCCGCACTGCCGGCGGGGATGGCGTAGTCGATGCGGTTCGAGCCGTTTAGCCAGAAACCACGACCGTGGACTCCGCCAAGTGCGACCGGCTCGGTACGTCCGGTGCCAGCCTCTACCAAGCCATAGGCGGGAACTTCGAACTCGAGCGTGGTTGCGCCGTTTTGGATGTGTACGTCCGACGGTTCGCCTGTGAGCTCGTAGGGTGTCAGCGCCGCGATGATGCCCGGATCGCCCGCCTCGCGTGTCTGGCCGTTCCAGGGCCTGGGGATACTCCTCGTCGCTCCATCCGGGAAGCGCAGCTGGGTGATCGAGGGCTGCATGTTCGACAAGATGAAAGCCCGGGGATCGAGGAAATCGTCGAACACGATCTCGTCGGTGGCGACCCCCGTGCTCATCACCCACACGACGTCGCGCGGTGTCACCGGGCGCGCTTCCGGAACGTGATTCGGCAGGTTCTGCTGCGAGTCCAAGATGTTGGTGTTGTTCTGCCAGCCCGGCATCGGAGCGCGCGCGACGTAGCGAGACGAACCCAAGCGGACGGCGAACGGCTCTCCTTCGTCGCTCTGGTAGAGGTCGACGAGGTAATGATCGCGGGGTTCGAGGCCCACGGCCCAGTCGACGTTGTTGAGGGTGGAGTCGAGATGAACGAGCCGGCCGTGCGTCCACAAGCCCGCCACTAGGAAACCACGGTCGAAGTCGATCGCGTTTGTTCGTTCCTCGCAACCCTCGACGACACAGCGGCGCGGAAACTCTTCTTGGGATTGCTCTTCGATGGTCCCGGGCATCCCCGTCATGAAGAGGTTGGTTCCTTCACGGTCGACCCAAGGGTAGCTGCCCCCCATGTCCTCGCCGTCTTCGATGAGCATCCCTTCGCTGTCCCGAAACGGATAGGCGGCGATCCCGTATCGCCCAACCAGCTGCGCATCAAAGGGCGCGTGGCTCATCGGATGGAAGTCCGTCCACCCCGTCACGTCACACGGCTCCGCGTCGTCCGGGAGCATCGCGTACATGAGGTCGTACATGCGGCGGAACTCTTCGCCCGTGTTGGGGTTCGTCCAGTCGCGGAACGCGCCTCCGACACGTCCGGTGAGCAGTCTTCCATCAAGGGTCACCGAGGGCTCCGAGAACTCTTGCGAGGCAAGGATCGTTGCGCCTTCCACGGGTTCGGCGACCTCGACGTTGACGATACGAGCGTTCGCCGTCTTGGGGTCCGAGACCTGAATCGTGGCGCGCGCACCCCACATCGTGGCGACAAACGAACCAAACTCCACGGGAGTCGTGCCGTAGATGATGGTGATGTCGTAGCAGTCGTGGTCGAGCGCATCTCCGCAGGCGTACGGGTTGGGACGTTCGCCCTCCTCGGCGAACTCAGCGGTCGTCTCGCAGATCAGGTTGTGGCGAACGGTCGCTTCGGTGGCCTCGAGTGAAGGGTGCAGTCGAGCTGGGATGTCGAACGGCTGCGGGTCTGTCATTCGCAATCCCGCGGGTCCGGTCATCACGGGTTCCCGCAACGCTTCAGGTCGGTACAGCGTGAAGCGCCACTCGTTGGCCCCCGAGGGGCCCCCTTGGATGCGCAGTCCGACCCGTCCGTCGTTTGTCATGCGGGTTCCTGGGACGAACGGCGAGATCCAATCGCTCTTGTCGTTCACCATGGAGACGTCCCGCACGATGGCGGGGACCCCCGGATGCTCGTTGTACGCTGCCGGCGGCGCGCCGGGGATCGCCGCACCGGGAGCGCTGCCCGAGCACTGGAACGAGAACACCGCGCACAAGGTCACGGCCGCTCGGACCGCTCCGGCGCCGAAACGGAACTGACCCGTCGGGCCAACGGCCTGACCGGCCCCGGTCTCCCGACGAAGGGGCGTAGTCGATGCGGGATCCATGCCTAACGAACTCCTTGGCTGCCCCTATTTCACCACGTTCTGGCCCTCGGGCGAGGTGTCCAGAAGACAAAGGCTTGACAGATCCGGCCAAATCGGGCGAATCCTTTTTTCATGGGCTTCGAGCTGGAGTCGTCTTTCGAGTGCTTGGCCGAGGGCGATTTGCTCACGCCCCGCAGGACCGTGCTCGCGATGCTCCTGCATCTGAGCCGCACCGATATCGAACGGGACGCGTTGCCTGCGTTCTTGGTCGAATCCGGGATTCCCCCGATCGCCCTCGAGCAACCCGACATCCCGATCTCGCTGGACCAAGAGCTCGCACTCGTGGCCAAACTCATCGAACGCCTCAGGCCGCCTGCGTCAGTCGTCCGGCATGCGGTTGAGATTGGGTTCGACGCCGACATCCGCTTGTTCGGCGTGCTCGGGCTAGCGGCTATGCACGCGGGCAGCGCCCTCGAAGCACTACGAGTGATGTTTGAGCATCCTGAGCTTTCGTGGGGCCATTGCCAGGTGCGCGTCGGTCGCAAACGGGAGTCCTTGTGTGCCACCTTCGCAATGAACGGCCCCATCAAGCACCCCTCGGCGTCGAAGCGCCAGACGATGCGACAGTACTTGATGACGATCGACCTCGCGTCGACGGTTCGGATGAACGCAGGTGTCCTCGGGCCGGAGCACATGCCGGTCGAGGTATGGTTGCCTTATCCTCGACCTGATGACCATCAGGCGATCCAGGATCGTTTCGGCTGCCGCGTCCGGTTCGATGCGCCCGATGCGCGGCTCCTCTACGCCCTTGAGATGTGGGACGCGCCCCCGCTAGCGGCCAACGCGTTGGCGTTCAAGGCCTACAAGAAACAAGCGAGCCAGCTTGCGAAGCTCTTACGCGTGGAAGTACCGCTGAGTGAGCGGGCGCGCAGGCTCATGTGGCTCTCCACACCCCCGCCTGACAGGGACTCCGTCGCGTCCATGTTGGCGATCTCCGCTCGTACGTTGGCCCGTCGACTCGCCGCAGAAGGAACGAGCTACGCAGAGCTGCAGCAAGAAGTGCAGCTCGCTCGCGCGCAGGAGTATTTGAGAAGCCCGCAAGCACGGGTCTCTGAGGTCGCTCAGTGCCTCGGCTTCTCTGACGCGACGGCCTTCTCTCGGGCGTTCCGCAACTGGTCGGGCCAGGCGCCAACGGCCTGGCGAAAGCAACAGGGTCTCAGCTAATCCAGCGTCATGAAGTACTTTTCCCCGCTCTTGCCATTCATCGCCGGTTGGGGACTCTTATTGGTCTCCGAGACGTTCTCTCGGATCGGCCTCATCAATGGGGTCGCTCAGCTCATCCTGTTCGCGCTGGTGGTGAACCTCCCGACCTGGCGGACCGGCAGGATGTCCTACGTCGACATCGGGTGGCCGTTGGGGGTCGCATTGATCGGCCTCGTCACGTGGATCTTCTCGGGTGCGGCGTTGGGGGCTTCGTCGGGAGGGTACACCCCGCGCGTTGTTGCAGTGAGCGGCGTGTACCTCTTCATCGGCCTCCGAATGGGGCTTGGCGCGCTCCACATGTGGCGCCTCGGCAAACTGAAGGTGGAGTTTCCGCGCTACGAGTATCAGAAGCTTCGGTGGGAACGCGCCAAGAAGACCAATATCCCGCTGGCCATGCAGGTCGAAGTCTCAGTGCAGGGCGGGGCCAACGCGTCTGACCGCGCGTTCCCCGCCTTCATCATCGCGAGCAATCCACGCGACGCGCTTTCGGTCTTTGAAGTCGTCGGCTTGGTGGTCTGGGTCTCCGCGTATGGCATCGAGTCGGTCGCGGACGCCCAGAAGCTGCGGTTCCTCCGCGACATGAAGAAGGCAGGCAAGGCAAACCAAGTGTGCGACGTCGGCCTATGGCGCTACAGCCGCCACCCGAATTACTTCGCAGAGTGGATGGTATGGAACGGCCTCTTGATCGCGGCGATTCCCTCGTGGTGGGCACTCCGCGGGTCGGAGCATCTCATCGTCTGGGCACTCCTTGGGGCTGGGCTCCTGTTCGTCTCCCGCGCGATGTACGCGACGCTCGTCTACTACACGGGCGCCGTCCCGTCCGAGCACTTCTCCGTCCAAAAGCGTCCTGCGTACGCCGACTATCAGCGTCAAACCAACATGTTCTTCCCGGGGCCGGTGAAGCGTGGGTCACGCGAGCAGTCACGCGCGCGATGAGTCGTTGGTGGTCGCGGCGCGGGACCCCCGATTGACGCGCGCGCCCAGCTGTTGCATGGCAGCCAAGTGGTTCCGTCTCCCCGCGTAGCGTCACTTCTGCCGTCCGCGACCGAGATCGTGTGCGCACTTGGCGCCGAGGAATCGCTGGTCGGGGTTTCTCACGAGTGCGACTATCCAGACACCCTCCGCGATCGTCCCGTCCTGACGCAGGCCCGGGTGGAGGATCACGGATCGAGTCGTGAGATCGACGAAGCGGTGCGCCGAATCGTGCGGGACGCGCTCAGCGTCTATACGGTCGATCATGCGTTGCTAGGGTCGCTCGAGCCGACGATCGTCATCACGCAAGACCTCTGCGAAGTCTGCGCGGTATCTCTCGACGACGTTCGGGCGGCAGTGGCGCGACTCGCAAAGGCTGAGGACGTGGAGATCTTGAGCCTGCGGCCGACGCGGCTCGGCGGTATTCTCGACGATATCGATCGCGTCGCATCGGCGCTCGGGCGGCCCCGCGCAGGCGCGGAGGTTCGTTCGGTGTTGAGCGCGCGCATCGATGCCATACGAAGCCAGGCACAAACCGCGGCGGTCCGTCCACGGGTTGCTTCCCTCGAGTGGATCGACCCGATCATGCTTGGCGGCACGTGGATGCCGGAACTGATCGACATTGCAGGCGGCGTCGCCGTGGGTGTCGAAGTCGGCAGGCCCGCGCCAACCGTGACCGCCGATCAACTGTGCGCGCTTCAGCCGGACGTCGTCGTCGTGAAGGCGTGCGGGTTCTCCCTCGCGCGCACCCTGGAGGAACGAGACATCCTCGAGGCGACGGTACTGTCGGGCCTTCCCAGTACCACGCGCGTCTACCTTACAGACGGGAATGCGTTCTTCAATCGACCCGGGCCTCGAATCGTCGACTCGATCGAGATCATGGCGGCCTGCCTACACCCCGATCTGTTCCACGATTTCGGCTCGAAGTACGCCGACGCGATCTTTCGGATGAGATAGGCCACCTCCGGCCAACAGCGTGCCGAGGAGAGACGCGAAGGTTTGACCCGGGCCATCCGGCTATTGAATGCCGGCATTCATCCTCGTTCATCTTCGTTCAAAAGAACGCACGACACTTCACCCAACTTGATTGGCGAGCGAGGCATCATCGACCGACCACGAAGCAGGTGGTCCGATGACGGCATCGACGAGAACCAAGAACCAGGAGCCAAGAGAACTGGGCCCGATCGACATCATGGATGATCGAAGCGGGGTCCCCGGTTTCCGCTCTGCAGCTGGTAGCGATACCCGAAAGGTGGAGACCCAATGACGAAGCAAGAGACACGACACCGTCATCGGAAACGATGGCTGTCGATACCGCTGTTGGTCCTGATGGCTGGGCTCCTCGCAGGGTCAGACACGTGCACGTTCAAGGAAAAGATCGAGGAGGCCAACAAGCTGAAGCTTGTCTTTTCGAACGGCGAAACGATCGTGATCGACAAGGGCCTCCAGGAACAAGCGTTCGTGATCCCCGCTGGCGTTGCGCTCGAGGAGACGAGCGTTGGCTACAACTACATCATTACCGAGTTCGCGGAACACCCCGAAGGCACGACTTCCGGAACGTTCTGGAGCTTCACCCAGGACACCAATGCTCGACGAGCCGGCATCGATGAGTTGGACCCCAATGACCTGAACACCGGCATATTCTCGTTCAGTTGGTGGGGTCAGCCCAGTGCTCGACCCGGAATCATGGAGTCTTGGCCGGATACGGTTGGCCTGAACGTCCACGATCCAGCTTGGCAGCCCGCCGCTCCGAACTTTCGAGAGCGGGTCATCCTGGTTCAGAACATTGGGGAGGCGAGCGCCGCAACGTTCTTCAAGCCGGTGGTTCAAGGAATACTCGATGGCCTCTACACCGAGTCGCAGAAGCGCAATACGGACGGGCTCACGTTGACGCAGGAGGGGGAGAACATATGGTGGTTCTTCGATTTCCTCACTGGGATCTTCCCCCATGAGATGCCCGCTCAAGCGTTTTACCGGTGGAAGTGGGATCGGGGTCTCCTGAGCTTTGGCGACATCTTCAACCCGGACCCCGTCGAGGAGGTCACGCCCATCGACGTGGAGCACGAGATCGTCTTTCAAGGCTGGATGAACATGAAGGCGAAGGTCGATCTCATCGATCTCGACACGTCGGACGGCCCCACGAACATCGAGTGGATCGATGCGACCCTTCAGGTGCTCACGTACTACAGCATCACGTCGTTCGTCCCGGTGGCGTGGGCGGTGATTCCGTTCATCGGCAACTGCAAGACCCGCGAGACGACTTCGGTCTTCAAGGGGTCTCTCGCCGCGACGTCGGATAACGGTGTCGGCTTTCTGATGAACAAAGACAGAAGCTGGGTCTACCGCAACGACCACAACGCGAGACCTTTGTGCGACGGCAAGATTCGAAGGACGATCGAGGAGAACATCCTGGAGATCGCCTTTTCCAACTTCCGGCCTCCGCTTCCTAACGGGACGCGTGGGTTGCGGAACCTTTTCACCAGGGATGATGAAGGCAGGACACAGTCTCCATTCATCGATCCACGCGACAGGGATGATCCCCTTCCTTGTCAGCGCGTGGTCTCGAACCCGGCGTTCCTCGTCTGCGTGGTGTTTGAAGACCCCGAGATCAACAAGCGTCGGCGCTCTCAGGGTTTGCCCGAGCGCGACGAGGCGTCAGATAATCAAAACCTTTGGGACGCGATGGGCAATAGCACCAAGACCGGTAACCGATTCCTTCGCAACACGCTGAACCCCTACGAGGCCCTCACCTTCGCGGGACTCCGCGGAGTGCTTCAGGAGACGGACCAATGAGACTGCTACCGTTCCTCCTAGCCGCGACGGCGCTCCTCGTCGGGTGCGGCAACGACAACCCAAGCGCACTGGACCAAGCGATCCAAGAGTTGTGTGAGCAGCACGAGCAGCTTGGACTGAATCCAGAAACAGGGGAGCCGGCACCGGGTTGCGGTGTCGGGGCCTCACATATCGCGGCGAGCGGCTGCTACGATCGGGTGGCGCGTGTCGCCGACTGCGAAGACTGCAAAGTCGCCTTGTTCAAGGCCCACGAGTGTCAGTGGGAAAAACAGACCTGCGAAGATCCCGAGTGCGGCCGGGCTGATCCTTGGATTGCCTGGTTCAACTGCGACTGCGTCGAGGACTAGTGCACCACGAAAGGTCTAGGCGGCATACGCAATTGCTTCGTGGCGCCAAGTTTGCGTCGTGTGGGCCTGTTCAGGGGCGGGAAGATCGTGATACTCCAGTAACCGCCTGCTCGCGCACCCGCCAAGTGCGCGTTTGAGCGCCACGCGTCTGGTGGTCGCGGCGGCTTCTCGAGAGGAGACGGATGATGAGTCTAAGGTATGGGTGCTTGGTCGCGATCATTGCCGGATCGCTTGCCTGGATCGGGTGCGGGGACGACGGCGGTGGCGGCGGAAGCCTCGACCCGGAGGCCGTCTGCAACACCGGGTCGTGCGCGACGAACGACAGCTTCTTCGAGATCTGTGTGACGACCTTCAACCAGTGTCTAGAGTTGGACGTCGTGAGAGGCCCGGAAGACTGCGTCCTGAGCTCGACCACGGTCTGCGGCGTCACCCCCGCGTTCTGAGCGCGACAACAACATGGATCTCAAGACGATCGCCAGTTCAATTGGCTGGGCGTGTCGTGCTGGGGTGTCTTTCAGGAACCACCATGGCTCGAGAGGATTCGCGATGATTGCACCCCGACCTACACTGCTGCTCCTGCTTCTCTTCACGGTGGCTCACTTTGGCTGTTCTCCCGGCGACGATGAACCTGACGGCGCCGGCGGAAGCACGGGGGGCACCCAAGGAACGGGAGCGGCGGGGGGCTCGGCTTCCACCGGCGGCAGCGGCGGGGCTGGGGCGATGCCGGCGAACGGGACGGTCGCCGCGATCGACTGCGATGGGTGCTCCGGACTTCCCGTCGATCAGAACGGATGCGACAACAACGGGACGGGCATCGACGTCTTTGCGGCATGCAGGATCGCCGACATCCCAGGCCCGACGCTCACGCTGCAGTTCGTGCTCGACACCCCGCCGGATGACTGTCCGCCCAATGGCGACGGCACCAAAGACTTGCTCGTAGCCGATCAATGTGAACTCGTCATCGAGCACATCGACGGCACTGAGTTCATGCTCGACTGGGATCCATTCTTCGCCGGCAATGGTGGAGACTGTTTCGAGAACCCCGATTGTCCCGGCCGCGCGGCGGAACGGTACGGCGCCGACTGGGTCGACGTTCCGGTGCTTTCGGGCCCTCCCTTCAACGGTATGGACGGTACCTGTGAGGACATCGCCCGCGTCGGGGTGAGGTGCGGCGGAACCGACTACCAATGTGACTACACCACCCCGAGTCGAGGCTTCTGCGAGTAGCCCAGCGCCTGGCCAGGCCGAAGGGTCGTTCTGGATCACGAGGCGCGCCCGTACGGCGCCTTCTGTCTACTCTTCGTGTAGGTATCGGGGATCAAGTCCCTCGCCGTGGGCGGCGAACCACTCGAGCGCCGCTGAACACCGGGCTCCGTCGTAGTCGTCGGTCATCTCTGCGATTCGCCCACCCGTGAGGCGCGCCTCCACGGAGACGGGAAACTCGACCGCCGGGGCCCCAGAGCGTCGGTAGCCAGCGTGGAGCTCGGCGACCACACGGTCGCCTGGAAGCCGCGCCACCGAGCGAATCTCCAAGCGGCGCTGTTCGACTTTGCGGTCGAACCCCGAGACAGAGCGCTCGAACGCAGCGACGACTGCATCCGCGCCTTCCACTTCGCACGCAAACGGCACAGGCCCACGCACCTGGTAGCGGGCGTCGTCGGCCAGGCGAGCGCGGACGCCGCCCCATTCGCTATGTGCCAGTCCTTCCTCAAAGGCGCGCACGTAGTCCAGAAACGCGAAAAGCGGGTCGTTTTCAAAAGTCATTGAGAAACCTCCTGTCAAAACATTAGTAATAACTAACTTATTGTCAATAGTAATAACTAACTTTGTGATCTGCTAGGGTGGCCCAGTGAGCGAAACTGAGGACCTCGGCCTTCGGCGTAGGCCCACCCAGGAGCGCGCCGGGCGCACCTTCGACAGCATCCTCGATGCGACCGCGGCGCTCCTCGAGATGAACGGACTCGCCGGACTCACGACCAACGCGGTTGCTGAGGCAGCTGGGCTGACAGTTCCAGCCGTCTACCGCTACTTCCCGAACAAGGAAGCGCTTCTCGCCGCCCTCGCAGAGCGATACCTTGCCGCCGACGAGCTCTGGTCCGAGGGCATCGCGCGCCTCGCGGACCCTAACGCACCGCTAGACGAGGTCGTCGGCTCTATCATCGACTCCTACGCATCGGCTTCGGATCGCTTCCCGGCGATTGGTCCACTGCGAACCGCCATGCGCGCGCTCCCGGTCCTGGCCCCGCTCGAGGAGCGGGCTCTCGAACGCTCGAGCGCGCTGCTCAGCCGCGCACTCGCAGCGCGCATGCCAAGGTTGTCGCATCGTCGACGAGTCCAAGCGGCGCGCATCGTAGTCGACGCCGTCTGCAACGGCGTCGATAGGAGCCGACCGCTCGGCGCCACGACGAGACGCGGGCGCCGTCGCGAACTTGCCGCGCTCGTGACCGCATACCTATCTGACCTCGAGGCAGGCTAGCCCGGCCTCAGCCCCAAGCAGCCCTTGGCCACTTGGCTACGGCGGCATGGTGGGGCGGCCGTTCTCGGTGAGGATGGCGTCGTTGAGGCGTCTTGCAGTGGTTTCGACCACGGAGCGGATGAGGGCGGGGGAGTCCGGCGCATCGCCGATCGGGAAGCCGATGAGGTTGATGAAGATGTTGCGGCCGAGGGCATCGTCGTTGATCACGAAGGCGAAAATGGTGGCGCCTCCCTCGATGATGCGGAGTTCGCCTTGAGGGCTCCAGGGGATGGGAATGACCTCGGACGCGTCGGAGTTGCGGTCTTGCCAGCCGGTGTAGAAGTCGGCACTGGCGGTGTTCTGTTGCGCTTCCATGTCGATGCGCATGCCGTTGTCGGAGGCCGTCGCGTACTCACAGAGACGTCGGTTTTCATTGTCGAGTACACGGGTCTCGGCCATGGGCGCACCGGTCAGGGCCTCGATGTCGGCCGGGGTAAAGACGTCGCAGGGATGGAGGAGCTTCGGTTCCTCGAGCGAGTTGCCTCCCCCGGTTCCGCCGGTTCCGTTAGTTCCGCCGGTTCCCCCTGAGCCCGGGCCTCCTTCGAGGTCGGTTCGAGAAAACACCTGGAAGCCCTCGTCGCAGCTGGCGGCGATCTGGCCGGCGTTGACGTAGGTGACATGGTCAGGTCCACAACCGGCGAGCTCGATGACCGCCCGGGTTTGGAGTTCGAGCTCGCTGACACCGACGCAGACCTCTTCAATGACACCGTTGCCGCAAGGCGCGGCAAAGCAGGCTTGGTGGTCGTTGGGCATGACGGCGCCCATCGTGCGGGGGTTGGCGATCACGCCTTTGTCCGTTGGTGGGAGCGGCGCGAACTGGAAGTCGATGCAGAGTTCCACACGGTTTTCGACGGTGGGGGCGATGCTCTCGTCGGGCCAGGCGAGGAGCATCAGCTCGTTCTCGGCGAGGATGGCGCAGGCCCACACGTCGCCATTTCGGTCAGGCGGACACTTGAGATCGAACGCGCCGAAGCCGACGTCGACCGCAAGCGCCGCCTCCGCGGTTGGCTCGAGGAGACCGTGGCAGAGCTGGCCTTCGCCCATCAGTGCCAGCGCGAAATCGCGCGCGAGGGCGATGGCAAACGGAACGACGTCGAGGGGGCTTGGGACGCAGCCCAGGATCCACGAGGTGTCGGCGCTGCGCTCGGTGTTGATGCTCCAATCAGAGCCGCTGCTTTCGAGGCGCCAAATCGAGCTGTCGTTCAGCGCGACGCCGAACCCTTGGCCGTCTCCGGTGTCCGGGATGGTGGTGACGTCGGCGGTGGGGGCGTCGACGACGGTGGTGGTCTCCGAGAACCCATCACCTTCATCGACGGCGACGTCGGTGTTGGTGCTCGACCCAGCGAGGGCGGCCGCGGGCCTGCCGGAATCGGTTTCGGCCACAGCGACATCGTCGAGCTCCCCAGTGGTGAAGTCGATGAAGCCACCTTGGTGGTCGTAGATGATCGATTCGATGTTGCCTGCCTGCACGGTCACGCTGGCGATGCTGCCGTTCGGGAGCCGTGTGTTGAACGCCGCGATTTCACCGCCACCGGTCGCGCCCTCGAAGAAGTCCTCTGGGATGCAGATTTCGCAGTCGAGTGAGGCCTTCGTACGGAACTGACTCCTTGAGCCCTCGTCCGCGTAGTAGTCGATCTCGATGCGACCGGGGTCGTCACAAAAGTAGCTGTAGGTGTAGCTCTGGCTCGGGCTTGGCTGGTTGGGGTCGAGGCCTCCCACTGGCGAGCCCGACTGCACGTCTTCGATGAGGTTCTCGACTTCGGTCTCAAGCCCGGCCATGAGCGTCACCGTGAAGTCTTCGCCAAGACAAACGAGCGAGGTACTCGGGGTGGCGGTGGCGTCGGTCGTCAGCGCGCTCGAACAACCAGACGCCGCGGATAGGGCGCCGAGCAACGTTGCGGTCACGATCTTCGGAAGGAGTTCGGCCCAGCCCATCCAGTTGCCTCCAAGTCAGGTTGGTCGGAAGGTAAGCGAAAACGACGCCGTTGAACACCGGCGTCACACCACACCACACCGCGCGATCTTTCGAACGCCCTACTGAGGGGATGAGGCCCTACTCGTTGGGGGCGACGACCTCGAGGTCACCGAGCAGGATGTAGCGGAGGTCAATCTGGTCGGGCCATCGGTCTTCGTAGAAGGCTTGCGGCGCGCCGCTTGCGTCGTCGCTGCGAGAGCCCGGGTACAAGACCGCGTAGAGCTTGTAAGTGCCTATGCCAGGCGGCGGGAGGCTCAACTGGGTGGTGCTCATGACCCCCGGTGGGAACGCCCCTGGGCCGGGGTCCGCGATCGCCCCGAACGTTCCATCGATGCCCACGATGAAGCGCGGGCTACAGTCGTCGCAGAGGGCCCTTCTCCAGATCGTGTACTGCACGGGTACGTCCACGAAGCGGGCGTCCGTCGTGATCGTGATGGTGTTTTCGCCGACGAGCTCCGCCTCGAGGAAGTAACCCCGGTTTGCGTCGATGTCGTACGTTGCGGTTTCCCCGCATTCGACTGACACCGATTCGGAACCTTCTGCGGTGACGTACGCCGGGCGGGTCGTGAGCACCGTTTGCGCGCTCATCGTGTAGGTGGTGTCGCCGCGAACTTCGAGCACGTAGCTCCCGTCGCCGCCCGTGGCGCCGGAGAACGTCGACGAGTCGGGAATCGACGCACCCACGAACATGTCGGGAATCGGCTGCCCCATGTCGTCGACGGCCGTGCCTTCGATCATCGCGTTCGCACAGCACGTGTTTCCGACGCACACCCCGGCGCCTTCGGCGCTTTCACAGTCCGAGCCGTTCCGCGAAGTCGTGACGCAGGCCCCATCGGTACACGCGTTGTCGGTGCAGGGGTTTTCGTCATCGCAGTCGTCCGCGCTCATACACGAAGTCACGCACTCTCCGTCGAGGCAGACGCCATCGACGAGGTTGTCGATCAAGCACTGGCCCCCGGTGACGGGGATGTTGACGCACTCGCCCACCTGACATTCCGCCACAGCGCACACCGCGGGGGCGGTACACTCGATGTCCCGCTCGCATTCGTCGTCGCAGCCTATGGTGCCGACCGACGTCGCGACAACGAGCGCGAGCAAGGCGAACCTGGTGAACACGAGAGCTTTCAAGTGGACCTCCGCTTTTTCGGTGAACGACTCTATCAAGTTCACCACACGGTGAATAGATGAATCCGATGACATGCGACGTTCGGTCTGTTCCCGCTAGCGCTCTTCCTCGAGCTTGGTCCAGTCCTGGTGGTGCACGGCGGGGTCGGTGTTCGGGTTGTAGAAGAGGTCGTCTGACGCGATGTACTCGTCGTCACCGTTCTTCCAGTACCCTTGTGAACCCGATTCCACTTTGTATCGTTGCCCCGTGTCCGGGTCGCGGACGGCTTGCTCATCCCGCAAGTAGTCGGTGAACTTCTCCTGGCCCTCGTCTCGCATTGCGTTTCGTTCTCGCCACCCGTTCATGATGGCGTCGTTGGCAGCGTCGTTGCTCTCTCGAATCGCCCGTTGCGTCGCATCGAAGCTGTCCTGCCGTGCTCGCATGGCCCGTTGATGCGCATCGAAGCTCCGCTGACGTGCCTGCATTCGTTGATTGTGGGCTCGCCAACTCGCCGCGGCCTTCTCCTTCTCGCGTTGGTTGTAGTCGGCGATGAACGCGCGGTTGTGCTCAGTGTTGAGCAACGCGTAGAGCAGGTCTTCTCGGGCCTTGGCAAAGGCGTCGGGGGGCGCTTCGAGTAGATGCGCTGTGTAGCCCCAGGTCTGAAACCCCTGTGCGCGCGACACGAACACACGGATCAGTACCAGCGACGGGTTGCCGTCGGCGTCCTCCCACTCCGTGGCAACTGCGTGAAAGGCCATCTTGGAAGGCACAGCTTGGTAGAGGAGGCTGTGGTAGCGCTCGTCGTACCGGGCGAGTTCTGGCACGTCTCGCTGACCGACCAACCGCTGTCCCTCCGACTTGGCGGCTGGGACGAAGTCCTTGTTGACGACGTCATCGATCGACCGGAAGCGACGAACCTTCTGCCCCGCCTTGCGGTACGCCCGGCGAACGGCCTGGTCTTTGGCGAACACGAACATCGTCGGCGGCACGTCCGTCACCCGTATCCCATCGGGCCCGGTGATCGTGGGATCGCCCGGCGAGTGGTTCGCGTCGATTTCCCAGCTCGCTGGCAACGGAATGCGCGCGATGGGTTCGGGCCACTTCGGCGATGTGATCGGTCGCAAGACCCGCTCCGCTTCGGACGACTTGGAGCACCCACCTCCCGTGAGGACGAGAGCCAG
>JBCCEK010000058.1:0-21648 GCA_039030295.1 Myxococcota bacterium | reverse complement strand
GATCCCGACCATCGCCAGATAGGTGGGGACGCGGTAGAGCAGAGCGCCCGCGGCGACGATCGAGATGGCCAGAGTGGTTGTGTTGGCCATCTCGTCGCTGACCGCAAACATGGCGAGGCCTAGCCCTGCCGCCACTGCGATCGTGTAGAGCGAGATCGGTGTGTCGTAGCGCGGGTCGTCGACACGGATGGCGGCCCAGACGAGACAGACCATTCCTGACGCGAGCGAGCACAGGAGGATGTGGGGCGCTGCCGGCGACAACGGCGGTGCCACCATGAACATGATCGCCGCCGCCGCGTAAATGCCGGCGAGGACCGGGAGCATGTGCGAGAGCGCGTGGAGCGACCGGAGGCGCACCTGGTCCTCGAGCCGACGCCGATGCGTGGCGTCGGCGTCCGGGCCTCCTCGGACGACCTGCTCCTGCTCTTTCATCCCCTCCTTAACAAGTTGCCCTAGCGGCCCAGCCTTGTCACCGCATCACCCCAAAAGACGACAGAAAAAGGCCCTTCTCCCCTTTTGGAGAGACCGAATTCTGGCAAGGTTCGGGGATGGGTCGCCGCGAGGAGCTCGAGCAGCTCAGCGAAGAGATTCGGTACCACGAGGCTGCCTATCGCGCGGGCAAGCCCGAGATCCCCGATGGTGCATTCGACGACCTGGTCGAGCGATACACCGAGCTTGCCGACGCCTTGGGGGTCGATGCTGAGGACCGGCTCGACCGCCAGCCCGGGCAGGATCACACCGCGGGCTTCGCGACCGTCGAGCACCGGGTACCCATGCTCTCGCTCGAGAAGCTCTCACCCAACCGGCGTGGCAGCGACGGCGAGCCGATGCCGATCTCAGACCAACTCGACGCGTGGTTCAAGCGGCGGCGAAAAGAGCTCGAGATCGAGGAGCTCGAGGTGATCGTCGAGCCCAAAGTCGATGGGATCTCGGTGTCGATGCTGTTCGAGAACGGGCAACTGGTTCGTGCCGTCACCCGTGGTGATGGGCAGCGGGGCGACGTGATCACCAAACAGGTGCAACAACTAGGAACGGTGCCCCTGACCCTCGATGACGCGTCGTCTGGCATGCTCGAGGTACGTGGTGAGCTCTATTGGCCGCTCGACGAGTTCGCGCGCTTCAACGAAACCCTGGAGACGCCCCTGATCAATCCTCGTAACGGATGTGCCGGGATGATGAAACGCAAGGATCCAGTTGGCCTCGAGTTCACGGGCATTCGGTCTTTCTTGTATCAGGTTGCCTGGCAAGAGGGGGTGTCTGTTCCGACGACGCAGGGCGAGGTTCTCGGGTGGCTGAGCGCGCAGGGCGCCGACGTCTATCGGGACGAAGTGTTCGTCACGTCGTCTAGCGAGGCTGCTCTCGAGTATTGCGTAAGCTACCAAGACCGCCGGGCGTCGTTGAACTACGACATCGACGGGATGGTGATCAAGGTCAACGACCTCGCTCTCTACACCCATCTCGGTTCGACCGGTCATCACCCGTTTTGGGGGATCGCGTACAAGTTCCCTCCCGAGCGGAAGCCGACGAAGCTTCTCGACATCGAAGTGTCAGTTGGGAAGTCGGGCAAGCTCACCCCGGTTGCAATCCTCGAGCCTGTTTTCGTGTCGGGCACCACCGTGAGTCGAGCGTCACTCCACAACTTCGTCGAGCTCGAGCGCAAGGACGTGCGCGTTGGCGACACGGTACTCGTCGAGAAGGCCGGTGAGATCATTCCGCAGGTCGTCGAGGTGGACAAGAGCCAGCGAAAGCGGGGTGCACGTCGGTTTGTGCCCCCGACAGCGTGTCCGACGTGCGGTACCGAAGCCGTCCAAGAAGAGATCTTCGTGTACTGCCCGAACCCGGCATGCCCAGATCAAGTGCGCGAACGGCTGCGCCACTTCGCGAGCCGGCAGGCGATGGACATCGACGGGATGGGCTCGGTGCTCGTCGACCAAGTCGTCGATCAACTTGGTGTGCGCGCCCCGGATGATCTCTTCCGGTTGAGTGTCGACGACTACGCCTCGCTCGACCGGATGGGCCAGAAGAGCGCCGAGCGCGTCAAGGCGGGCCTCGAGGCCGCCAAGGGGCGAGGCCTTGCGCGCGTCCTGTTGGGGCTCGCGGTTCGTCACGTGGGGGCCACGATGGCTGAGGATCTGGCCGGCTATTTCAAGACCGTCGACGCGTTGCTCGAGTTTGCGGGCCGCTATGCGGCAGGCGACGACGAGGCGATTCAGACGGTTGCACCAGACAAGTCGACCGAGCGCGGGGCGATCGAGGGGCTTGCGCGGAGGTCGGCAGACAGCATCTTCGTCGAGCTCAACTCGCCTGCGGTTCGCACCGTGATTGCAGGGCTCGCCGACGTGGGGGTCGAGCTGTCCGCCAAGGCTTCGACGATCAAGTCGGTCGAGGGGGTTGCCGGGAAGACGTTCGTTTTGACTGGGACGCTGCCGACCATGAAGCGCAGTGAGGCCGCGACCAAGATCAAGACTGCGGGCGGAAAAGTGTCGGGTTCGGTTTCGAAGAAGACCGACTACGTAGTGGCCGGCGCTGAAGCCGGGAGCAAGCTCGACAAAGCCAACACGCTCGGGATCGAGGTGCTCGACGAGGATGCGCTGGTCGCGCTCCTCGGTCGCGGCTAGCGCGGCCGCTGTTCTAGGTCTGGAAGTACGCGGCGGAGGCGCACGAGGCCTTCCTCGATCTCATCGCTTGCCGTGGCGAAACTGAAACGAAGGAAGCCTTCGGCGGCCTCTCCAAAGTCGAGCCCCGGGCCCACAGCGACGTGGGCGCGATCCAAGATCTCGAACGCGAGCGCCAACGAGTCGCGCTGGTAGTGCCGCATGTCGACCAATGCGTAGAACGCGCCTGGTGGGTCGATCGGGATCGAGAGGCCGAGGTCGCGTAGCCCATCCACCAGGAGTCGTCGGCGCGCGGCGTATTGCTGACGCATGGACTCAACGTGAGCGGCGCCGTCGGCGAGGGCCGCGATCCCCGCGTGTTGGACGAACTCAGAGGTGGAGATGAAGAAGCTCTGCTGGAGGCTTTGGAGTGCACGCATGGCGGGCTTTGGTGCAATCACGTACCCGAGCCGAAAGCCGGTCATGGCGTACCGCTTCGAGAACCCGTCGAGGACGTAGCAGTCGGGGGTGTAGGCAAGGGGAGAGGTGACTTCCGCATGGTCGTAGGTGAGCCCGTCGTAGATCTCATCGGACAGGATTGGGATACCGAGCGCGCTGAGATCCTCGATCACCTCGCGCGGCTGGACCGCGCCGGTGGGGTTGGCGGGCGATGCCACGAAGATGGCCCGTGTTCGGGGGGTGATCGCGGCGCGAACCGCGGCGGGGTCGATGATGAACCCGTCGGAGGGTCCGGTCGGGACCAGGACTGGAACGCCACCGCAAGTCGCGACCATGTTGGGGTAACAAGGGTAGTGCGGCGTGGCCAGGATGACTTCGTCCCCCGGGTTCACGAGGAGGTTGAGGCACAGCAGGATGGCGGGCGAAGTGCCACTCGTGACCACGACTTGATCCGGGCTCACCGACACGCCACGGCGGGCCTTGCAGTTGTCGGCGATCGCTTCGCGAAGGGCGAAGATGCCGCGGCTGTCGGTGTAGTGCGTTTGCCCCGCGCGAAGGGAGTCGACGGCGGCCTCCACGGCGGGCGGGGGTGCGTCGAAGTTGGGTTCGCCGACGCCGAGCTGGACGATCGAGGTGCCCGCTCGGGCCATCGCCATGCCCCGCTCCATCACCTCCATGGCGAGGAACGGCCGAACCTCCTCGGTGCGTTGCGCGAACATGGGGGAATGCTCTACGGCGCTAACTCCACGAGATCTAGCCGCAATCCTAGTCTGCTTTCAGGCTGCGACCTGCTCGGAGTGGTCCACGCTTCTCAAAAACCTTGGAATGTCGTGTGATTACGGGTATGGACGTGGACCGGTATGGAGTCGCTTGTCGTTACAGTGATCGGAAAGGACCGCCCCGGGTTGGTCGAGTCGGTGTCGGCGGCGATCGAGTCGCACGGCGGGAGTTGGGTCGAAAGCCGCATGGCCCATCTGGCAGGCCACTTTGCCGGGATCCTCCGAGCGAGCGTCCCGGATTCATCGGTCGACGGACTCACCGCCGCGCTTCAGGCGCTGGTTCACGATGGCCTTCAAGTGACGATCGAACGCGGCTTCTCCGCTTCTCCAGAGGAAGGAAACCTGATCCTCCTCGAGCTGATCGGGAGCGACCGGCCCGGCATCATCCACAAGATTTCCGAAGCCCTGGCCGCACGCGGCGTCAACGTCGACGAGCTCGACACCCAGTGTGAGGGCGCCCCCTGGTCCGGCGACGCCCTCTTCAAAGCCACCGCCCGCCTCCGCGCCCCCCGCTCCCTCGACATCGATCAACTCCGCGAAGGCCTAGAAGCCATAGCCGCCGACCTCATGGTCGACATCACCCTAGGGGTCACTCCGCCCCCCTAAAACCTCAGTCACTTCCAAGGCTTACAACCCGCACCGCGAAAACCCGTTTTGCGCCCGCCGATTGGTCTCCGCGACGCGGCGCCTGGGTTCCTTGTATCAGCAGCAGTGCTTGGCGTTGGAATGGCCCGCCGCGACGGGTGCGGTTTGGGTTTTCGCGGTGCGGTGTGCAGGTGGTTGAAAACAGTGGGGTTCTGGAGGGGCGGAGTGACCCCGAGGTGGTAGGGTTGCGGGGACATGGGTTCGGGCCGTCGAGAGGCTGGGTGGCGCGGGTCGCTTCGGCGCCTGGCGCGGGCCGCAGAGAACGCGTTCGAGTTGGCGAGGCTCGGGCGTTTCACCGATCCGGTTCATGCGCCGTACCGGGTGCTGCACACGATGGACATCGCCAGGCTCCGTCGCTACGGCGCCGACGATCATGAACCCACCGTCCGCGCGCCGCTCCTCCTCATTCCGCCGCTCATGGTCACGGCCGAGATCTACGACGTCGCACCCGACATCAGCGGCGTGAGCGCGCTCGTCGCCCAGGGCCTCGACACCTGGGTGATCGACTTTGGATCGCCCGAGTCTGAAGAGGGGGGCATGGAGCGGACCTTCGACGACCACGTGAAAGCGGTCGACGGTGCGATCGACTTCATTCGTGAGCACACCGGGCAAGACGTGCATCTCGTTGGGTACTCGCAGGGTGGCATGTTCGCGTATCAGACCGCCGCGTATCGAAGGTCCGAGGGCATCGCGTCCTTGGTGACGTTCGGAAGCCCGGTCGACATCCATCGCAATATCCCTCTGCTCGAGGACTCGATCGCGGGACGTGTTTTCGAAGCCCTGCAAGGCGTCGTCGATGTACCGCTCGACAAGCTCGAGGGGCTTCCGGGCTTCCTCACGAGCAACGGCTTCAAGGTGCTTGCGCTTCACAAAGAGGTCGGCCAGCTCGTCGATTTCGTACGCAAGCTCCACGACCGCCAAGCCCTCGAAAAGCGCGAGGCGAGGCGTCGCTTTCTTGGCGGCGAAGGGTTCGTGGCGTGGCCCGGACCAGCGCTCAAGAAGTTCATCGACGAGTTCATCGTGCACAACCGGATGCTCTCGGGCGGCTTCGTCGTCGACGGCCGCGCAGTCAGCCTGGCGGACATCACGTGCCCCGTGCTCTTCTTCGTTGGCACGAACGACACCATCGCTGGCGAGCACGCGATCCGCGGGATTCTCGGGGCCGCCCCTCACGCCGAGGCGTACGAGGTCGCGATGCCGGCCGGTCACTTTGGGCTCGTCGTGGGACGCCAAGCCATGAGCTTCAGCTGGCCGACGGTCGCGACTTGGATGCGTTGGCGCGAAGGGATCGGCGAGCGACCTGAAGCCTTGCGCGAGCCCCCTGCGATCCAAGAGCCAGAGGAAGCAGACTTCGACGACGTCGACTTCGACCTCGGGCTGCTCTACCAGACCGTCGTCGGCGCCGCCGGCGCGTGGTGGGATCGCATCGGCCGTGCTGCGACCGACGCCGGCGAGGAGATCGACAGCCTGCGATGGCAGCTCCCCCGCCTGGCGGTCCTCCAACAGCTCAAACCCGAAACCCGCATCAGCCTCGGCCTCACCCTCAGCGAGCAGGCCCATCAGGATCCCGAGGGAACCTTCTTCTTGTGGGAAGGGCGCGCCTTCTCCTACGCGCAGGCCGATCGTCGCGTCGACAACGTCGTGCGCGGCCTGATTCGGTGCGGTGTCCGCCGCGGCGAGCGTGTCGCCGTGCTGATGGGCCCTCGGCCAAGCTACCTCTCGATGACAGCCGCCCTCAGTCGGCTTGGGGCGGTCCCCATCTTGCTCAGTCCGACTCGACCGATGGAAGCCCTCGACGAAGTCATCCGGCAGTTCGCACCCCGCTATCTCGTCGCTGACCCGGAGAGCGCCGAACTCGGCATGCAGTTCTCTGCGGAAGTCCTGGTGCTCGGCGGAGCGCGTGAGGAACGCTCTTTGCCCCGAGGCTCCGTGGACATGGAGCAAATCGATCCTGACGAAGTCCCGATCCCAGCGTGGTACGAGCCGAACCCAGGATGCGCCCGCGACCTCGCCATGATCATGCTCACCGCCGGCCGTGGCAAGAAGCCCCGCGCCGCCAAGATCACCAACCAAAGATGGGCGTTCTCGGCGTACGGCACGGCGGCTGCCTGTACGCTCTCACCCAAGGACACCGTTTACTGCGCCCTCCCTCTTCATCATCCGGCGGGGATGTTGGTTGCGGTGGGCGGAGGCCTCGTTGGTGGATCACGCCTCGCACTCGCCGATACGTTCGAGCCCACGCGATTCTGGCAAGACGTCCGTCGGTACGGCGCGACGGTGGTGTTCTATGCAGGGGACATGCTCCGCGCCTTGCTTTCACCTCCGCCGTCGACCGCCGACCACGACAACCCCATCCGGCTCTTCGCCGGAAGCGGCCTGCGCAAGGACGTGTGGCGGCGGGTCGTCGACCGCTTCGGGCCGATGGGCATTCTCGAGTTCTACGCATCCACGGAGGGCAACGCCGTCCTTGCGAACGCCTCGGGTGAAAAACAAGGGGCGCTCGGCCAACCGTTGCCTGGTAGCGCCGAGGTCACACTCGTTCGATACGATTTCGAGAAACGCGACTTCGTCCGCTCACCGAGCGGTCTGCTGATCCAAAGTGAGGTCGACGAACCCGGGGTACTACTCGCGCGGCTCGACGCCGATCACCCCGTCGCCAATTTCGCTGGCGGCGACGATGCCGGATCGCGCTTGCTCCAGGGTGTGTTTGAACCCAACGACACCTGGTTCGTGACCTGGGACGTCCTTCGCCGCGACAACGAGGGCGACTACTGGTTCGTCGATCGAGTCCGCCGTATGCTCCAGACACCTCACGGGCCGGTATCCGCTCGTACTCTCGAGGACCAGCTCTACGGCTTTCAGAGCTTTCGGCAGGTCGTGGTCCTCGGTGCCGGCGGCTCTTCGGTCGGTCCACCCGTGGCCGTCGTCACAACCGAGGGCGACGGCCCA
Source organism: Myxococcota bacterium (assembly GCA_039030295.1). Classification (GTDB taxonomy): domain Bacteria; phylum Myxococcota_A; class Polyangia; order Polyangiales; family Houyiibacteriaceae; genus SG8-38. Next base: position 14,222 of record JBCCEK010000058.1, on the reverse strand, counting down.
ATCTCGCTTCAGTCCCTCAATCGCTTCATCGAGGCGCTTCCCCGCGAAGACCGTCCCGGTTGGATCAGGCGTGTCGACCGGATTCCGATGACCGACGGGTTCCGCCCCGACCATTCCGGCTTGGAGGTCGCCGCGCTTCGTGGCGCGCTCGAGACCTTCACGCTCGACCCAAGCACGGGTCAGTACGCGGTGCCGCCGGAGGCCCACCCCCCGCTCGGGACCAAGCCATAAAATCGCGCGCCCCGCACTCTCTTGCTACATACGCAGCAGATGAACGTTCGTGCTCCGTGGTGTGTTGGGCTCGTGGTCATGTTCCTGGTCGCGACGGCCGGTTGCAACGACCGCGTTGCCATCGGATCCAATTGCTTCGACACCCAAGAATGCCGGTCGGGCGGTGTTTGCACTGAGACGGTCTACGGCAACTTCTGCCTCCAGACGTGCTCCGAGGACACGGTTCGCTGCGATGACGCGCAAGCTTGTCTCGAAGGCGCGCCCTTCATCGATGGAACCGGTGGCGCTGGCGGTAGCGGGGGCGCTGGAGGTGGCGCGGGCGGTGACGGTGGCGCGGGCGGCGCTGGGGGAGACAGTGGCACCGGACTCTTCGTGTGCCTCCCAGGAACGCTGAACGCACCAGACTTCGAACCGGTCTTGATCGGGCAAGTCTGTACCTACAGCCTCGACTGCGAACTCGGCGGGGCCTGCGTCTGCCTCGACGGCCAAGATTGCGACCTGGACAATTCCGACCGAGACGGGCCCATATGCGTCGAGGTGTGCGACTTCACCATGGTCAACCGTTGCCCATTTCAGCAGGCCTGCGTCGATCTCGGCAACGGACGGGGTTTTTGCGACCCCAGCACGAGCCAGCCCGATTGACCATTTACGTAGGCCGACCGCGACATTAGACTCCCCCGGGTCATGCCCACTCCCCAAGAAACAGTCGACGCCGTGCGCTCGTATCTGCGCTCGCACCCGGAAGAAATCGGTCGCGCCGTCCGAAGCGCCCTCGGGCTCCGTTTCGGTGTCCCGCTCGCCGCACTTCGCTGGCTAGGCGGTCAAGCCGAGCGCTCCGGCAAGGTCGAGGACTTCAACATCGATTCGGTGCCTCCGGGCCTCCGGGTCTCCGGCAACGTCGACTTGATGTCCACGCCGATTCGGGCTTCCTCGATCATCTTCGTGGAGCGCGTCGTGTTCAACGAGGCGGAGCTCACCGTCGCGCTACGCCTCGAAGAAGTGTCCCTCAAGCTCAACGGCGAGTCCGAAAGCCCGGTCGCCGCGTTGATCAAGTCAGGCGCACTCGATCTCACCAACCCAGGGACGTTGGTGAACTTCATGCCCGGCCGCTCGCCTGTCCTCGCTGAGGCCAACGGCAACCGCATCGTGCTCGACCTCATGCGCGACCCCAAGATCGGCAAGAATCCGCTGGTCCGTCGCGCGGTATCTCTCTTGACGTCGTTCGTGACCCTGCATGGCGTCGAGTCGAACCCCAAACACCTCGACATCGCTTTCCGTGCGTTGCCCGTCGGTTTCGGGGGCGCCGTACGTTCGGTGCGCAACAACATCGTCCTGCCCTCGATGGCTCGCATCCTTCCGAGGGCGCGCTGACGTGGCCGCCTGTCGTTCCTGCAAAGACGAGGTCGACGAGTTGGTTTCGGTGAAAGCGGGCGGCCGCCGCATCAAGGTATGCGAGGACTGCGCCGAACGCATCGCCAAAGAAGCTGAGATCGCCGAGATGAGCGAATCGGTGATGCAGGACATGATGGGCTACAAAGGGCGCCGCTAGCGGCGCGCCAAGAGCCGAACGATTGCGCTCAGTACATACGCGATCGCCCCGCCGACAAGGGCGAACTTGATCACCGCGAACGAGAACGCGGCCTCGGGGTAGGGGCTTGGGGAGTCCACTCGAACGACTTCGACCAAGAGCATCGCGTTCTCGAGCACGTCGCATCCGGCCGCGCCAACCGCTGCCCACGCCGCTCTCGCGCTCCATGTCTGGTCCCCAAGTAGAGCGCCCAACCACAAGGCGAGGGTGCCAAGGAATCCGCCGTAGACGACGAGGTAAACGAAGTCGACGACGAGGATCAGCGTCGCGTGCCCGAGCGCCGAGTCGCTTTGCCATTGGAGTAGGATCGACAGGGCCCGCATGGGTGTCCGCGCGAGTTCGAACGACACGATACCCCAAGGAGCAAACTCACCTCGGAGCGGGACGTCGAGCAACGCTATCAGGGCCGTGCAGAACACGAACAGCATGCCGAACCGGATCGTGACGGCGCGGAGGAGTGCGGGGCTCAGCGATGCGAGGCGCCCGATCACTCGTCGCCGGGCGTGGGCTCGATATCGGGCGACGAGGGCTTTGCCGGGTCACGCGGGAGATTTCGGATTCGAAGTGACTCGAGCTCGTCTTGCAAGAACTCCATCTCGAGCTCTGCGCGGCTTCGAGCTGCCACCGCCCGTGCGACCGCCGACTGGAGCTCCTCGGTCTTGGTGGCCTCGGCTTCGAGCCTTGCCTCGAGAGCCGCAACGTCGGCTTGGAGCTCGACTTTGCGCTCTCGTGCTCGCGCGAGCTTGCGATCGAGCTGTCGAGAGCGGTCCTCCTCGCTGGCCAGTTTCTGCAGGCTATCGGTCAGTCGCCTCTCCGTGCTCGAGAGATCATGCTCGGTCTCTGAGAGCTGCTGCTCGACGGCAGCCTTTTCTTGGCGGTTCTGCGCGAGCTTGTCGCGCACCCGAGCGAGCCGACGCTCTTCGTCTTTGATCTCGTTCTTGAGGTCGGCGACTCTGCCATCGGTGCGTGCGAGACGTTTGGCGAGTTCGGTGCGGGTCAGTCGACTCTGCTCGTAGCGGAGCTGAAGCTGCTCGGCGACCTCTTTCGTGTCGGCGAGGTCCTGCCGAAGCCCGGACGCCGTGAGTCGTGCGCGTTGCGCCTCTTCGCGTTCGGTTTCGGCCTGCTGATAGAACACCGTGACGGCGGCACCCGAGGCTCCCAAGAGTGCAAGGGCCATCGGAATCGTCCAGCGAAGGATCGTCTTGATGCGTTTCCGTCGTTCCTCCGGCAGCGCGAGCACCATCAACTCGTCGGCGAACTCCGCAGCGGTGGGTCGTTGGTCCGCTTCGCGATTGAGCCAACGCTGAAACGAAGCTCCGAGGTATCGGAGTGGTTTGCGCGTTGGTGGCGGAGGCGCTTTTTGCGAACGGTCCTCGATGAAGGTGTCTACCGCTCCTGCGGCCACGTCGTCTTGTGTCTCTGGCTCGAGCGCGTTGCGGAGAGACAGCGCAAGCGCGAACACGTCGGCCTTCGCATTGACCGGAGGCTTGCGCTCCACAGAAGAGAACTGAGCTGCGACTTCGGGCGCGAAGTACGTAGGCGTGCCTGCGACCACCATCTCCGCCTCGGTGGCGGCGACGCCGAGGTCGAGGAGTACGGGGGTGACTTCTTCGCCATTGAGTGCGGGGATTCGCGCGAGGAAGATGTTCTCGGGCTTGACGTCTTGGTGCCGGACCCCGGCTGCATGCATTGCCGCGAGAGCGCGAGCGAGAGGCTGAAAGATCGCCAGCGCCTCGGCACGATTGAGAGGCTGCCGCTGCAGGCGCGACTGCAGGGTCTCCCCGTCGTACCAAGGCATGACGAACCAGAGGCGCTCTTCGAACCAGCCGTGGTCCTTGAACTGGACGATCGAGGGGTGGAACACCGAGGCGATCAATCTCAGCTCGCGAAGCGACGACTGCTTTGCCGACTTCGAGTGGGCGGCTTGGTGTAGCAGCTTCAGCGCGACGACGTGCCCGGGGACGTCGGTATCTTTGGCCCGGTAGACGTCTCCGAAGGCGCCGAGCCCCACCCGCGCCTCGATGGCGTAACGCCCGCCCACGATGGTGCCGTTCGGCAGAGGCTTCACGCCCTCTTGTTCGCTCTCGCGAGTCTTCGGCAGGGGCTCGAGCGCAAACGCCTCGATAACGATGCGCCCAAACCTGGCGCAATCTTTGAGGCCATGACGGTCGAGGACCGTTTCGGCGTGGCGCGTCGCGTTGGCGAGTCGCTTCTCGATCTCCTCGACCGGGTGACCGTAGACAAACGACAGTTCTTCAACGCCGAGTTCGCGTGCGTAGCGAAGCTCGAGCAGTTCGGCATCGACGGTGCTGAGGCCATAGCGGAGCCCGTTGAGTGGGCTCACAGACGCATGCGCTGATGGGAGTGCGCGCCACGGCAGGGCCTCGAGCTGCGCTTTGGTCGGCGGGTCGAGTGGACGGCTTGCGTGGCGCAGGGTGTTCCGCGCCGTTCGGTAGAGCCGGGCGCGAATCCCGGGGGCCTTGATCAAGTCTTCGCTCTCGGTCTTGGCGACGAACGCGCGGAGCCTGGCGAGGTGCCGGTCGGCCAGGTCGACCGATCCCGTTCGAATCGCGAAGTACTGCCGGAGGCCTTCGGCGTAGTAGCGAAACGCTCGACCGTGCAACACATCGACGATCGTTTGAGGCTGCCCTTGGGAGATCGCGATCGATGCGGCGGCGTGCGTGAGCGCCGCGCCCTTTCCGAGTGGCCTCAACTGATGAAGTAGGAACGGCTCAGTCTGCATCGTCGCCCTCGCACCGCGTGAGAATCTTGTCACCTCGCACTGCGTGAAAGTCCTGCGGCCTCGCACTGCGTGGAGTAACTAAGGATGCGGGAAACGCACCCGTGGCCTCAACTAATCGGCATCGCTAGCTCCAGCCGTACGCCGCCGCCAGCAACGCGAGCACTGCGAGAAGGGTCAGTGCCGAAACCATGTTCAGCACGAAGCCGACCCGCATCATCTGACGGAGGTCGAGCAGCCCTTGCCCGTACGCCACCGCATTCGGCCCGGTAGCGATCGGCAGCATGAATGCACAACTCGCGGAAAGACCGACTGCGAGCGCAGGAAGCAACGGGGATACGCCGAGCTCGAGGGCGGCCGCGATCGCGAACGGGACAATCATGTTCGACGAAGCCGTGTTCGAACACGCCTCGGTGAAGAAGACGGTGAAGAAGATCATCGCTGCCGTCAGTCCCCACAACGAGTCGATGCCCGTTGCCGAGAGGAACCAATGACTGATCGATGCCGCCAAGCCCGTGTCGAACATCTGCGCGCCGAGCGAAAGGCCCCCGCCGAAGAGCAAGATCAAGCCCCAATCGATGCGCACCGCGTCGTCCCAAGGGAGCACCGGTGCGTCGTTGGCTTTGTCGCGGATCAAAAAGAGTGGCGTCGCGGCCAAGATGGCGACTGCCCCGATTGGGAGCGCACGCGCGATGTCCTCGGCATGCGGCGCATCCGCCGCCCGCAAGATGCCTGGGACGGTCCAACCGAGGACGGCCAACCCGAAGCAGCCAGCTGTCACCATCTCCCCGCGCGACCACGGCCGTTCGTAGCGCGCAACGGCGGCCTCGGCCGGCGGCGGCGGCGCGAGCCACTGGAGACCCACCGCGAGGACTGCCGCGAGGGCGATCGCGACGGGCACGCCGATCCCCATCCACTGGACGAAGTCGATCTCGACGCCGGCCTGCTCCTGCAAGAATCGCACGGTGATGTAGCTCGGCGGGCTGCCGATGAGCGTCCCCATGCCGCCGACTGAGCTTGCGTACGCAACCGCCAAAACGCTTCCCGAGTTGCCTTCGTGCTCCTCGGGGAGAGTCCCGAGAAGAATGGGGATCAGGATGGCGGCTGTCGCAGTGTTGCTGATCCACATCGACAACACGACCGCGGTGGCCATGAACGCGAGACGGATTCGAACAGCCGACCCTCGCACCACCGGGAGCGCCATGAGTGACCGGGCGAGGCGGCGGTCGAGGCCGTGTCGGGTCATGGCACGGGCGATGAAGAACCCGCCGATAAAGAGGAAGATCAAAGGGTCGGCGTAGGGTGCGAATGCGGTCTTGGCATCGGTCACGCCGACCAGGACCATGAGGGGCCCGATCAACAACGCCGTGACGTAGATCGGAACGACTTCGGTCACCCAAGCGACGAAGACGGCTACGAAGACGGCGGCGAGGTGTTGGGCCCTGGGTTCCAGTGCGAGCGGAGCAAACCACGTCGCAAGGAAGAGTGTGGGTGCCAGAACCAAACCGACGTTTCTGCGCGCCAACCCATCCATGGTGGCGGCATCTAGCACGGTGTGATGGGGCAGGGTGCAGATCGCCGGTCGTGAAACTTGCGCCCCATCCCGATACGCCCCAAGGTGATGCCGTTGTGGTTCATGTGCGCGCGGGATTGTTGACGATTCTGGCGTGTGCAGCCTTTTGTGGCTGCACACCGAAGCAGGCCCCTGTGGAAGCTCCAGCCGAGGAGTCACCGAAGGAAGTGGCGCCCGAGCCCGCGGCGCCGCCGGTTATCGAGGTCGTCCTCGATGATCCGGTCGCCTTCTGGGAAGGCGGCCAGACCAAACAGAAGGTCGACGGGACGAAAGCTCACGAAGAGGGCCGACTGTTGCTCGACCTTGGGGACGACTGGACTCCGTTCATCTTCACTGAGGCGGCTGGGCCAGACGGGAAGCTCCGGCCAATGGCGTATCGCGACACGTACCTCGCGTTGGCGCGTGGCGAGTTTCCGAGAGACCGTCATGGTGAGCGCGCGCGCAAAGACAAGTATCTCGAACTCTACGGCATCTTGCCTACGCTCACGTTGCTTCGGTCACGCTTCGAAGAGGTGAGCGAGCTCGAGTGCTCTGGGCAGCTCGACCTGACGCCGCTTCTCACCTTTGACGGCTTCCTCGCTTACCGGCCGGGGCGCCGGCCGCAACGCCGCCTCAACCGGTACAAGCTTCTCACTCCTGAGATCAACAGCCTCGTCGAGACGCTCGGCGTGGCGAGCCTCGACGACATCACGCAAGAGGCAGTCTCCGAGGAAGATTGGGAGAAGGTCAACGAGTACCGCATCCTCAAGCCCGAAATCGAAGCGATCGCGGCGGCGCAAGGCCGTCTCCAATGCGAGGGTTTCTTCGAGGGTCGGGGTGCCTACGTGCCGGGCCTCTTCGATTGGCGCACGCACGAGGCGCTCGCCGAGTTCGAACGACGTCACCGGGTCTACGGGTGGGGCTTCATCGGCGACGACACGTTGGCGCTCCTACAGAAGACACCCGAAGAAGCCGAGCAAGAAGCCGTGATTCGGGTTCTCACCGAGCGCGCCATGCATTCGGCTGGCGTCATCGAAGACGGCAGTACGTCGACCCTCGGTTCGGGAGAGCCGCGCACCTACAAGAACGAAGACGGTGAAGAGGTGCCGATTCCGAACTTCGAGGCTCAGCTCCGCGAGCAAGTCATCGAGGCCTTTGGCCTTGAAACGCCCGAATCGACCAAGGCGTGGCTCAACTCGCTCGGCGAACTTGGGCAGCATACCTACGTCGCGATCAAGGGCATCGACTTGCCGCCGTACTACGGCGAAGAGATGGACTTCTACGTGACGATCGATCGCGGCGACGTGTGGTACGAATTCCCGTTCGACGAGAACGGGAAGCCCCGCTCGCAGCCAACGAGCCGACGGCCGCGAGTCACGATCTTCGTCCGGTACAACGACCAGCGGATTCCCCTGGCACGGTTCGGGACCACGGTTGGCGGGTGGCGCGGCGAGTTCGTCGAAGGCCAGGTCATGTGGAAGTACAAGGACTCTCCGGTCGGCCGACGCGTCTGGAGCCGGATCGCCGCCGCGCCGGTGTGGGTGCCACCCGAGAGCACCCCGCCGAAGGTCCTCCTCGCGAAGAACCGCAAGGGCGAGTACGAGGTCAACTACCACGACACCGGCCCGAGTTACGCTTCTGCCTACGGCCTCGTCGCCGCGTATCACCGAAAGTTCTACCGGTCGCCCCAGGGCGAAGTCCAGATCGGTGGCGACGAGGGTATCCGGACGCATGGCTCGGTCGACTACATGAGCATCATGCGTCGGCACTCTCATGGCTGTCATCGCATGCACAACCACATTGCTGTGCGTCTCATGTCGTTCGTGCTCGAGCATCGTCCGCACACGCGGTACGGCCACCAACCGATGGTCTTCAAACGCGAGTTCGAGTTCGAGGACGAGACCTTCCTCCTCGAGTTCGACCAGGGCGGCTACAACTTCGTCCTCGATGAACCCGTTCCCGTCGAGGTCCTCGAGGGGCGCGTGCGGGGGAAGGTCAAAGAACCGATTCCGCACCACATGCCGCGCTACGACAAAGAGCAAGAAGCGTACGTCATGCCTGATGGGCAGTGGGTGTCCGTCGACCGGTACGGCCAACTGACGCCCCGCATCAAACCGTTCGACTTCGACACGCCACTCGAAGCTCCTGAGCTCGACACCGTGGTCGAACCCGGGCTCGAAGCGCCGTCACCTGGTGGTGTTCCCGTCATCCTTCCTCCCTCGGTGCGCAACGACGAGCCGCCGGCGGTCCCTTCAGGGCTTCCCGCGCCGACCTCAGCGGCTGCCGTCCCGGTCAACACCGCACCGGATCCGGTGGCGCAGCCGACCGACGCTCCCTGATCATTCAACGATTTCGCGCACTCGAAACGGTGTGGATATGTTGGGTGAAATCCGCACCGTATGTGGAAAAGAAATCGCTTTTTCCACAGGCGAATTGCGTTGATCTCTACCGGCAGATCGGTAGAACCAAAGACGGAAGATCGCGAAACGCGAGTTCGCGTGTTCTTTGAACCAACCCATTTGACGACGGCAACGCGAGTTGTCGTTTCTCACTCTCACGGGGGCGAGAGGCGGGGCCGAAAGGTCACGCAGTCGGGTTTCACGCTCGGTTTCTGCGCGCAAGCAAAGGCGCCGAGCGTGGCCGTTCGCAACGAGGTGGCTTGCCACTGAAGGGCGGGCGGGGCGCATGGAGCGCCGAACGTGTCCGTGGGTCGTGAGGTCTGCACAGGCCGGCAGTCCTGGCGTGCGCGCATCGTTGATGCCACGCACGCACGAGGTTGCCGGACAAGGCGCACGGGAATCAGGACGCTCTCATGTTTCACCGCAAGAGAGACGCGAAGATTCTAGGCCCTCGCTCGAGGACCCTGGCACTAGGGTTTCGAGGCGACGGCGACCGCGCGTCAGAGGTCCGGCGCGAGCACCGTTCATCGCGGTGCGCGCGCCCGCCGAAGCGAGCGAGACGGGGTGACACCGTCTGCTCACTGCTGAGAAACCGGTACGGAACCGGTGGCAGTAGGCCCACGAGGTATCGGGTGCCCCTCTTTGAAAACCAAACTCTGGATTGCACGCGTCGGCCTGAGCATGCTGCGCGTCCACTTCGCATACGGTGCCGATGGCACCGGCCAAGTGGAAGGCGAGGCATGTGCAAGGGATACTCGAGAAAGCGCATCCCCATATCACCCTCGGTGAGCCGAAAACCAAGGGTTCAGGTACGACGAGAGTCGTCGCGAAGTCCAATACACGTCAGCTTGTTAAACCCAAACTGGCGCTGGGACTTCGTCCTGTGAGCTAGCGTGAGGCAACTCATGCGGGCCGCAGGTACGAGAACGCCATCAAACGCAGACGAGTACGACGACAGCGCTTGGGACGGTTCGGTCAACGCTTCTCCAGTGAGCCAACACAGGCTCACGCGAGTGGTCAGCAGGCTTCCCGACGGGGAAAGCATCGCGCCCTGACGTGCCAGGCAAAGTTGGCGAGGCCCAATAAGCCCGCCATCGAACCCAGCGTTCGAAATCCAGACGAAGGCGGTCGTGATGAACGCAACGTACATGCGCTCATCCAGCACCGCGGTGAATAACTCACCGCGACGCCAGCGAAGCTTCCAACAAGGGGCGATCCGTGCCGGATCGCCCCTTACTTAATTGGCGCCCCCCCACCCGCTCCGTGCCGGATCGCCCGTTCCTTAATCGGGGTCACTCCGCCCCTCCAAAACCCTAACAGTTTCAGCGACTTCCCGATCGCACCGCGAAAACCCAGATATCACAGGCAGTCGCGTTCGGACGCGTGACGGCGGCGTCTAAGAATCCTAGGCTCGCACTGTTGTGCGACCTGGAGAAAGCAAGCGTTCGGGGACGGTCAGGGGGCTCCGTACGCTACTCATCGCCTTCGGAGTTCTCAGCATAACGGGACCGCTTCACGCGCAGTCCCCGCCGCCGCTGACGAACCCAGAACCCGTGTCGCCCCCGCCCACCGCGTGCGACTCGGAATGCTCGAGTCGGCAGACGATGCCGCTTGGGGCAATCTTGCCCGTGAACTACAGAATCTTGTTCGACGGTGACCGCTACCAGGCCGGGAACGTGATAGCTCAGTGGAATGCGCCTTCACCGAATGAGATGATTGCAGCGAGCGCGGTAGAAAACGAATACACGCAGGAGACAGGAGTCTACGAAATCGTCATCGACGAGCCCGGGCATCCGGTTCCAGGCGGCGACTACGTGGTCGGCGCGCTTCGCATTGGGGGGGGAGGGGGTATCGGCTCGCTGTTCGAGTTCACTGAGGAGCTCGATAACACACCGCCGTTCGCCGAGGGCATTCGCTTGGACTTGCAGGAGATCTTCGAGAACGACTGCGGTGCGAAGGCGATCCTAATTCGCGCGAATCTCGCGGCGGATACCCAAGGCGGAGGCGCGCTTCCGCTTCTCGTTCGGCTCGAGAGTGCGTCTGGCGAAGTCCACCACATATGGAGCAGCATCAGCCGAAACGGTGTGTTCTTCCGCAACGGCTGGCTTCACGATGGCACCTACTTCCAAGACTGCATCGGCCCCACGGGCATTGAGAGCCTCGAGCTCGAGGGAGAGGTGACGGTGACGTTCACACTCTTCGACTTTGCGGGCAACGCGGCGGAGCCCATTACACAAGTCGTTCAGTGGCCCGAGGAGCTCGGCCCCGAGAAGACGAGTGGCGGCGGCTGCGGCATCGGCGACCCTCCCGGCTCAACGCTCCCCGCGCTCGGCCTGCTACTCGCCATCGCGTGCTTCCGAAGAGTCCGCGTCCGGTAAGGCGCGGTCGGGTTTTCGCGGTGTGATCGGGAAGTGTTGGGAATTGAAGGAGTTCTAGGGGGTCGGAGTGACCCCGGGTTGGGCGTATACTCTGGCGGGATGTCGGTTAGCTTGACGGGGTTTGATCACAGCGTGACGTGGCGACAGTTTCAGCGTGTTGCGTCGCGACCGGAGAACGTGTCGGAGGATGCGGAGATCAAGGCTCGAAAACACGTGTCGTACGACTTCGGAGGACCGCGGGGAAACTACTCGGTGACTGCGGTGCGGGGGAGGGTGTTCGTCAACCGAGCGGCGAGTTGGGTTGTGACCGGCAAGACGACCGGCGAGCTTCTGGCGCACGAACAGGCCCACTTTGACATCACCGCTCTCGGCATGCGTGAAGAAGCCAAGCGCGTGAGCGAGTTGACCGGCACGAGTCAGCAGGACCTCAACACCCAGTACCAAGAGATCCGCAGCGAGATCAACGCGAACATCGCTGCGGCCAACGCGCGCTACGACACCCGTACCGATCACGGCAACAACAAGCCTGCCCAACGTCGGTGGCTCCGCAGCATTCAGTCCGCCAAGTCGAACGACGGTGGGACGATCGACGACTTGCCGGGTTGAGTGGGTCGCACGAAACGCGATTCAGGATCCGCCCGGTTGGTCCCATTCCTCGATCTCGACCTCGAGACCGGTTTGGTCGGCGATGGTTCCAAGGAGCTTTCGGAGACTCCCGACATCGGCGCCCCCGAGCCGGAAGAGATGGATTCTGGGTTCGTCGCCGGGTGTCGAGCTGGTGACCATCGCTGCCTCGGCGTGGTCGTAGATTGAGCAACAGGCGCCCGTCGAGATCGGTGCCTTGAACCCGAGACTATCCATGATTGGGTCGAGCTGCGACAGCACGTCACCATCGCCGTCGTCGACGAAAGAGCCGATGCAGACCGTAGAGAACTTCTCGACGCGGGAAGTACAGAACTCTCCCCATGCGAGCATCTCTCGGAACGTGTCAAACTGGTTGTATAGGGTCTCGTCCAGGTCCTGCATCGCTGCAACGCGAGCGTCGTCCCGAGCTGGATGATCGAAATCGTACATCATGTGGATGGGCATCTCGTCGTCTGACTCGTACCCGATCATCAGGAAGCGTGGGTGTGGCTGGAAGCGGTCTTCGGCGTACGAAGAGATGACCTTACTCGCCGAGAAATCCAGGGAGGGATAGGTCATGGGACCCATGCTGCGACCCATCCGCATGAGGAACCATCGGTAGAACCTCGGCAACTCGCGTCCGGCGATCTTCTCGATCTTCTCGATCTCCTGTTCCGTGGCGCCCTGCCACTGGTCCGCGAGGTCCGGAACGATTCGGAGGAGCAGCGCTTCCAAGTCGGGTTCGAGTTCGTCGACTAGTGACATTTGGTCTTTCCGTTGGTGCAGAGCATCATCGGCACGATCAGCTCGCAAGTTCGACAAGGAGGAACGGTGTCTCCGGCCTCGAACGGCTCGATCGCGATCTCTTTGACCCCGGAGCGCAGGTCGATGTGTTTGATGCGGCCACCCATCGGCTTTCCTTTGCTCTGAAAGAACTCCTCGGTCATCGCGCCAGCGATGGCACCGTCATCCATCATGAGCAGGAGCGCCCCTTGGGCTGCGCATGCCCCTGCCGGATACGCCTTTGGCCCGCTCTTCTTGCTGTAGCGTGCCCGCTCTTCGGCCTTTGCCCAGGTGTCTTTGAACGCCTGCGAGTTCCCAAGGTGCCCGCCGAGACCGACCTTCACGCGGTTCCGGTGCTCCCCGCGGGCTCTGCGTTGAGCTCTCTTGCTACTCGCAATGTAGGAGTACGTCACGTTCGCAGGATGCTCGTAGCCGCTGGCCGCCTGACAGAACTCTACGCTCGTTAGCCCTGACTGGTCCGCGTACTTCTTGGAGCCGCACTTGCAATGGACGACGCCAAGCATAGTGGAGACGGACATATCGGGGTCCGTTATCCAGGCCAACCTCTGTCTGAAAGCCCCCGCCAAGCTGCCGGCGTCCGCCTTGCTCTCTTCGCTTTCTTCAAGCGGGCCGTGGTCCTCGCCGCACACCGGGCACTTTCCTGCGGGAACCGCCGTCACCATACCCGACAGTTGAATCACCCCCATCAACGTCGCCGAGTTCGGCGGATTCCCACTAGGCCCGCAGTTGTTGAGCATCGGGTCACTCAGCAACTGAATCGACTTCCCCTCGATCTTCGCGTCGAGCGCGCCTGGGCCCACGAACTTGGTTGGGCCGTGTGTGTTCGAGGAGACGATGCCGCCGCCGGTACCCTTGGATGCGATGTCGCCTTGGCTGGCGAACGTGGCGCCCTTGATCGCCACTGTCTTGCCCTCGATCTTGACCTTCTTGGAGTAGCCCTTCGGACTCAAGCTGCTCCGGCCGATGTTGGGCAACGGCGTGGGTACGAAAGGGGCAGGCGGTCCGGGCATCTTGCACACATTGGGCACGGTCGCGGTGGCGATGCCGTTGCTGCCCTTGGTGACGGGGCTCTTGGGAGAATTGACCACAACACTCATTTCACACGACCTTTCAACTCACACTCGGTTCCTGCAGGACCATGGCCCCTCGCAAACCGCTCTCGGATCCCGCCATCACGAGGGCACGCGGGCCAGCCGCGTAGCCGCGTGCGAACGACTGCACGGCCAGCGTCGCGGCAAGACATGGAAACGCAGCGCCGATATCGCCCCATAGGTCGCTCGGCGCTTGGTAAGAAAGGGTTTTCATTGCGGCGTATGCTTTCATCGCCACGAACCCGAACTCCTCGCTCCGATAGCGCTCGCCATTGATGTCGGAGTACACCGTGTCGGCACCCTCGTCGGGAAGCCGTAGCCCGGCCGCTGCGCCGATGACGGCTTCGCTCATGCCGACACCAAACGGGCCGGTGTCGCTGTCGCGCAGCAGGGTTTCCCGTCCCGTGCCAACGCCTACCACGGACGCCAAAGAAGGGAGGCCCAGGGCCTGCCGCAACCTGCGACTGGCGAGTGCCAGGCAGCCGACGCCTTCCCCCGGGAAGAACCCGCTGCGCACTCCCGGTTGCGCGAACTGCTGACGGCTTTCGAGCCACATGAAGGTGTCGGTCTGGTTGTAGCTGTCGGCCCCGACGACGAGGAACAAGGTGTCGGGCCGCCGTGCGGACTCCTGGGTCACCCGTTCGGCGGCAGACACGGCCCCTGCGTGCCCTCGATCGGTCAGGTCTACCGATGCTTGCATCCCAGCCGTCGCGAGGTGGGTACGCACACCATCGACAAGCCAGGTCGCGTCGGCGTCCGAGAACCCAGGTCGTGTTTCCGGGAGTGCCAGCAGTACCTCGGTTCCCCCACGCGGG
>JBCCEK010000057.1:0-21666 GCA_039030295.1 Myxococcota bacterium | reverse complement strand
GGATGAGGTCCTTTTCGTCGGTCATCGTGCCTAGAAGTACCCTTCGCGCTTCTTGGTTTCCATCGAGCCTTCCTCATCGAAGTCGATGAGCCGGCCCTGTCTCTCGGAGAACCGGTTGAGAAGCATTTCTTGAATCACCTTAGGGACGGTGTCGGCTTCAGATTCGACCGCGCCGCTCAGCGGATAGCAGCCGAGCGTGCGAAACCGCACGCGCTTCATCTGAGGCTTCTCGCCCTCCTCGAGCCGCATCCGCTCATCGTCGACGAGAATCCAGGTCCCTGACCTCTCCACGACTGGGCGTTCTGCGGCGAAGTAGAGCGGGACCACCTCGATGCCCTCGAGCCACACATAGAGCCACACGTCGAGTTCGGTCCAGTTGCTGAGCGGGAACACGCGAACGTTCTCACCTTTGCGGATCTTTGCGTTGTACACGTTCCAAAGTTCTGGACGCTGGTTCTTTGGATCCCACTGGTGGTGTGCGTCGCGGAAGGAAAAAATGCGTTCTTTGGCGCGGGACTTCTCCTCGTCGCGGCGTGCTCCGCCGAAAGCGCAATCGAACTCGTGCTCGCTGAGCGCTTGCTTGAGCCCCTCGGTCTTCATGATATCGGTGTACTTCTTGCTGCCGTAGTCGAATGGGTTCATCCCCATCGCGACGCCTTCCTGGTTGACGTGCTTGATGAGCTCGCCCTGGAGGCGCTCCTCGACCTGGGCGCGATACTTGTACATGTCCTGGAACTTCCAGGTCGTGTCCACGTGCAGCAGCGGGAAGGGCAGGGGACCGGGCGCAAAGGCCTTCTCGGCGAGCCGCAGCATGACCGATGAGTCTTTGCCGACCGAGTACATCATGACCGGCTTGTCGAACTCCGCAGCCGCCTCACGGATGATCTGAATGCTCTCCGCTTCGAGCTGGCGAAGTTGGCTTAGTTTGCGATCGCTGATGGGCACCGGCGCCTTCCTACGGCAGTCCTAGGCGAGACGCCAGTCTATAGGGTACCTCCGGGTGAGTTCCAAGGCTCGGCCCTGGGGAGAGGGGCCAGAAACTCCCCCGCATGCTAGGTAATTCCACCGCTACATGTCTGCAATCGTCTGGATGGATTTAGAAATGACGGGCCTCGATCCCGACACCGACCGAATCTTGGAGGTTGCGGTGCTGGTGACAGACGGTGACCTCGAGGTCATCGCTGAGGGGCCGAACCTCGTCGTTCATCAGTCCGAAGAGGTCCTTGGTGGCATGGACGAATGGAACACGACGCACCACGGCCAATCCGGCCTCACGAGTCGGGTGAGAGAGTCCACGGTCGACGAAGCGCAAGTGTCGGCCGCGCTGCTCGACTTCCTTGGCGAGCATACCGAGCGGAAGAAGGCTCCCCTCGCCGGCAACTCCATCTACCAAGACCGCCGCTTCCTGGCGCGCTACCTTCCCGAAGTCGAAGACTGGCTTCACTACCGCAACGTGGATGTTTCCACCGTGAAAGAGCTGGCGCGACGTTGGTATCCGACCGAGTACAGCGGGCGGCCCAACAAGAAGGGGGCGCATCGCGCCATGGACGACATCCTCGAATCGATCGCCGAACTTCAGTACTACCGACAACACGTGTTCCTAAACAAAGTATGACCAAACACCTGGTTCTGATTGCAGCCCTCGGAGTTGTGGGTTGCGCCGGTGCGACCCGCCCCGACTCACAGACAGCCGAGAGCATCGTACGGGCTCAGGCTCCGCCATCGCGTCTGGTCGATGCGCGCACCGGAGCGGACGTCACAGTCGATGCACTCCTTGCTCGCGCGCTCCCAACCGAAGTGATCTACGTTGGTGAACGGCACGATCGGCCGGAGGACCATGCGGTCCAGTACGCACTGATCCGCGCGCTCTACGGTCAAGACTCGTCATTCGCGATCGGGATGGAGATGTTTCAAGTGCCGTACCAGGCTCCGCTTGATCGCTGGAGCGCAGGCGAGATCGACGAGACCGTCTTGCGCGAAGACACCGAGTACGATCAGCGTTGGGGCTACGACTTCGGGCTGTATCGCCCGATCCTCGAATACGCTCGCAGTCGAGGGCTCGAGGTGGTGGCGTTGAACGCGCCGAGGGAAGTCGCCTTCGCCGTTGCCAAGAGTGGTCTCGACGGCGTCCCGCCCGACCTTGCCGGGTACATTCCTGACGTTGACCTCGACGATGCGGAGCACCGCGCGTTGTTCGATGAGGAGTTCGACGCCCAGCAGCACGAGGTGACCGAAGGGATCGACCGGTACTACGAGGCGCAGTTGGTATGGGACGAGACGATGGGAAGTCGGGTGGCGGAAACCCTCGCTCGTCCCGACGGGCCTTCGCGGATGGTCGTGTTGGCGGGGCGGGTGCATGTGAAACGGGGCCTTGGGATTCCCAAACGTGGTGCGCGTCGCGGTGCCGAGCCGTTCGTGGTGGTGATCCCCGTCACCGAAAAGGAACTCAAGGCCGAGCTCAAGCTGGCGCCCGAGGACCGCTCCGCCGACTTCCTATGGGTCGTCGAGCCTTCCGGGAATCGCTGAATTCGCGATCAATTTGCATCAGGGCTCGCTCCAAACTAGAACATGTTTCAGTTTCGCTGAGGCTGGCTGAACGGTCTGAGCGCGCTGCCGCCACGCCTCGTTGTGCGGCGACCGAAAGGACCCGATGACGGATTGCTTTATCTACGACGCGGTGCGGACGCCTCGCGGCAAAGGGCGGAAGAAGGACGGTGCGCTCGCCGATGCGCCACCGCTTCGCATGGCCAAGACGGTTCTCGAGGCGATCCCGGAGCGGTCTCATTTCGCAGACTCGGAGATCGAAGATGTGATCTTCGGATGCGTCGAGCCGGTGGGCGAGCAAGGCGCGAACGTGGGGCGCATGGCTGCGCTGATTGCTGGCTACGACGACTGCGTACCCGGCGTGCAACTCAATCGTTTTTGTTCCTCGGGTCTTGAGGCCGTCAACATCGCGGCCGCCAAAGTGAAAGCAGGGGACGTCGAGCTCGCGGTGGGTGGCGGGCTCGAGAGCATGAGTCGGATCGCCATGGGGGCGGCGGGCGGAGCATGGTCTACGGATCCTGAGCTCGCGTTTGGAACATCGTTCGTGCCGCAAGGGATCGGTGCCGACCTGATTGCGACCAAGCACGGCTACTCGCGGAACGACGTCGACGCGTTCGCGGTGGAAAGTCAGCGACGCGCCGCGGCGGCTTGGGAGGCGGGTCACTTCGAGGGGTCGATTGTGCCCGTGAAGGACGGGGTTGGAGTGATGATGCTGGACCGCGATGAGCACATGCGGCCGGGGACCACGCTCGAAGAGCTCGGCGCGCTCAAGCCGAGCTTCGAGATGATGGGGCGGAACTTCGGGTTCGATGCGGTGGCCGTTCAGAAGCACCCGGAAGTCGAGGCGATCGAGCACGTGCACCACGCGGGCAACTCGTCCGGCATCGTCGACGGTGCTGCTGCGGTGTTGGTCGGGAGCAAAGGCGCGGGAGAGCGTCTCGGGCTGAAGCCGAGGGCACGCGTCGTTCGGTCTGCCACGGTTGGAAGCGAGCCGTGCATCATGCTGACCGGGCCTGCGCCTGCGTCGAAGAAGGCGCTCTCGCGTGCCGGCATGAACGCATCGGACATCGACCTATGGGAGATCAACGAGGCGTTCTCGTCGGTGTGCCTCCTCTTCATGGAGGAGATGGGGATCGGTCACGAGGTGACCAACGTCAACGGCGGGGCCATTGCGTTCGGTCATCCGCTTGGGGCGACGGGGGCGATGCTCCTCGGCACGATGCTCGACGAGCTCGAGCGACGGGACCTCAGCACCGGGCTAGTCACGCTGTGTGTCGGCGCCGGCATGGGAACCGCCACCATCATCGAGCGAGTGTAGGCAATCATGACCATCATCGACTACCGTGTGGAAGACGACGTTGCGATCCTGACTTGGGACCAACCAGGTCAACCGATGAACGTGCTGAGCGGCCCTTCGCTCGCCGAGCTGGATGCGGCCATCGAACGAGCCGTGGCGGACGACGCCGTGAAAGGGATCATCCTGACGTCGGGGAAGCCCGGCGTCTTCGTGGCGGGCGGGGATCTGGAGCAGATCGAGTCGCTCGGCTCGGGGCCGATCGACGCGGCAGACCTGCTTCGTCGGACGAGTGCGGTCCTCGATCAGCTCCGTCGGATGGAAACCTGTGGCAAACCTGTCGTGGCGGCGCTCAACGGGGTGACTCTTGGCGGCGGGTATGAGGTGGCACTGGCGTGTCACCGGCGGATCCTGGTCAACCAGCGACATGCGAAGGTCGGGCTTCCCGAAGCGGGGCTTGGGCTGATGCCGGGCGCAGGAGGCACGCAGCGGTTGCCGCGGCTTGTCGGGGTTCAGACGGCCCTCGGGTTGATCATGCAGGGCAAGCAGCTCGGGCCAGACGAAGCGCTCAAGAAGGGCCTCGTCGATGAGTTAGTCGACCCTGATGCGCTGATATCGGCGGCCAAAGCTTGGATCGCCGCCGACGGCGATGCGACACAACCGTGGGATCGCAAGGGCTTCGAGGTCCCGGGTGGAGGTGCCGACTCGGTGACGTTCGCCCAAACGCTCATGGGTTCCAACGCGATGACCCATGCGAACACGTTCGGGAACATCCCCGCGCAAGAGGCGATCCTGCAGTCGGTGTACGAGGGGCTCGGTCTTCCAATGGGCCGCGCCGGCAAGGTGGAGACGCGCCAGTTCATTCGGGTGCTTCAGGATCCGGTCGCGCGGAGCATGCTGCGAACGTTGTTCTTCAGTTTGCAGGAGTGTCAGAAGGGCGCCCGCCGGCCGGCGGAGGTTCCCGCGTTTGATGTGAAGAAGGTCGGGATCCTCGGTGCGGGGCTGATGGGGCAGGGCATCGCGCACGTCTCGGCGAAGGTCGGTATCGACGTCGTGCTACTCGATCGGGATCTTGCGAGTGCGACCCGTGGCAAGGAGCAAGTCCGGAAGACGTTGCAGAGGCGGCTCGATAAGGGTCGCACAACCGCAGATCGCGTCGAGGGGATCCTCGGCCGCATTGTCCCGAGCGACTCCTATGCCGACCTCGAAGGCTGCGACCTCGTGGTCGAGGCGGTGTTTGAGGACCGAGGGATCAAGGCGACCGTCACCCGCGACGCCGATGCCAGGCTCGGTGACGAAGCCGTGCTTGCATCGAACACCTCGGGTCTTCCCATCACCGAGTTGGCGCGTGCGTCGAGTCGGCCTGCAAACTTCATTGGCCTCCACTTCTTTTCGCCAGTCGAGCGAATGCCCATCGTCGAGATCGTCGTGGGCGAAGAGACATCGGATACCACGTTGGCCAAGGCGTGGGACTACATCCTCAAGATCAAGAAGGCTGGGATCGTCGTGGCCGACGGGCCTGGTTTCTACACGAGCCGCGTCTTTGGCACTTTCATTTCAGAGGGGAATCACCTTCTCGTCGAAGGCGTGAATCCGGCGCTGATCGAGAACGCGGCGAAGCTCGCGGGCATGCCGATGCCGCCTCTCGGGATTTCAGACCAAGTCGGGCTCGGCACCATGCACAAGGCTGCGAAGCAGGCCGAAAAAGACGCCGAGGCGGCGGGCAAGCCTTGGAAGCCGTCGCCCGCGCAAGCGATCATCGCCTCGTTGATCCACGACCACGACCGATGGGGGGCGCACCCGCCACCAGACCCAGACGGCACCCCCCGCAAGCCCGGCGGTTTCTACGACTACGACGACGGAGGCAAGAAGCTCTGGCCCGAACTTCAACTCGCCATGCGCACTTGGATTGAAGAAGACGCCGCGCAACCCGACGCCGAAGTCGTCAAGCGGCGCTATTTGTTCACCCAGTGCCTCGAGGCGGTTCGCTGCTTCGAGGAGGGCGTGATCACCAACGTCCGCGATGGCGATGTCGGCGTGATCATGGCCGTCGGCTTCCCCGCGTTCACCGGCGGCCCCTTCACATACATCGACAACTACGGCATCAAAGAGTTCATCCGCGACGCCGAAGCCCTAGCCGCCAAGTACGGCCCCCGCTTCACCCCACCCCCCCTCCTCCACCACATGTCCACCCACCACAGGACTTTCTACGGGGTCACTCCGCCCCCCTAAAACCCCAGCATTCCCAACCACTTCCACACCGCACCGCGAAAACCCAGATCCGCCGCGCCACGCAGCCGTCCCCAGTGCGCCGGACGTCGTCGCACCGTCACGCGAGCTCGGCTTTCGACGGCGCGGCTGGAACGACTCGACGGGCTGCGCTCTTGGTATCGCCTGCTCGATGCGCGCGGGGGGATTTGGGTTTTCGCGGTGCGATCTGTAGGTGTTTGGAACTAGGTGGTTTTTCGGGGGGCGGAGTGACCCCGGGAGGGGGGCTGTGCTAGATCGGGGCGCGATTGCGCCAGTAGCTCAGTTGGATAGAGCAGCGGCCTTCTAAGCCGACGGTCGGGGGTTCGAATCCTCCCTGGCGCGCCGTCCGAGAGGGAAAAACCTTGTGTCGCGTTTCTTGGAGCATCTCTGTCCGCCGATGACGTGTCCGATGAGGTGCTCGAGGCGCAGCGACCCGAAATGGCGGCTGTCCCGTGCGCCGACAGGGTTGTCGCTTCCCACGGTGAAGGTCCCCGTGCCTCTCGATCGAACTCGCTTGATCAGTGCGCGTGCTTCCGCTGGATCATGGACGATCACAATGCGGCCTGGCTGGGGAAGTCGTAGACGACTTGTGGAGACGAGGACCCAATCGCCCTCCCGTAACGTAGGCTCCATGCTTGGGCCCGTGACTCGAAAGGCCTGGAGCCCCACTGTCCTCGCAAGCGCTCTTGCGAGCACCACGAGCAGCGACGCCCGAACGGTCATCCTCCCGCGAGTACCCAGTCGACGGTGCGACCCTTCGTCTTCCAGAACATGTGATGTATCTTCTCGATCGCGTCGATCAGTTCGTCTGCATGCTGCTTGCTGACCTCGACCTTGCACGCTGAGCAGAGCTTGGCCGCCTTCCAGAAGATGTCGTGCAAGTCCGGAATCTCATCAAGATGAGGTGGCTTGAAGTAGTCGGTCCACAGGATGAGGAGCTCGCGCTTGGTGAGTTCGGCCTGTTCCTCTTTGATCGCGACGTAGCGGCTCAGCGTATTGTGGTAGCGCGCCACGGCCTCTTGGTCGGTCGCGTCCGGCACCTGTAGCTCCAAGATCTTCTTGGTCATCGAGCGGACCGCTTCGGCCGCGACACGTGCGGAAGCCGGATCGTAGATCCCGCAGGGACCGTCACAGTGCGCCTCGGCGGCGGGCAGGAGCGCGGCAATGCGGCCTCTGAGTTTCGAGATTCCCATCGCCTACCTCTTGTCCGATCGTGCGCGAGCCTTGGCGCCAAGCGACTGGTGACCCCGCCAGACCAGGATGCCAGCGGCCAGTAGGAGCGCCATGGCAAACTCGGCGGGGATGTGAAAGGACGCCGGCGTCAGGTGTGCGTGACCCGGATGCGCCGCGACGATTTGGGGTAGAGCAAGGCTGCAGAGTAGTATCAAATGTTTCACCGGTTGTTCTCCAAGGGTAGGGGTGTCTCCCAGCGTCGGCTTGCGTGCACCACGCACACTAGTTGCTCTGGGCGCGTTGGCGGCGATGCGGCGACTGACCCTGCACAGTGAGAATCTCCCCCCTGAGCACGCGAGAGAACTGGATGGCGCCGTGCATGTCGCCTTCGAACTTGGCGACGCAAACTCCCGACAGCGCGCGGGCCTCGACGTTGAATCCGGCCGCGACGAATGCTCTGAAGTCGTTGTGCTCCAGAACGACGCAGAACTCGTCAGCTCGGCCTCTCGCAACGAGCATGCACTTCCCCTCACGCAGTCCGGTGGTCACCAGGGGTTCGCCCTCATCCGCGAGCGAAGGATCCTTCCCGCACTTGGCGATCCAAGAATGGTAGGCCGCCAGCACGCTGTGGTCCGTGAACGCTCTTTCGAGGAGGCTCGACGCCAGCGTACCAAGGGCATGAATCAGTGTGTCGCGGGTGAAGCTGCCTTCTGCGAAACGCTCCTGTGGGTCCTGGTCGTGGCTCGATGCTTGTTCCATGGGAGGCGCAAAGCATCGCATTTTTGAAAGTGATATTCAATATCATCAAGTGCCCTCATATTCACCAGTAATTTCAGTGGTTTGAGGAAGCGGCTCGTGAGACCCACGCCAGAGAACAAGATCCGACCCTTCTCTTCGGCGGCCGGGCGCGGTACGGTCCCGCCTCTCTTTTCAAGGCGGTACGAAGGATGAGGGCTTGTTGTAGTTCCAAAGAAGGACGCGCTCGGTAGTTCAGCTAGTAAGGAGTTTGTAATGCACGGCCGCCCATTGTCGCTTGTCTTCGGATTGTCGCTGTTGACTCTAAGCTGTTCGGGAAGCTCAGGCCCCTCGGAGTATCGGGCCACCATTCGGACCACGGCGTACGGGGTGCCTCATGTCATCGCGGAGGATTGGGGTAGCCTCGGGTTCGGCCAAGGGTACTCGGCAACGCGGGATCGCGGTTGCATTGTTGCGGACCAGATCCTCAAGGTTCGCGGCGAGCGCTCGTTGTTCCTTGGTCGAGGCGAGGACGACATCCATCTCAACGTCGACTTCGCGTTCAAGGCGCTAGGGCTTCTCGAAAAAGCAGAGTCCACGTTCCCGGAGCTTCCAGAGCGCGAGCAAGACCTCATCCGCGGCTACGTAGCGGGCTACAACCGGTACCTCGAGGACAACGGGTCTGACGGCTTCCCGGGTTGGTGTGCCGGAGAGCCTTGGGTTCGGCCCATCACGGCGATCGACTACCTCGCGTATGTGTTCGATGGGTCGCTGCTCGCGAGTGGGGCAGTGCTTGCGGACTTCATCGGTGGGGCACAACCGCCGAATGCGTCCCCGGCCGTTCGTCCCGCGGCGCGAGACTTCGAGTCAGCGTTGACCGAACTCACGGTTCACGCGAGCAACGGTTGGGCGATCGGTTCGGAGCGATCCGAGTCTGGAAGAGGCATGGTGATGACGAACCCGCAATTCGGCTGGCACGGGGCCACGCAGTTCCGGGAGAATCATCTGACCATTCCCGGTGAATTGGATGTCTACGGGGCGTCGTTTGGTGGCTTCGTCGGGATCCAGGTCGGGTTCAACGAGAACGTCGCATGGACGCATACGGTATCGGACGGCAACCGGTTCGTGGTTTACAACCTCGACCTCGTACCCGGGAACCCTACGCGGTATCTCTACGACAACGAGATTCGCGACATGACTTCGCGCGAAGTCACCGTACAAGTTCGAGGCGACGACGGCGCGGTCGAAGAACTATCGCGGACGATGTGGGCTACGCACTATGGGCCCGTCATCGAGATACCCCAGTTCGGGGAATGGTCCGATTCGAGAGCGTTGACCTATCGCGACGCCAACGAAGGAAACGACGAGATTATCTCCCAGTGGCTCCAGATGAACCTTGCGACGAGCATGGACGACTTTCAGCGAGTGTTCGAAGAGGTGTCAGGCATCCCATGGGTCAACACGATGGCGGCAGGCGAAGATGGGCGTGCCTGGTACATGGATGGTTCGGCCACTCCCAACCTGAGCGACGAAGCACTGGCGATCTGGCTCGATGAGTTGGAGAACAATCAGTTCGTCGACCTCTTCTTCGATTTCGGGGTCGTCTTGCTCGACGGGAGTGACAGTCGCTTCGAGTGGGTCGAGGAGGAGGGTGCAAGAGACCCGGGACTGGTTCCATTCGCCAAACAGCCGAAGCTCGAGCGTCGCGACGTCGTATCGAACGCGAATCAAAGTCACTGGATCGCGAACTCGAAGGAGCCTCTCGAGGGCTACACGCCGTTGATGGGTTTCGAGCGACAGCGCTTGCCCCTCCGCCCGAGGATGGTGGCGATCCTCGTTGAGGATGACAGTCCGACGGGTCAGTCCGGGCCCGACGGCAAGTTCTCGCTGGAGGAGCTCGAGCAGTTGTACATGGTGAATCGGGGGCTTTCGCCGGAGCTTCTGCGTGACGAGGTTGTCGAACGTTGCACGGGAGCCGAGCCCGTCGCGACAGAATCGGGACCAGTCGACCTGACCGAGGCTTGCGACATCTTGCGCGAGTGGAATCTGCGCTACGACATCGACAGCGTAGGCCCGGTGTTCTGGCGACAGATGTTCAGCACGACGAACGGCACCGGATACTTTTGGGAGGTGCCATTCGACCCCGCGGACCCACTTGGCACGCCTCGCGGCATCGTGGATCCGGAACAAGGCGAGCCGGACTTCCTGCTCTCCAACATGGCGAACGCCGTCCAACAGCTCGAGTCGCTCGGGTTCTCGGTCGACGTGCCTCTTGGCGACGCACAGTTCACGCAGAAAGGCGACGAGCGCATTCCGATGCATGGGGGAATCGCTCGAGACGGGGTCGCCAACATCGGGGCCTCGATCATCAACTTCGCAGATTCGCTAGAACCAACCAATATGGCGCCGATCGTGGACCAGAACACGACCCTCACGGCCGAGGGGTACTATGCCGACCGTGGCCCTGCGATCGTCATGGCGATCGAGTTCACGGACGACGGGCCGCGTGCCACCTCGATCGCGGCGTACTCGCAGTCGAAGGATCCAGACTCCCCGTTCTTCGCAGACCAGACTCGGCTCTACTCTACGAAGCAGTTCAAACCGGTGTTGTTCACTGAAGAGGCCATCCTGGCCGATCCTGAGCTCGAGACGATCGAGATCTCTGGGCCCCGCACCCCGGCACAGTAGCGGGTCGGTTCTCGTTCCGCTTCGTGGCTCGGGCGACCGAAGTAGGGGACCGGTGCGCTGCCTACTGAATTCGTGCAACCTCCGAGATCTCTCCCGTTGCTGTAAAGAACTCGATCGCATCTGGGCTTTCGATCTCGAAAAGGGCCGAAGTGCCTTGCTCATCATCGAACTGTGGGACGAAGTACATGTCGTCCACGACCCATCCGATCGCCGAGATGCCCCCTGCCGGGATGGTCTCGATCAGGGTCGAGGTGTCGTCCCGGAAATCGATCACGCCCCATTGCCAAAGGTTCTGGTCGAGGATCTCGATGGGCTCGAGTGTCCGCGGATCGATGTCCGACGTGTAGAGTTGGGTGACGAATGTCCCGTCGCCTCGGCCGAGCGCGCCTCTCAGCAAAGGCAGGCCTGTTGTCGCGCTCAGGTCTCGGTAGAAATCAGGGTTGAAGGTCGTCTCCCCGGGGATCCATTCCAGCAGGCAAGGGGGAGGGACCGTCCCTGGTTCAGAGAACACCAAAGCCAAGCCGTCCCCTGCATCGGCCATCAGGTAGACCGCGCCGTCGTCCACGAAGGCAGAGCTACTGATGACACAGCGGTCGTCCTCGATGACGCCGAACACCTCATCCTCGGCGGCCGAGAGCACGATCATCGCTGCGACTGGCACAAAGGCTGCGGTGGCCTCGTTCAGCCACGACACAGGCATGAAGACAAAACTGCCGATCAGCGTCACGCCGCCACCGGACGTTGTGAATCCCTCGCGTCGGAGCTCGGGTGCGGGAAACGTCGAGGTAAGGCTCATGTCGCCAGGGTTCCACACGACGATCTGAGAGTTCTCGATGTCGACGTAGTAGGCCCGCTCCTCGGAGATGAACGCGATCTGGTTCGTGAAGCTGGTGACTCCGACACCGGCCATACTAAACCGCGCCCGCTCACCGTCCTCGAGGACGTCTTCGGTCAGCCTGTTCTGCTCGACCACATACCGCGTCACGACACCCGACTCACCGTCGAACGAGTAGGCCTTTCCAGCGTAAGTACGCATCCGAGAGAGGCCAGAGAGTTCGAGCGCTTCGGAGAGATCGATCGTCTCCACATCGAGTCGCGGAAGCACCGATGCGAAGATCGCGCGGCTGTCGGGGGTTCGGACCCGGTTGACCACGAGGAACTGATCGCCCGTCGCGCCCCCAACACCGCCTGTGCCGCCGCCATCGTCACTGCACCCCGCGAACAGGAGTGCGACCAAGAGACAAGAAGTAAGAGATAGTTTGCGCATGTTCGTACCTGGAAGCGTGTGCCCATTGGTTCAGGCGGGCTCCGGGCAGACCGTCCCATCGGTCGCCTGGACAGTCAACGCGAAGGCACGCTCGCGGCACCGACGGTTGACCGCGCAAAGCCGACAGATGCGGCGCGTCGCCGAGCCGGTTCGAATACGGCTATCGGTCCGGGTGCAGATCGGCTTTCCATCAGGCGGCATCGACCGGTGTCCGCGCTTCGCCGCCTTGATGTCAGCCTCCACCGACACTACTTACGTCGCCATGCTCTTTCGATGCTTCCGCTTCACGCTAATGCTGACGAGCCTGCTGTTCTTTGCCTGCAGCGGGGGCACCGAAGATGGCGGTGCCCAGGCGGCAGGTGGCGCTGGAGGAAACGGCGCGCTCTTTTCCGTGGGCAGTGTCGTCATTGAGCCCACCGGCCGCACGCTTTTCGTGCAAACGACAAGCGACCTTTCGGGAACCTTGGGCCTCGAGGATGCCATTGAGGCGCCTGGCAACTCGCGGCACTGGGCTTTCGAGGGCGCCGTCTATGTCGGGCTCGGCGAGGAACCGACGCTCGTTCGCTACCTTCCTGACGAGAACGGAACGCTTCAAGTGGATCGTCGGCTGAGCTTCCAGCGTTACGGGATCTCCGGCATTCCGGCGGGCGCCGCTTTCCTGAGCCCCGACAAGGCGTATCTCCTCCTCCACGAAGCCCTGGTGATCGTGATCTTCGATCCGACTGAGATGATGATCTTGGATGAGATCGACATCTCGACCTTCGCCAAGCCGAACCTGACCCTCGAGACTTGGTTCGTGACACAGGACGAGGATCGGCTTTACGTGCCCATCCGTCGCGTGAACGAGAACTCGTTCGAGATCGACCGAAACGTCGCGGTCGCCATTTTCGACACTGTGTCAGACGAACTCGTCGGGCTTGCCGAGGACGATCGCTGCGTCGCCGCGTCGCGACCCGCGATAGGACCCGATGGGCACGTCTACGTCCTCGGGGATGGTCGCAACTTCTTGACTCAGATCATCTCCGAGATTCGCGGCCTCGACGTGCCACCCACATGCATCCTTCGCATTCGCCAAGGCGAAGCCGAGTTCGATCCAGATTTCTACGTCGAGATGACCGACATCACAGGTGGCCGAGACGCCGCGACCGCGATGTGGCAGGTTCCGGGCTTTCGGGACGCCGGTTTCGCCAAGATGTACTACCCTGAGGAAGTGCCGCCGGACGTCGAGGTCACGGGCTTCAACGTGTGGAACTATCCCGTCTACAAACTCTGGCGGCTCGAGCTCGGCGACGTGGTCACCGCTGTGGAAACAGAAGGCCAGCCCTTCTCCCTCGTCGACTTTGGCGCGGTTCCGGTCGACGGCGAGCTCTACTTCGGCAACAGCCCTGATGCCGGCGGCACGACGACCGTCTTTCGGATCGACCCGGCCGCGAACTCCGCGTCACCGGCGTTCGAGATTACCGGCGCGCTTCGCGAAATCTACCGTCTACGGTAGTGGGTCCACCCCTTGGCGACCGACGCGTTGCAGGCCCTCATCGGACTCGAAACACGTTTAGGATGATTCCCGTCGACGTCAGGCCTTGGTTCGGCGTATCACTGCTGAGGTTCACGATATTGGTGGTCTCTAGGCCGTCCTCCGACTCCGTCGCCCAGTAGGCGCCATCGATGAGGAACGGGTTGGTCGAACCCGCCTTGAGGGGGAGCTCGCTTAGTGGCTGAAACGGGGAACCTCCGCTCACGTCCACGATTCCCCAGGTCCACGCGGCGGCCCCATTGACATCGGGGATGTCGATGATGTCCGTGGGGAGCAACGATTCGTCCAAGATCCTCGTATACGCGCGCGTGTCCGAGAGCTGAAGCATCGTGCCTGCGAGCAGTCCGTCAGTGCGCTCGGAAAACAAGGTGTAGTCTTCGACCTCGTACGACCCCGGCGCAATCCGGACGAGGCACTCGGTCGTGTCGTCGTTGCGACCCGACAGCCGGTTGAACACCGACGCCACATCGGATGCGGCATACAAACTGCCGTCACTCGCGAGCAAGAGATCGCTCACGGCCGCGCAGTCGGGGATGTCGACGACCCGAGTGACCGTATCCGTCGTGAGGTCGACGAACACCAATGACGAGTCTGGGGCGAACGTGACACCCGCGAGCTGAGACAGCGCGAAGACGAGCTCGTTGTCCCGCTGCACCGTGACGTTTCCGACCACGCCCAAGACGTTGGGCACCTGGGCGGCTTGGAAGTCGATGGTGTCGGTGATCTCGAGGGTCTCGGGGTTCCAGACGATGATCAGAAACGCGAGGCTGTCAATGATGAACGCCTTGGTCTCTGACAGGAACACGACGTTTCCAGGAGCAACGCCGTTCGATGCCAGGGAGAACCTCTGTGTAGAGAGAATGCCCCGCCTATCGAGTGTTCCATCGGGGCCGACATCGATCTTCTCGAGTTGGGGGGTCGCGCCGTCGATGAGGTAAATGGACCCGCCCCGCTCCGGGCCGACCGCGACCCCACCGTTTGGGATTTCGATGGCGTCGGTGAGATCGACGCGTTGATCGGCTCCGAGAGAATCGACCAGCGACACGAACCCTGCGACGGGCGTTCCCGGGATGCGAACCGACACTGCGTAGACCTCGTCGCCCAGCGGGCCCTGCTCGGGAGACTCGTCGGTGTCTCCGCAAGCTGCGAGTGCGACAAGAACGAGGAAACCGGTGAAGCGACCAAGAACGACCGCAAGTGGACCCTGGGCACGGCTAAGCATGCTGGGCTTTGGCACGCGCTAATCTAGCGGTCAACGCACGGGGCAATGCCACGGCACGTTGAACCGTTACGCCTATTGGCGCGCGCCCACACTGAGGAAGGCCGTGCTTGCTCGAGCTGTTGTGTCGAGTGGATTCGAGTTTGGAGGTGCGCTACCGACCTCCATGGTTGGCGGTCGCCGTCTGCTTGCGTGGTTTGCGGGGTTGTTGGCAGTGGCGGTGTTTGTCCTAGTCGCGATGGGGATCGTCGGCGGCTCCGCCCCCGAACCGGCCGGAGAGATCGCACCTAAAGTCGCGTTTACCGGTGTTCGCATCGTCGACGTCGCGCGCGGGGAGTTGATCGAAGCCCAGACCATCATCGCCTCGAACGGCGAGATCGAGTCCATTGGCTCGACAGAAACGACCGCGGTGCCCGACGGCTACCGAGAGGTCGCACTGCCCGGTCGCTTCGTCGTGCCAGGATTCTGGAACATGCACGCGCATCTCGGGCGCCACCAGCTCCACTACGCCGCGCCCATGATGCTGATGTACGGCATCTTCTACGCGCGCAACATGTCAGGCGACTGCGTTGGTTGGCTGTGCTTCTTCGAGCGGGACGTCGATGGCAACCGCGCACTCACCGAAGCGGCCATCCGCGGAGACGTGATGTCGCCTGCGTTCCTCGGCGGCGTGGGCAGCCACGTGGTCCGTGGTGTTCAAGCGGCGCGTTCCCGGGACTACCCATCCGAACCTTCGTTCTTGACACCGCAGACATACGACGAAGGCCGCGCCCTGGTGCAATACGCGGTCGCTCGTGGTGCAGACTTCCTAAAGCCGTACAACTCCTTGGAACCCGATGCCTTTCGCGGCATGCTCGACGAGGCGAGGGTGGCGGGTGTTTACGTTGGCGGGCACGTCCCGCGGTCGTTCACGCTCACGGAGGCACTTCAGCTCGGCCTTCATACCGTGGAGCACGCACGAATGCTGCCGTTGGCGTGCAGCACGAAAGGTCCTGACTTTGCCGTTGCCTACCGGGCGTGGCTCGACGCTGCTCCCAGTGAGGTCACGAAGCCCAACATGAGCCGAACCCTCGACGAAGCCATGGGCAATCCGGACGAGTCGGCTTGCGACCGGGTTCTCGCGGACTGGGCCAGGAGCGGGGCGCACTACGTTCCCACCCACGTCACGCGTCTTGCCGACGCGCATGCCGCGACCCGACCGTTCCTCGAGGATCCTCGGGTCCGGTACGTACCGAACATCGTAGTTTGGCTCGGTTGGGAAGCCCACGCTGCCGACTACGAAGAACAGTTCCGCGTTCGCCCCGAGACCGAGGGGCAGCTCGTCGCCCTCTACGAACGTGGCGTCGAGCTGACAGGAAGGGCGCATCGTGCAGGCGTCAAGTTGATGGTTGGGAGCGATACCGGGGATGTCTTGATCTACCCAGGTCCGAGCTTCCACGAGGAGATGCGGATCTTCTCGGACGCGGGAATGTCACCTGCGGCGATCCTTGCAGCGGCGACTTCGGTGCCTGCGGAGTTCGCCGGCTTGTCGGACACGCACGGATCGATTGCTGTTGGCAAACGTGCTGACTTCGTTTTCCTCGATCAGAACCCGCTCGACGACATCGCCCACTCCGAAACGATCGACGCGCTTTACGTCGGCGGCCGATTCTATGACAGCGAGATCAGGCGTGCGGTCATGGACGAAGTCGCCCGCAAATCGCGAGGGCTTCGCCACCATCTGACTCTTGGCTGGTTCGTCGTCACGCGCGTGATTCCTGGCTTGGTCGTCCGAGGCGCCACACGTGTGCGTTCCTTCTTCACCTCCTCCTCCGAGTGAACGCCCGCCTGTGCGATACGTCTTGACAAGGCAGCTAGATTGGACATGAGGCCCATCATCATCTGGAAGGCGATCCACCATAGCCTCTTGGCGATTGTTGGCGGGTACCTCGTGAGCGCTGCGACTGCGAGAGCGGTGGCCGTTGCCTTGGTCATTTCGGGTGCCTTGCCGCGGAGCGAAGCCGCGACGGCTGCGAGCATGTCCGCTTTCGTGGTGTACCTTGGGGTCGCTCTTTGGGCGTTCGCGGAGCATCGTGCGTGGCGCGTCTGGGTCGGGTTCACGTCGATCATCGTGGCTTCGCTTGCCTTCGTCGCTGCCCTCACGCCAGCCTTGATCGACCGAGGCGGCGCCGTCTGATGGAGATCGCCACACTTCAGTTAGTCGGGTCGTTTTCTCTGTCCTATCTCGGTTTCGCGTGTCTTGCGCTCACCCAGCTCCGGCCCTGGCGCGCCGTGGGATTGGGCCGGCAGCGACCAACGCGCATACGAGGAGTCCGGGCACTAGGCGTCGTTTCCCTGGCGCTCGGCCTCGCCCTCACGTTGGCCCGCGATGGCTTGGCCTTCGGACTTCTCGTCTGGCCTTTGGTGCTTGCCAACGCCGCCACTGCAGTCGCGATCACCTTGACGTGGCAACCGCGATGGCTTCGTGGGCTCGCTCGCCTCTTGCAGGGCGCCACCGAATGAAGCCGACGCTACGCCAATCGATGACCTTACTCCACACGTGGGCAGGCGTGCTTCTTGGCTCGCTCCTTTTCGTCATCTTCTGGATGGGCACACTCAGTGTGTTCACCGACGAGATTGACCGATGGATGATGCCCGACACGCGGCGCGGGTCGCCGATGGGGGTCGTATCGCTCGATGCGGTGGCTGCCAAAGCGATCGAGCTCGGGGGCCGGGAAACAAGCTTCATCAGCATTTCGATGCCGGAGCCGAGAACCCCGGTCGCGCGCGTTCGCGTCCGGAGTGACGGGGGTTCGCGTCACGACCGCTACCTCGACGTCACAGACCTCACTTGGTTGCCCGACCCCGAGACGGCAGGAGCGTCACGGTTCCTCTACCCCATGCACTACTCGCTACATCTGCCGCAGGGGTACTGGCTCGTGGGGTTGTGCGCCATGGCGATGCTTGCCTTGCTCGTCTCCGGGGTGATCATCCACCGCTCGTTGGTCGCAGACTTCTTCACGTTCCGGCCTAGGAAGCGGCTCGCAAGGTCTTCGCTCGACCTCCACAACCTCACGAGCGTCGTTGCGCTCCCTTTCCATCTCATGATCACCCTCTCTGGCCTGGTGATTTTCTTCGCGCTGTACTACCCGACCGTTCAACACTCGGTGTATCCTGAGCTCTCGATCGACGAAGCTCGCGACGCACTCTTCGCGGAGTCGGAGGGACGCTACACGCGAGAGGCCTCGGGCGAGCCAGGTTCGTTAGCGTCGCTCGATTCGATGCACGAACGAGCGCTCTCGTATTGGGACGGGGATCCGCTTCGTTATGCTACCGTGCACAACCCTCTCGACGCCGCCGGATATGCGACCTTCGCGCGCCTTGGTAACGACCAGGTGTCTGCGAGGGGCGATCGGGTCGTTTTTTCGAGCAGCACGGGGGAGGTTCTCCAAGAGCCTCGTCTCGGGCCGGCGCTCGCGGTGCAGCGGTTCCTGAGCGGCATGCACCAGCTCCGCTTCGACCACTGGGTGCTTCGATGGCTCTACTTCATCGCCGGGCTGTTTGGATGCATGATGATCGCCACGGGTTACGTCTACTGGCTCGAGACCCGACGCAAGCGGCATGCGGCAGACGGTCTCCCCGGCGTTCGCATCGTGGAGGGGCTCACCTGCGGCTCGGTGACCGGACTGATCGCCGCGACGATCGCGTTCCTCGTCGCGAATCGCTTACTTCCGAGCGGGTTCAGCATTGGGACTCTCTCGCGTCTCTACGCTGAGATCGCAGTCTTCTATCTGGTTTGGCTTGCGAGCTTCGTTCACGCATGGGCCCGGCCGGTCAGAGCATGGGTAGAGCAGTTGCGTTTCATTGGGGCTCTTGCTCTGGCTGCAGTCGTGCTCAACTGGGTAACCACCGGCGACCACCTCGCGAAGACCTGGAGTGAGGCGCACTGGCCAGTCGCCGGGGTTGATCTGCTGTTGCTGTGCGCCGGAATGCTTGCGGCTTGGGCGGGGCACCGAGTGGCCCGATCATCGGCAGACCCGCGCTGACTATCGACGATTCGTCGATACCTGGGTAGGCCTCGGGACGTTGGTTCTCAGACCACGCTGGGCAAGCTCGGGGTCGCGATGAAGGCCATGAGGTCGGATGGTTCTCTGCTGCTTCGTTTGGTAGCGTTCGCGGATGCTTCTCGAAGGTTCGTGCCACTGCGGCAAGGTTCGGTTCTCGCTTCAGAGTGAAGAACCTTGGCCCTATCAGCGATGCTACTGCTCAATCTGTCGGAAGACGGGGAGTGGTGGGTTCATGATCAATCTCGGCGGCGACATGCGCACCATGCAGATCGAGGGGAAAGAACACCTCTCGCACTATCGCGCGGTGCTCGAGCGGGATGGCGAGAGGTCTCAGAGCCGCCACCACCGCTACTTCTGCAAGGAATGCGGCTGTCACCTCTACGCTTGGAGCGAACGATGGCCCGACCTCGTTCATCCGGTCGCGAGTTGCATCGACACGCCACTTCCGGAGCCTCCGCGCCACGTCCACATGATGATCGGGAGCAAAGCGAGTTGGGTGCCGGTCCAAGTCGACCCAACTGACGAGCAATACGACGACTACCCCGAGAAGTCGCTGGCGCGCTGGCACAGCGATGCGGGCTACACGGAGTGAGGCTCGATGACCGCGCCGCCTATTCCAGGGTTGGGGCTGACGAGAAGCGTACGTAGCCTCGGTAGGTGCCGATGAAGACGCTGTTGCGCGGCCCGAACGAGAAGGTGCCCCAGATGTTGTTGAAGACCTTGCGTCCGTAGTCTTGTGAGCCGAGGGTCTTCTTCATGACGAGGCCGGAGACGTTGTCACCGAACTCACGCCCGTCGAAGAAGCCCTTAATACTGAAGACCGGCCAACCGCTTCGAAAGTCGATGGCCGTCAGCTGCCAGTCGTTGTGCGTCTCGTCGTCGTCGTCGACGTCGCGATGGTAGACGTAGAAGAGGCCGTGGGCGGTCGAGAGCTTGGGCGTCGCCGTTTTCCCATCGAAGTGGCCGACGGCCGGCCAGCCCTCGCGCTTGACGTACTGACCCTTCTCCTCGTCGTAGTCGTAGCGTTCGATTCCGCCGGCCGTGTCGTTCTCGACGAAAGGGTCCACATAGCCGTACGTGTTTCCGACAATCAGGTGGTCTTCGTACGCGACCACCGAGTTCTCAACCGCACCGGCGCCGTCGGTGAACAACGGAAGCTTGCTCACCAGCGTGCCGTCTTCTTGGCGGAACACGTTGAGGTTTACCCGACCGGGGGCGTTGTCGACGATCGCCACGAATCGGTCCTCGACGAGCGTCGGGGTCGTGCCACTACCGTTGTTGAGATGGCCGGGCTTGACCTTGCGGTCGTTGTCGTAGAAGAGGTCTCCCTTTGTGTACTGTGGCGCCCACTTCGGGTCGAGCTCGATGTGGCGCGTCTCTGGGTTGAAAAACAGCTTGTAGAGCCCGACATTGGTGACGACGTATACGCCGTCGGGTCCGACCGTGAACGAGTTCTGGATCTGTTCAAAGGGCTCACCTTGAATGGCGTCGGGGAAGAGCTCTTTCGCAAGGCGTCGCCGTTCCGCTAGGTTCTCGACGAGAAGCCCCTCGCGTTCGTCTTTTTCGACCATCGCGAGAAACTCCTCGGTGCCCTCGGGTGGATTGTCGCCGTAGCGAGCTTTGATCTTCTCTGCCAGTGCGAAATGCGCGATCGACGTCGTGTAGACGGGCGGGCAGACCCCCGAGCCCTCGTCGACGAGCACCATGCCGACGACCCCA
The DNA here is from genome assembly GCA_039030295.1 of Myxococcota bacterium. Lineage (GTDB taxonomy): Bacteria > Myxococcota_A > Polyangia > Polyangiales > Houyiibacteriaceae > SG8-38. Next base: position 1,197 of record JBCCEK010000057.1, on the reverse strand, counting down.
AACTTTGAAGTGAACCATACGCGGCCTTCGGAGTCGGGCATGATCGCCGTGAGATGATTGTCCGGGTTCTCCATCGCGTCGTCGACCCAGCTCCCCGCTTCGATCTCCCGTGAAAGGTCGAGCATCACCATCTTCTCCCGGGCGATTCGGTGGTCCTCGATCGGGATACGAATGATCGTGTTGTCGGCACCCGGGACGTAGACGCGACCCTTGCCGTCCAGGTACGAATATGCGCCACCCGACGTGTCGCGGAACATCGCCATGCGCGCCGACTTCTTCGCGAGTTCGAGCGCTTTGCTTCCGCGGCCGGGAAGGGCGACGTAGTCGAGCACCTTCGCCTCTTCGCCGGAGATGTCGACGATCACCAAGGTGGCCGCATCGCGGCCGAACGAGATCGTGATGACGGTGTTGTCGTCCAGGAACGTGTAGAACGGCGCCATCCCAGAGAGCTTCGTTCCCTTTTCGAGCACGTGGAAGTACTCGACCTTCACATCGTTCGGAATCGGCCCGGGTTCGCGACTCACGTCTGTGGCAAAGCTGTTCTCGTGCATCGTCGCCGCGAAGCGATTCGAGAGGTTCGGGTGCATCCAGTGGTCCGGATCGGGGAGCGGTTCCGGCAGGGTCCTTCCGTGGCGCGACGTCCAGTCCTCCCACCACTTGGTTTCCACTTTGGCCTGCTGGCTAACGTACTGAAACTCCTTGTCCTTCGTGCTGTAGCGGTGACAGCCCGCCCCAGCGCCGCCGATCTCGGCTCCCTTCTTGATCTTGCTCTTGCCGCAACCACCGCTCGGTAGAGCGAGTAGCAGCGCGAGTAGCCCAACGACTCCGACACCTTGCACGCAACGCTTCATCCAGCCTCCTCTCCAACGAGGACTCGCTTGGTGCCATACCTGGGCTCGAATTGGAATGGGATTCTCAATGGTGATCCCACTCGCCAAGGGTGCAAGGCCAGCTCGGTGAGAGCCGGCTCTCGTGTCTCAGGGCATGGGGCAGTCTAGGGAGTTGCGACCGGTGCAGTCGTTGAGTTCGTCGAGGCAGATCGAGTAGTCGACGGTTGCGCAGGGAAGCTCTCCGCGACAAGCCTCGGTGCACGCGTTGGCCGTGGACGCGCATTGTTGGTTGCAGAGCTGGCCTGCGCACCAGGCGAGCCGGCCGTAGCAGCAGCCGCACGTGTCTGAGAGCTGGTCGGAAGGTGTC
>JBCCEK010000056.1:0-22073 GCA_039030295.1 Myxococcota bacterium | reverse complement strand
TGCCCTTGCACCACAGTCGCCCCGTCCCTATTGCGGAGCTACGTACACGGCGCGACGCGCCCGAGCAAGCAAGGCGATGACCTCCGACATCAAGCAGCGAAAGGCCGATCACCTCGATCTGTGCGCGACCGACGACGTCGCATTTCGCGACAGAACGACCCTCCTCGAGTGCGTTCGGCTCGTTCATCAGTCGCTTCCAGAGGTTGCGTTCGATTCGATCGACACAACGACCCAGATTCTCGGCAAAGAGCTTCGCGCGCCGATCGTCATTGCGGCGATGACGGGTGGTCACGAGCGGGCAGCGGAGATCAATCGTGCACTCGCATCGGTCGCCGAAGGACGAGGCTACGCGTTCGGTCTCGGAAGCCAGCGAGCCATGCAGAAGCGCCCGGACACGTCCTGGACGTACCAGGTCCGTGACGACGCGCCGAACGTGTTGCTCTTCGGCAACGTCGGTGTCGTCCAGGCACGCGACATGTCGACCGACGAGATCGCGAAGATGGTGACCGATGTCGGCGCCGACGCCTTGTGCGTCCACATGAACCCCGCGATGGAACTCGTTCAACCGGAGGGCGATCGAGATTTCACTCGAGGCCTCGATACGTTCCGCCGACTACACGCAGAACTCGAGGTCCCAGTCATCGCGAAGGAGACCGGAAACGGCGTCAGCCGCCACACGGCTGCACGGTTGTTCGGCGTCGGGGTTCGCCACGTTGATACTTCGGGTGCAGGAGGCACGTCATGGGTAGGTGTCGAGACGATGCGGGCGGACGGCACGAGTCGTGCGATTGGCGAGGCGCTCTGGGACTGGGGAGTTCCAACGGCCGCGTCCGTGGTCTATTGCGTTGAGGCGGGGTTGACCACGATTGCGACGGGCGGGATTCGCACGGGTTCCGACGTCGCGCGGGCCATCGCCCTTGGCGCCGACTGCGCCGGCCTCGCAAGAGTCGTCTATCAGGCGTTCCTCGACGGCGGCACCGACGGGGCCGGTCGCTTTCTCGATGGAGTCGAGCAGGAACTCCGGTCGATCATGCTCCTCTGCGGCGCCAGGTCGATCGCGGAGCTCAAGCGTGCGCCTCGCATCGTCATTGGCGAGCTTCGAGACTGGACCCGCGAGCGAGCCTAGGCCGCTCTCACCTGAGAGTGAGCGAGCGGCTTCGAGGACAAGTCGCAGCCGATCAGTCTCAGGTGAGAGCGGTCTAGACCTTGGTGTCCGAAGGTGGTGTCGTATCGTCGACCGGCGTCTGCCGATCGGCCTCGGTCGGGGTGTATCGAAGTAAGTCCTCGACCCGCTCTAGGAGCTCCCCTTCGAAATGGACCGAGAACCGTGGTTCGAGGAGCTTGCTTCGGACTCGCCAGACGACTGGGTCGGCCGGGTCTCGGAGCACGACAGGCGTCGCGCCGGCCAGTACCCACGGCGAGCTCAGGATCGCGTCGTTGAGCGCGAGGCGGACGCGGCCCGCGTCGTGGTAGCCCTCGAGCCGAACGATGACCTCGTGCTCGGCCTCGGCTCCCGAATCGTAGACCATCGGCGCCGCGACCATCGTGCGGTTCGGAACCGTCAGACGGTGCCCTTGACCATCGCGAAGCCAAGTCGCGCGAAGTGACCGACCTTCCACCGTGCCTTGGAAACCGTCACCAGAGACCCACATGCCCTTTCGAACACGCCGCTCCGCGGCGAGGACTGCGCCCGCGACGATGTCGGCGAAGAGGTCGCGAACGGACCAACCGGTGACGAGAACCAGGATCGCCAAGCCCCACAGGATCCAGTCTTGTCCAGCCGGGAGAAGCTCGAGCACGATCGCAAGGATCACTCCGAGGCCGCCGAGACGAAGGGCGATGACGAGGCCGCCGACGATGCGGCGGAGCGGTACGTTCACGGAGATCCAACCCCGCACGCGCTCCAACACCAAAAGGAGGACCCCGATGCCGAGCAGCGAGAGGAACAACACGAGGAGCGGGCGACTCGATGGCGTTGGCTTCTGTTCGTCTTCGCCCACCGCGGGTTCCGCGGGTTCATCGCTTGGTGGCTCGCTGATCACCGGCGAGGTGGTGGGGGGCGTCTCTTGGGCCTGCGGTTCCGGGCTGAGCCTGATAAGGCGTTTGGTGACCGACGGTGGACCGCCCTCTGAGGTTGCCGAGGTCGACGCTTCGGTGTCGTGACCGGCCGCTCCGTCTTGGGCGACCGCCGGCCCCGCTACCAACGCGAACAGCAAGGTGGCGGCGATTCCCGCTCGTTGCATTCCCAACGTCATAGGACCCAGCCTCGCTCTGCGAACACGCGACCCAGTGCGCCGCGAAGATGGACGGCGATGACGAACGAACCCTCCCGCTCTTCGAGAAGGCCGAGGTGCGCTAGACGACTCAGCTGTGCCTGGGCCGTGCTGCGGTCGAGTCGAAAGAGGCGCGCTTGTCCGGCATCGTCCATCCAGCCCTCTCTCGCGATCTGATAGAGGTTCACCAGAATGTCGTCTGGGAGCCGCTTCACACGCGTGTAGGACGAAGCTGGGATCGGGCCCACGTGAACCACGTCGTTGTGAATCCCTCGGATCGACGCCAGCCACAGACGGAGCGAATCGCGCACCAAGCCACCCGTCGCTTCGTGAAGCTCGTGGAAGTACTGGTCGTAAGGTCGCCGGATCCGACTTGCGCTTCGGGCGAATATGCCCTCGATCGGTGAGCCGTCGCTTCGGTCGAACGAATGCTCGTACCCGCTCAGACGGTGACGCGCCATCACCGCGGCCTGGAGCTCGTGTTCGTTGAGCGGTTCGAGCCTGATCACTTCGGGGAATGCATCGCGCAGAGGGGCGACCGTCGATGCGAAGTTCCAGAACAGAACCGCACCGTGGGCAAGCCAGCGCCGCCGCCCTCCCTCTTCGATGATCCCGGACACGAAGCGGCGGAGAGGATCGAAACCTCCTGGTGCCATCGATAGCATCCAATGGAGGCCATCGACGACGACGAGCTGACCCTCCGGCTTGTCTTGGAAGATCGCGTCGACGTCTTCGACCGTGACGGGTCCTGTGAATACGACCCGCTTCACGTTCTTCCACCGTCGGCTTCTCACAATCGCGCTCGAGACGGCCGCCTTGCCCACACCGTCGACCCCCACCAGGGCCACAGACCGCAACCTCCCTCGAACCTCGCTCGAGAGGACAGCCTCGGCTCGTCGGATTTCTTCGTCCCGTCCCGTGAGTACATCGCCGGCTTCCATGGTGTCTGCCGCGAACAAACGTCTGTAGACGAGTGGCAGATCCACGCCGACTTCGGGTGCGGCGAAGGATCCCGAGGACAGATCGTCCGTTGGCGTCGGGCCCGCGAAACCGAGCTTCTCGCTCCAACGCTCGAGTCGTTCTTCGCCGAACAGCGCGCGGAGGCCTCCCCGAAACTGCTTCTTGAAGCGCTCGAAAGGGGGGAGCCGGTCGACCTGCTCGACCATCCGCATCCCACTGGCCGCCCGGCGCATCGCTTCGAGGCGCGAACGGCTAAACGTTCCCTCGGCCAACTCTCCCCGAAGCGTGGCGAGCGTCCCAAGGGATGCGTCGCGCATGTCGGCCCCGATGAGCGCGGGCCAACCTGCCGCCTCCGAGCGAATCTCTTCGAGTGCGTTGTAGCTTCGCTCGAGTTGGCCGTACACCATGTCGCGCAGAAGCGTGTACATCTCCTCCGGGATCGACTCGTCATGGACGATCTCGAGTTCCGCGGTGGCGAGCTCGACGTTGAACGCGACCACGCGCTCGAGTTCCTGAAGAAGGTTCGCGAGCGGCTGAACCTTCTCGGCGAGCTCGCGGCGACTGGCCAGGATCTTTGGCGCGACTTGGCTGTCGATGTAGGTGAGGACGACCTCGCGGAAAGGGACCTCGACCTCGGGCAAGGCCGTTGGGAGCCGCCACTCACCGGTTTGGCGCTGGCCGACGGTCACGCGATAGCGCGGTGTCAGGCCTCGACATGCCTCCACGAGGGTATCGAGGAGCGGCGCCACGCGTGAGTCGTCGCTGAGGTCTTGTTGGAGCTCGGTGGTGACCCTCGCAGCCTCACCTGTGACCTTGCTCGTCGCCTCCGTGGCGCTCTTCAAGGCGGTCGCGAGTTCCTCCCCGGAATAGTCACGCTCGAGTTCGGCATTGAGCTCTTCGAGCGTGCGTTGGAGCGTTTCGCTGACGCGATCCGCCTGGGCGACCGCGCGCCGTTTGAGTGTGTTCGACAGGCGCGACACGTACTCGGCGACGCTGTCCTTGATGCGCGCTTCGAGTCCGAGAAGCTCGAGCTCCATGGCGAGCGACGAGTACTCGGCCGAGCTCGCCTTGCGGAGGTTGGACACGTCTTTCGTGAGCGTTTCCATCGCACGCATTCGGTTGGCGAATCGGCGACTTGTCCGTCGGGCACTACTCGGGAGGTCCAGCGTCCCGAAGGTCGCGAGGTCGTCTTTGACCTTGACGAACCCATCGGCCAGCGCGCTTGCGGCGCGGTGCGTCCCATCGCTCGTGATCCGAACGACCTCATCGAGCGCGAGCGCGAGTTCTTCTTCCACGTCGTGCCGAAGCTCGACCAACTGCTTCTCGAGGTTGGCTTCCTCGTCTGACGCGATCTCGACGAGATCGTCGTAGCCGTCGATCACGCCGTCGAACAAGCTTCGAGTGCGTGCGGCGAGATGCCGGTCTGCTTCGACGAAGAGTGCCGCGAGCCCTTCGAGTCGCTGAGGAGCCGTGTAGGAAAGGTGATAGCGGCTGAGGGCCCGGAGCCGTACATCGCGCGTCGGCGGGTTCTGGCCGAATGCCTTTCGCCAGCCGCGTCGCACCTTCAGCGACTGCCGACGAAGCTGCTTTGGAAGGGTGTCGTCCTGATGGAGCTCGTACGATTGCGGCTCGTACGGGGCTGCGACGACCTCCGGCAGCCCATCGACAACAGCGTCCACCTCTTGGATCACCGACTCCGGCGTCCATGACTGCTTCGAGAGCGTGACCGAACGACCGAGGACGATGCCCCGCCAATGGGCCGCGAGCTCCGACTGCGCCGATCGAAGCATCGTGATCAGGTCTTCACGGTGGGTGTCCTCTTCGGATCGAGCCTGGACCGTCAGACGCCTGTGATGTCGCAAGAACTCGCGCCTCAGGTCCCGAAGGTACTGTCCAGAATCGATCTGGAAGTCCCGCAGCGGCCCGGTCGATACCTCGCGGACGATGCTCTGAAGGTCGCCACCCAGGTCTTGAATGCGGTTCTCGAGCTCCCGGCTCTGCGTCTCGAGCGGCTTGCCCCACAGGTCCTTGGTCCCGATGTGCTTGGGCCACGGCTCGAGCTTCTTACGCCCACCCTCCTCGTCGACCGGGGCGACGATCGACGGCGGCCGCACCGACAGGTGCCTTGCGGGTGCCATCGACGCGCGACCAGTGACGGTCTCGCCGGCGAGGCCGAGTCCCATCTTGAACATCACGGGCCCGACCAGTTCGTTGATCGCGACACCGCCGATGATCAGCGTCTCTAGCGACCGGCCGAGCTCGCCGAAGTTCTTCCCGACGAGGGCAGCCAGCAAGATCGACACCCCCGCCTGCGACACGAAGCCCATCCAGCCGTACTGCTGCGTCGCTTCGTCTGCGCGGCCGATTCGAGCACCGGCTTTGGTCCCAGCGAACAAGGCGAACGCGCGTACCCCGACGAGCGCAATCGCGAACAAAGCGACCTGACGAAGCTCTTCGAGGTGGAGCTTGGCCCCCGCCAGCGTGAAGAACACCACGTAGACGGGGAGCGACAAGCGCTCGACGGTCTCGATCAGACGATGGCCGTTCTTCGAGAAGTTCGACACACCGAAACCGGCGGCGAGGAAGACGAGCACGGGATCCCACTCGAGAACTCCCGAAATGTAGGACACGAGGTAGACGACACCAACGACGAAGATCAGGAGCTCTTGGTTGACGTACCGGATGTAGAGCGCCATCAGCCCGCCAACGACCACCGCGCCGAAGACGATCGACACGACGATGTGCTTGAAGAGGTAGGTGCCGATGCCCCCCTCCATCGCGGCGATGCCCAGCTGGGAGGCCGCGACCGCCTGCGCAACGGCAAAGGCAACGACGACGAGCACGTCCTTGAGAACCACCGAAGACAGGACGGTTTGGGTCATCGATCCCGTCGCCCGCGATTCCATGATCACGGCGATCGTCGCGGCCGGCGAGGTCGCCAGGGAAACCGACGCCACCATGGCCCCAACCGCGAGGGCCGCGGCCATCGGGAGCCCTTCGATGCCGGGCAGTGCGACCATCGGCACGGCGCCTGAGATCAGCCAAAAAAGCGACGTGACCAACACGAGGACCATCACGACCTGACCCACCAAGATCGACGTGATCGCTCGGATCCCCTTCTTCAGGCTCTCGAGCTTGAGCTCACCGCCGGCGGTGATCGCGATCAACGCCACCGCGAGCGTGTCGAACAGCTCGAGTTGGTCGATGACCTCACGGTTGAGGATCCCCTTGTCGAAAGGTGGCGGAAGACCGAGGCCGGACACCGCCCGTGCGAGCGACGGACCGAAGACCAAGCCGGCGATGAGGTATCCGGTGATGTGCGGGAGCTTGAGCTGCCCGACCAGGCCCCCGATCGTGTAACTCGCGAGGACGACGAACCCGAGCGCGAGCATGGCGGTAGGGTCGAAATCGTGGGCTGCGAACTGGTCGAACCGGTAGAGCCCCACCATGCCGAACAGAAGCAGCACGATGACGGTGAACTGTCGCCGTGCGTGCGTCTCTTCGCCGGGTGGCGGCATGCTGAACCGAGCCATCGTCAGCGCCTCCAGAACCCAGGTAGGAAGAGTGCAAAGAGAGTAAAGAACTCGAGGCGCCCGAGGAGCATCGCGAGGACGAAGAAGAGCTTGCTACCCGCGCTATAGGCCGCGAAGTTGTCCGGCCCCTGGTGGAAAGGTGCGGGGCCCATGTTCGACAGGCACGTGAGCATCGTCCCGAACGCCGTCGGAACCGGCACGCCATCGACAAGGGTGACGAACAGGATTCCGAAGGCGATACACCCCATGTAGATCAAGAAGAACGACGCGACGTCCGCGAGAACCTGGGCGCTGATCGATGCTTTCCCCATTCTCACGAGTTGGACCGATGCCGGGCGAAAGCTCTTCTGAACCTGAGCGATCGCTTGCTTGCCCATCAAGACCGCGCGCTCGATCTTGATCCCGCCCGCGGTCGAGCCCGAGCACCCCCCGACGAACATCAGCAACACGACGATGGCCAAGGCCGTGGAGCTATACACGCTGTAGTCGTCGGTGCCGTAGCCCGTCGAGGAGATCGTGGTCGCCACCATGAAGAACGAGTATCGGAACGAAGTGAGTATCTCGTCGTGCACATCGAGGTTCAGGACCGTCAGTAAGAGCACCGCCGCCACGACGATACCGACGTAAGCGCGAAACTCGATGTTGCGGACCAACCCTCGCCAATGACCGGTGCGAATGAGCCCGTAGTAGAGCCCGTAGTTCACGCTGCCGATCAACATGAACACCCCGACGACATACTCGACCGCCGGCCGGTTGAATCCCCCGACCGAGCTGTCGAGGGTCGAGAACCCTCCCGTCGACATGGTCGTGAACGCATGGCAGACCGAATCGAACAAATCGAGGCCGAGAAACTTCAGGAGCACGACCTCGATCACCGTGAGTGCGGCGTAGAGCTTCCAGAGTGCGAACGAGGTTTCTGCGATCCTCGGCCGGAGACCCTCCGCGGTGGTTCCAGGGACCTCTCCGCGGAACAAGTGTTTCCCGCCCGCGCCAAGGTTCGGGAACACGGCGACAAACAAGACGACAATGCCCATCCCGCCAAGCCACTGGATCAACGATCGCCAAAGCAGAAGCGGCCTCGATAGGCGGGCCTCGATGTCGGTGACGACGGTGGCGCCCGTCGTCGTGAGGCCACTAACCGACTCGAAGAACGAGTCTACCGGCGACATGTCCGCACCCAGGACGAACGGAATCGCCCCGCAAACCCCGGCCGCCACCCAGATCAGCGACACGGCCAGGAGCGCCTCGCGTCTGGAGATGCGATCGCTCACATACCGTCGCCCATACCAGAACAAGCCGAGCCCGAGGACGCACACGATCGCGGCCGAGATTCCGAGTGCGCCAGCGCCGCCCTGTGGACGACTCAGATCCGGCGCAAGCTCGTCCCACAAGACCCCGACGGCGCCGCACAGGGCGATCATCACGCCGACGCCAAGCACCACGACCCCAACCGGGCGAATCACGCCCCGAAAGTCTCTCGATTGTGTGCTCACTCGCCCCTCGGTCGGAAGAGCCGCTCGACGGTGGCACGCGCCTCCTTGGTCGTCATCAAGATGACCCGATCCCCAGGCTGCACGACGTCCTTGCCGCGCGGAATGATCACGTCGTCGCCGTGCACGATCGCGGCGAGCAGGGAACCTCGCGGTAGATTCATCCGGTGCAACGGCTTGTTGACCGCCCTACACCGCGCGCTTGCGGTCAGTTCGACGACTTCGGCTTGGCCGTCTTCGAGCACGGTCAAGCTGTGGAGCCCTCCGCCGCGCGAAAAGCGTAGGATCTGGTCCGAAGCCACGGTTCGTGGCGACAGCACGATGTCGATCCCGAGTTGACGGTAGATCGAGGTGTAGTCGGCGCGCTGGACGATCGTCGCCGTCCGTTTGCAACCGGCGCGCTGCGCGAGCAGCGCCGCCATGAGATTGATCTCGTCGGCGCGGGTGACCGCGGCGAACAGGTCATAGGTGCCGACTTCTTCTTCTTCGAGCAGGGCACCGTCGGTTCCGTCGCCATGCACTACCTGGATGCCCTCGAACTCGGCACTGATCTCCTCGGCGGTGGCGAGGTCGCTCTCGATCATCATGACCGTGGCCTCCTGCTGCAGAAGCTCGCGCGCGAGCGCTTTGCCCACCACGCCTCCGCCGACGATGCAGATCCGCCGCGCCACGCGCTCCTTGCTGAACACTCGCTCGGCCGCGAGGACGCCCTCGGGGCGACCGATCAAGTAAACGCGGTCCCCTTTGACGAGAACGTCTGCGCCGCCCGGCACGAAGAGATCGCCGTCTCGAACCACCGCGCTCACCAACGTATGCGGCGGAAGCTCGACCGAAGACAGGGGCTTATTCAGCACCCGCGACTCTTCGAGATCGATCTGAACGAGCTCGACCCGGTCTTGGGCGAGGTCGACGACATCTGATGCGCCGTAGGATCGCGCGATTCGGCTGAGTTCCTGCGCCACCAAGACACGCGGGTTGATCACGACGTCCACCCCAAGAAGCCCGTAGCGAATTCCCTCGGTCCACTCCGACCAAGCGGTGCCTTGGACGCGTGCGACCACGTGATTGGCGCCGAGCTGCTTCGCGCCGAGGGCTGCGACGAGGTTCATCTCGTCGTGATTGGTCACCGCCACCACCAGATCGGCCTTCGCGGCACCCGACACCTTGAGGAGTTTCTCACTGGCCCCGTACCCGACGATCGAAGCGACGTCGTAGTGCTCCTCGGCGTACTGCACCGCCTTCGCGTTCGAGTCGACCGCGACGATGTCGTGACCTTCTTTGTCGAGCACGCTGAGCAGGTGCCGACCGACTTCGCCCAGTCCGATAACAACGATGTTCATGGCGATGCGACTCCGAGCGAAGTATCCGTCTCTTTCAATTCGTCCTGAAGGTCACCGGCGTCGACCAAGAGGCCTCGGAGCAACCTTGGGGCAAGAAGGTCGTTGAAGATGATCGAGCAGAGGATGACCGAGTAGGCGATGTCGACGGCGGACCCCTCGTAGACCAACCGAAACGAGACGGCCATGGCAAGGGTGACGTCGCCGTGCGCGAGGAGTCCTCGAAAGAGATCGTTCCTGACGCTCGTGCCCCAGCCGGCTGCGATGCTCGCGATCCATTTGGCTGCCGTCCGCACGACGATGAACGCAACCACCGCAATGACGGTTGGCACCCATGGAGATGGGGTCCACAGGGCCCCGGCGAAGATCAACAAGACGAGCGTCATCGGACGTTCGGTGGACACGAGCGTCGAGTGCAGCAGCTGGCCGCCCCGTGCCGTGTTCACGAGCCACAACCCCATGATGAGGTTCACCGCGAGGGGCGAAAGCTCCAGGAAATACGCGCCCCCGGACGCGAACGCGATGATCCCGACGAGAGCGAGGAACCGGGAGTTGTCCGACTCGTCGCCCGCGAGGAACACCGAGAACAGGATCCCGAGTGCGCTTCCAAGGGCGAGCGTGATCCAAGCGAGGAGCGCCGGCCCGAGCACCTCGGCATCGGGCGCGTTCTGGTGCCAGATGCAGAAGATCAGGCCGAACGCTAGAATGACGGCGATGTCACCGAGGCGCGTGGCGTTTCGGAGCAGCGGCGAAAGCCGGCCGCTGATCTTGTACCGCCGCGCCAGGAGATCGAAGGGTTCTGCCGAATCGGTGGCGGCAAAGCACCCGAGGGCCGCTGCGCTCAACGCCGCGTCCCGCTCCGAGGTCTGGATCAGGAGCCCGCTCTCGAACACGTAAAACGATCCGAAGCCGACGGCGACGCCCGGGATCAAGTGGTGCAAGAAGAAGATGCGCCACGTTGCAGGGTCGAGTTTCTGGAGGCTCGCGAAGTCGAAGTCGGTTCCCCGAAGTAGGCCCACCCACCCAGCGGCGAGTGCAATCACCGGCAACAGTCCGGTCAGATCGTCGAACGCGCGTACCGCCGGGACGGCGGGCCCAAGCAGAAAGCCGAGCAGTAGGTACTCGAGCCCGCTCACGACCAAGAACCGCCGCTGCAAACGCTCGACGAAGTTGTGCGCGAGGACATACGCAACGCCGATCACCACCACCAGCAACACCACCGTACTGAGGCTGCCGCTTCCTCCCGCGGGTTCACCCGGGTCACCGCCGGCGGCCCATGCGCGCGCTGGCGCGAGTGCGCTTGCCGCCCACGCTGCGGCACACCACGCGGCGCACCGCCATCCCCCCTGTGCCGTCGCGGCCATACCCGCCCAATTGTGAAGAAGAAGACGTCGAAGCGGTAGTTTAGCCGCTGGACAAGTGTTTAGCGCAATCGACTAGATTTGGCCTAGGCCTTCCGAATCCCGTCGAGGACGAGCCCGATCAGGGTGTTCGCCGTGTCGATCGGGTCCATCGGGAACTGTTGGCGGAGCCAGGCCAGCGCCAGGGACTCGACCGCACCGCTCACGGCCACCGCGCTGATCCGGGGGTCCCGGATCGAGAGGAGGTCACGCTCTACCGCCGTCTCGGTCAGCGCGATTGCGCGTTCATCGAGCTCGGTCGCCAGGACCGAGATGGCCTCGCGCGCGGGCGTTGCTGGGGCTCGGCGCTCCTGCAGGTACACGCGGGTCGCGTCCGGGTAGGCAGCCAGGGTGGCGATCAACTGAGTGCCGAGGTGGTAGTAGGCGGCGACGGTATCTTCGCGGCCCTGCGCGTCCCGGAGCATGCGGTCACAGTCGCCGATCGCGCGCCGTACCGCCGCCGTGACCGGTTCGAGGACCGCCTCGACCAGGTCCGCTTTATCCCGGAAATACCGGTAGAAGTTTCCTTTGGCCATGCCGGCCTCGCGCGCGATCTCGTCGATGGTCACGCCTTCGATCCCGCTCGCGAGAAAGAGCCGCATGCCGGCGCCGACGAGCGCCTCCACGCGCCTCTTTCGGTTGAGATCGCGCTTGCCCCCGAGTGCTCCGGGGCGCTCCGGCGGTCCAACACGTCTCGGTCGTCTCTCCTCGTCCATCGACTCGTTCCTCGCGGACTAGCAAGTATGCCTCCGGTGCGGACGAGGTAAAGAGGCAACGACGAAAATCTTGCGCCCAGCAACGCCGTCCGGGTCGAAACACGCCTGGCCGCTAAGAAACCGTGACAATTCGAGCTCTTTGGGCGGGTTTGACACCGCCTTCGCTCGCTCCTAAGAGCTTCGATGAGCACCTGATGAGGGCACCACGATGAACCTCCCGGCCCGCAAACCCGATTGGCTCCGTGTCCGGCTCCCGGCCGGGCCCGAACACGAGGCGTTTCAGGGCCTGAGAGCGAAGTTCCGCGCCCGCGGGCTCCACACCGTCTGCGAGGAAGCACGGTGCCCGAACATCTTCGAGTGTTGGGGAAAGGGTACGGCGACGGTCATGATCCTCGGCGAGACGTGCACTCGCGGGTGTCGGTTTTGCTCGGTCAACACCGGCAAGCCGGGCGGGGTCGTCGATCCGAATGAGCCCGAGAACACGGCGATCTCACTCGAGGAGATGGGACTCCTCTACGTGGTTCTCACGATGGTCGACCGGGACGACCTCGAAGACGGGGGTGCGGCGCACGTCGCCGACACCGTTCGCCGCATTCGCCGTCGAAGCCCCGATCTCAAAGTCGAGACGCTGGTGGGCGACTTTCTAGGCCGGGCGCGGGACGTTCGCACGTTGGTGACCGAAGGGCGGCCCGATGTGTTCGCCCACAACGTCGAAGTGGTGCCGCGCCTTCAACGCTCGATTCGCGATGTTCGGTGTTCTTGGGATCGATCGATCTCGGTTCTTCGGATGGCCAAAGCCGAAGGGGCGGCGATCACCAAGTCTTCGTTGATGGTGGGCCTCGGCGAGACTCACGACGAGATGCTCGAGGCCATGACCCTCCTACGCGAGGCCGATGTCGATGTCTTGACGATCGGGCAGTATCTGCGTCCGACCAAGCGTCACGCGACCGTGGAGCGGTACGTCGACCCGGCTGAGTTCGAAGCCTATGAGCAGGCCGGGCGGGAGCTCGGGTTTCGGTTCGTCGCCTCTGGTCCGCTCGTCCGGTCGAGTTACCGTGCAGCCGAAGCGTTTCTCCACGACACCCTCACGACCGAGGAGTCCGGCCAGGACGCCCTTGCGAACGAGCCGCTTGCGATGGACAAGTACGGCCGTAAACGAAGGCTCTCGGTGGTGACCTCGTGACCTGAGGGGGGGATTTGCAGGTCATTCGCGACGACGGAACCCTGGACCCGAACCTCGACCCCGGGCTTTCGGTGGATCAGGTCGTCGCCCTCTACAAGGCCATGGTGCGAACTCGGGTTGTCGACGATCGACTCGAGCGGCTCCAGCGCCAGGGGCGTATCGCGTTTCACGTCGGCTCCCTTGGCGAGGAGGCGGCGATCGTCGGCTCGGCGGCCGCGGTTCGCGATCAAGACTGGATCGTCCCTTGTTATCGTGAGGTTGGCGCGCTCCTGTGGCGCGGCTACCCGCTCCAGCGGTACGTCGACCACATGTACGGCAATGCTGGCGACCCGATTCACGGGCGCCAGATGCCGGACCATACCTTCAGCAAGGCGCATCGCTACCTGTCGGTGAGTGCGCCGATCGGCACCCAGATCCCACACGCGGTCGGGCTGGCTTGGGCTGCGAAGAAGCGAAACCTCGACGAATGCGTCGCCGTCTTCTTCGGCGACGGTGCCACGAGCGCCAACGACTTTCATGCCGCGATGAACTTCGCCTCGGTGTTCCAAACCCCCACGATCTTCCTGTGCCGCAACAACGGGTACGCGATCAGCGTGCCCACGGAGGCACAGACCGCCACACGAACGTTGGCCGAGAAAGCGGCCGCCTATCGGATGCCCGCGTCGCGTGTCGACGGAAACGACGTGCTTGCCGTCTGGCGCGCTGTGCGGGCGGCCGTCGCCCGTGCCACCCAAGGAGGCGGACCGACGTTCGTCGAACTCGTGACCTATCGGCTTGGGGGTCACTCCACCTCGGACGACCCGCGACTCTACCGGGACCCCGACGAGGTCGATGCGTGGACGCGTGCCGACCCCCTGCTCCGTCTCCAGAAGCACCTGCACCACAGAGGGGCGTGGCACACCGCGCTCGAAGCCGACTGGCGCAAGGCCTGTAGCGCCGAAATGCGAGAGTGCGTTCGGGTGGCCGAAGAGACGCCAGCTCCAGCGCTCGAGACTGTGTTCTCCGATGTGTACGCGTCTCGACCCGCGCATCTGATCGAGCAACAGGCTCGGGCACTCGCCGCGCACAACCCCGATCGGGAGGGTTCCTAGGCATGCCCGAGATGAACCTGGTTCAGGCGATTCAGAGCGCCTTGGCGGTGACGATGCGGGCCGACCCGGACGTGGTGGTCATGGGCGAAGACGTTGGAAAGCTCGGCGGCGTGTTTCGCGTGACCCAGGGGCTCCTCGACCAGTTCGGCACCGATCGCGTCGTCGATACCCCGCTCTCCGAGACGGGGATTCTCGGGACGGCGATTGGGATGGCGCTCCACGGGATGCGACCGGTGTCGGAGATTCAGTTCTCGGACTTCATCTACCCCGGCTTCGATCAGCTCGTCAGCGAAGCGTCGAAGTATCGCTACCGCACCGCCGGCGAGTTCCACGTGCCGCTGGTCGTGCGAACGCCCTACGGGGGCGGCATCCGCGGTGGCCAGTACCATTCGCAGTCTCCCGAATCGCTCTTCATTCACACCGCAGGGCTGAAGGTTGTTTGCCCGTCGAATCCCTTCGATGCCAAGGGTTTGCTGATCGCCTCGATCCGTGACGACGACCCTGTGGTCTTCTTCGAGCCCAAGCGTGTGTACCGGGCCATCAAGATGGAAGTTCCTGAAGAAACCTACGAGGTCCCGCTCAGCGAAGCGAAGGTCGTGCGGCCGGGCGAGCAAGTCACGTGCGTCGCGTGGGGTGCGATGCTCTACGAGGCGTACGCCGCTGCCGAAGAGGCTTCGGACCAAGGGGTCGACGTCGAGGTGATCGACCTTCGCACGCTGTGGCCGGTGGATCTCGACACGATCGTCGCGAGCGTCGAAAAGACAGGCCGCTTCGTGGTCGTTCACGAAGCACCCCAAACGTGCGGTTTCGGCGGCGAGCTGGTGGCGCGCGTGATCGAAAAGGCGTTTCTCCATCTCCAGGCTCCGCCCCGTCGCGTGACTGGCTTCGACACCCCTTTTCCGTTGACTCACGAGCGGGAATATCTGCCCTTGGCCAAGCGGATCCTACCCACCTTGATGGAGACGGCTCGTTTCTGACCATGACCGATCTCGAGTTCAAACTTCCGGATATTGGCGAGGGCGTCACCGAAGGTGAGATCGTCGAGTGGTTTGTGACCGTGGGAGACGCGCTCCAGGAGGACGACCCGATGGTCGAGGTCATGACCGACAAGGCGACCGTCTCGATCGGCGCCCCGTGCGAGGGTCGCGTCGTTGCGCTTCGCTTCGAGGTCGGGCAGGTCGCCCAGGTCGGCGAGGTGATCCTCGTCCTCACTCCCTCCGACAAGGCGGGCATCGATCGTGCAAAGCGGTCTTCTCGTCCTTCGGCCACCGCGGTGGGGGAGCTGCACGACTCGCTTCCGGGGGCCCAGCTTTTCGCCACCGCCGACCGTTCGTCTCGGGCGACGGTCTCCGAGGAGCCCGAGGGCGCTCATTTCGCGCACAAGCCCTTGGCGACCCCGGCGACACGCGCCCTTGCGAAGGAAAAGGGCGTCGACCTTCGACGCGTCCCGCCTACCGGCGCAGGCGGACGGGTGACCGAAGAGGACGTCCTTGCGGCGGCCGACGCCGACACCGGCCAAGCGCCCGCCGACCCCCGAGACGCCCAGGGTTCAACGAGTGCACCGGACCCGCGCGAAGAACGGCGCCCCATCGTAGGCATCCGTCGGAAGATTGCCGAGCGTATGGCGCGCGCCAAGGCGACTGCGGCTCACTTCACCTTCGTCGAGGAGTGCGACGCGTCGGCACTCGTCGACGTTCGGAGGAAATACGATCTCGAGGCGTCGCGTCAGGGAGTTCGGCTCACGTACTTGCCGTTCGTCGTGCGGGCGGTCACCGACGCGCTCGCGCGGCATCCTGCGCTCAATAGCGCCGTCGATGAAACAACCCGAGAACTGGTCTACAAGAAGTACTACAACATCGGTATCGCGGTCGCGACCGACGCAGGTCTCGTCGTCCCCGTCGTGAAAGAAGCGGATCGGCGACCGCTCCTCGACCTCGCCAGCGAGATCGAACGCCTTTCGAGCGCTGCACGCGAGGGTTCCCTTCGCCCAGAGGATCTCCGAGGCTCCACCTTTACGATCACCTCGCTTGGGCGCCAGAGCGGGCTCCTCGCCACGCCGATCCTCAATCACCCCGAGGTGGGCATCCTTGGCGTCCATCGAATCAAGGAGCGCCCCGTGGTTCGGGATGGGCAGATCGTCGTCGGACGGGTCATGACCCTCTCGCTGTCGTTCGACCACCGCGTGGTGGATGGGCACGTCGGTGCGGCGTTTGCGTATGACGTCATCGAAACCCTCGAGGACCCTGGGCGCATCGCCACCGGCTTCCTTCCATGACGAACCTCCGTGAGCGACTTCTGTCCTGGTACGACCGCGCGGGGCGCGATCTTCCGTGGCGTCGTTCGAGAGACCCCTACGCGATCTGGGTTTCCGAGGTGATGTTGCAACAGACCCGAGTCGATACCGTCATCCCGTACTACCATCGCTTCCTCGGACGCTTCCCGAGCGCAGCTGCGCTCGCCGACGCCGACGAGGACGAGGTGTTGGCCGCGTGGAGCGGCCTTGGGTACTACCGCCGTGCTCGACTCCTTCATCGTGGTGTGCGCGAGGTCGTGGCGCGCTACGGCGGGTTGGTCCCGGAAGATCCGAAAGCTCGGCGCGCGCTCCCCGGCGTCGGTCGTTACACCGCGGGGGCCATCGGGAGTATCGCGTTCGACCGCGAGGAGCCGATCGTCGACGGAAACGTCAGCCGTGTGTTCGCACGCCTGTTCCGCATCGACTCGCCCCTCGGCGCGACCGCAACCACGCAACGGCTGTGGGACGAAGCCGAGAAGCTCGTGCGCGGCCCGCGTCCAGGAGACCTCAATCAGGCTCTGATGGAGCTCGGGGCCATGGTCTGTACGCCCAAGGGCCCAGACTGTGCATCTTGCCCGTTGACATCGGACTGTCGGTCGTTCGGCACGAGCGACGCCACGCGACTCCCGATCAAGGCCACCAAGAAGCCGCCGCGTCGCCTGTCGCTATGCGCGGTGGTCGCGACTTCGGGGCGCGGCCGCGACAAGGAAGTATGGCTGATCAAGGGTCGCGCCGCGCTCTTCGGAGGATTGTGGGGCCTCCCGATTTCGGACGCGGGACCCAAGCGCGCACTCGACGAGGCGGGCCTGCGGGCGAGGCTTCGTCCAGAGCCGAGCGATCGGATCACGCACGTCTTGACCCATCGACGCTTGGAGGTGGATGTCTATCTCGCTACCGGGGCCAAGCCAATCCACGATGGACCGAGCCCGTACTCGGCGAAGTCGCTTGCGACGGTTGGCACCTCGACCCTCACCCGCAGGGTCTTGAGTCTGCCAGCCGTTCGTTTCACCCAGGGCGCGGATCTGGCCCCCCAGTGGGCCAGCGGATAGACTGCCTCGGTGGAAATTCTCGCTTTTCGCGGAGTCTCCAAGCGGTTCGGGGGGCAGGTCGCGCTCGATGACGTGAGTCTCGAGGTCGGTAGCGGTGAGGTGTTTGGCCTGATGGGTCCGAACGGTGCCGGCAAGACCACCCTGATCCGAATCGGCCTCGACATTCTTCGCGCGGACCAAGGCCAGGTGTCGATCTTCGGCGGGCCGCTCGACCGGCAGGCCCTCGACCGCACCGCCTACCTGCCCGAGGAGCGCGGGGTGTACCGCAGGGCCAAAGTCCGCGAGCTGCTCACCTACCTAGGTCGGTTGAAGGGCTTGAAGCCCGCGGCGTCGAGGTCGGCTGCCGATCAGTGGCTCGATCGCGTTGGTCTCGGGCGAGTCGCCAACCAGCGCGTCGATAGCCTTTCCAAGGGGATGACGCAGAAGGTTCAAATCGCGGCATGCTTGATGAGTGACCCGGAGCTTTGCGTGCTCGACGAACCTTTCTCGGGACTCGACCCGGTGAACGTCGCGCTCGTTCGAACCCTGATCGAGGAGCGGCGCAAGATCGGCCGTACGACGGTGCTGTCGACGCACCTCATGCATCAAGTCGAGGCCCTCTGCGATCGTGTGGCGCTCATTCACCAGGGTCGCCTCGTCGTCTATGGGCGGCTCGACGAGATCCGCCAGCGTTACTCCCCGCATGAAGTGGTGGTCTGGAGCCCGACGGATCTGATCGCTCTTGGCCTCGACGCGATTCGGGACGCGAACGGTGCGTGGCGCGTCACGTTGCCGCAGTCCGAGACGGCGGCGGGGTATCTCAACGCACTCATCGAGCACGGCGTGGCGGTCGACCGATACGAACCGATGGTTGCCAAGATGGACGACATCTTCGTCAATCTCGTCCGTGGGAGTGCCCCGTGATCCGCCCCGACCGTGTGACCGCCGTGGCCAAGTTCGAGTTCCTCGCGGTCGTCAAACGATGGTCCTATCTCCTTGCGACGTTCGGGCTACCGTTGTTCTTGGCAGGAGTTTCCGGCGTGGTTCTCGGTGCTCAAACCTACTTCCTCGCGCAGCGCGCGGTGGAGAGCTCGTCTTTCGGACTGGTGGACGAGGCGGGTGTCGTCGACTCGTCCGTGTTCGAGGCGTCGGACAGCCTGCCCACCTGGCGCGTCAACGCGATCGACGTCGTACTCTACGGCAGCACGACCGACGCCCAACGCGACCTCCAGGGCGGTAAGGTTCGCGCCCTCTATGTGGTCCCTCCGGACTACCTCGAGACGGGCCGAGTCCAGGCGATCCAGTCCGAAGACACCCCCCTTCTTTCGATGCGCGGGACGACGGTCGAGCCGATGCTGCGCTCGCTTCTGCAGCGCTCGCTCCTCGTCGATCGGCTCGAGGACGACGTCCAGGCTCGAGTTCTCTCTCCTGCCTCGTTCGTGCGCACGCGCCTCACGCCGGCCGGAGATGAAGTCAAAAGCGTGGACGAGACCATCGACCTCTTGGTTCGCACCACGATTCCGCTCTTCCTCGGCGTGTTGCTTTTGACCGCCTTGCTGAGCGCGTCTGGCTACCTCGTCCAGACGGTGGCGACCGACAAGGAGAGCAAGATCGTCGAAGTCCTGCTCTCGTCGGCGACCCCTGAGGAGATCCTTGCCGGCAAGCTGATCGGCCTTGGCGCGGCGGGTCTCATCCAGTTCGCGGTTTGGTCCTCGATGGTGGTCCTCGTCGCCGCCAGCGCATCCGCTGCGCTGGCCGCGTTCGTCAGCATCCCCTGGACGGCGGTGGCGCTCGCCCCGCTTCTCTTCGTCCTCGGGTATCTGTTCATGGGGAGCCTCATGTTGGCGACGGCGGCGCTGGGGGCCAACGCCGCGGAGAGTCAGAAATTCACCGTGGGATGGGCCATCCTCGCGATGCTTCCACTGATGGTCATGGTGGTCCTTCTCGACGACCCGAACGGCGTCCTTGGCCAACTCATGACATGGACGCCATTCACCGCCCCCTTGACCGTGATTCTGCGGCTCGCCGTCGACCCCGACGGTATCGCCTGGTGGGAAGTCGGCGGCTCGGTCGCCGTGCTCGTATTCTCGATCGGCGTCGCGATCCGCGTCGGGGCCCGTCTTTTTCGGGTCGGCTTCCTGCTCACCGGTTCGCGTCCCTCGCTCGCAGAGCTCTGGCGACAGGCGCGCTGAAGCCGACGTCTACGCGGGCACCGGCGGGATCGGCAGGGGTTGATGATCCAAGACACGATGCGGCGGCTCCGCTGCGTGAACATCGACCGTGAGCCGTTCGAAGTCGATGACGCTGAAGGTCTGGTCGTTTCGACGGTGGATGGTCCCGGCGTTCACGACGGTGAGACCGGGAAAGACGCGGATCATGTGTTTGTGCGTGTGGCCGCCGATCATGAAGCGGACGTCTTCGTCGAGCATCAGGTCGCGAAGGGTGGGAATGTCCTGTAGCGCGTATCCCTTGGTGTCGGGCTCGAGCCAGGCTTCGTCCGCCTGCCCGACGCCGTGACACAGAAGGGCGCCACCCTGGGCGGTGTCGTAGTGCCGCATGCGGGGCAGCGCCTCGAGGAATGCGCGGGAGCGGTCGTTCACCGACTCGGTCGCGTGCTCGACCATACGGTGCTCCCCGGTCAGGAACCAACGTTCGTGGTTCCCCGCCACGCACTCGACGCCGCGGTCCTCGAGGAGCGCGAGCGTTCGGTCGGCATCGCCGTCGCCGTCGACGAGATCGCCCACGCACAACACGGTCGTCACTTCGAGCGCGTCGAGTGCATCGAGCACACGCTCGAGCACGTCGGCCTCGCAGTGCACGTCCCCGACCACGCCGCACCGGCTCAAGCTCCTCCGATCAGTCACAGTCATCAATCTAGCCAATCTGAGCGCTTTCACAACGAGCGCTCGTGGAGCCAGCGCCTGGTGCTTGGAGCGCCCTTGTTGTAGACCCGCCTCCATGCTGGATCTCCGTTACGTGAGCGAGAACCTCGCCAAGGTGAAACTCGCCTTGACGCGTCGCGGCTTTTCGGACGATGCGTTGCTGAATCGGGTGGGCGCGCTGGCCGACGATCGCCGTTCCGTCATCACCGAGGTCGAGACCCTTCGTCAGCGGCGAAACGACGCAAGCCAGGCCATGGCCCAGGTCGCGGACAAGAAGTCGGACGCCTTTCAGGCGAGGCGAGAAGAACTGCGCGCGCTTGGCGACCAGATCAAGGCAGGCGAAACGCGCCAAGCCGAGGTGGAGCGCGCCCTCAGTGAAATTCTGCTGACTCTGCCCAACCTTCCCCACGACGACACGCCCGATGGGCTCCACGAAAGCGACAACGTTCAGCTGCGGGTTTGGGGGGACAAGCCCGTGATCGACGGCAAGCCCAGAGACCATGTCGAGCTCGGAGTCGGGCTCGGCATCATGGATTTCGAGCGAGCAGCCAAGATCAGTGGATCGCGCTTCGTGGTCCTGATGGGTGCCGGCGCGCGCCTCGAAAGGGCGCTCATGCAGTTCATGCTCGACGTGCACACGACCGAGCACGGGTATCGTGAGGTGTGGCCGCCCGTGTTGGTCAAGGACACGGCCATGCTTGGGACGAGTCAGCTACCGAAGTTTGCCAAGGACTCCTTCCGAATGGCCAAAGACGAGACCTGGGAAGCCGAGGCCGATGCGCAGGGGCACGACCTCTATCTCGTGCCCACGGCCGAAGTGCCGATCACGAACCTCCATGCCAACGAGATCCTGTCAGCGTCGGAGCTCCCGATCGCGTACACCGGCTACACCGCGTGTTTTCGAAGTGAGGCAGGTAGCTACGGCAAGGACACGCGCGGGATGATCCGCGTTCACCAGTTCGACAAAGTCGAGCTCGTCCGCTTCTGCGAACCCGAAGACGGTGCTTCCGAACTCGAGGTCTTGACGCAACACGCCGAATCCATCCTTCAACGCCTCGACCTTCACTACCGCGTCGTGCAGCTCTGCGCAGGGGACATGGGTTTCGCTGCGCAGAAGTCTCATGACCTCGAGGTGTGGCTTCCCGCCCAAGACGCCTATCGTGAGATCTCGAGCTGCTCTTGGTTCGGCGAGTTCCAGGCTCGTCGAATGAAGGCCCGTTTCCGCGGAGAAGGCAAGGGCAAGCCCCGCTTCCTTCACACGCTCAACGGATCGGGTCTCGCCATCGGGCGTACCCTCGTCGCCATCCTCGAGCAGAACCAACAGCCCGATGGCAGCGTGACGGTCCCCAAGGCGCTGGTCCCCTACATGGGTGGCATCGAGACGATTACCCCTTCGTGATGGCGACCCTCGAGCCTCAGCGCGATGTCCCCCTCGCTCCGCTGACGACGCTCGAGCTCGGAGGCCCCGCGCGGTATTTCGTGCGCGCCGCCGACCGCGACACGTTGGTGGCGGCGCTTCACTGGGCGCGCGACGACGAGAAGCCCGTCGCCGTGATCGGCGGCGGTTCGAACCTCATCGTGCCCGACGAGGGCTTCGATGGCTTGGTCGTGCACATCGGCCTCAGTGAGGTCGCCTTCGAGACGGATGGGACGGTCGTGGCCGGTGCGGGTGTCCCCTGGGAACTCGTCGTCGACGGTGCGGTCACCCGTGGTTTGGCCGGTGTCGAATGCCTCACCGGGATCCCCGGGTCGACCGGCGCGACGCCGATTCAGAACGTGGGGGCCTATGGCCAAGAGGTCGCGGACGTGGTCGACACCGTGACCGTCCTCGATCGCGCGACGCTCGCATTCGAAGATTGGTCGCCGAGCGACTGTGACTTCGGCTAC
>JBCCEK010000055.1:0-22218 GCA_039030295.1 Myxococcota bacterium | reverse complement strand
TCCTTCCCCAGGTGGTGCACACGCTATCCACATTGATCCCACAAGGGATTGTGCTGGCAGCCTCCTTGCCACCACAACCGCTTGGGGGCGAGCCTGCCAAGTAGCCCTGCAGGACCGACCCAGTCAAGCAGAAATGTCGCAGCGTGTGCGTTTTCTCCGTTTTGCAAGCAATATCAGATATTTGCATGACCGCATCGAGGCTGGTTTTCCCCGATCTGACACGTCCATAGGGCGTATCTGAGACGCTACCCATGAGATGACACGTTGTGTATGGTCATGGCATACATGCTACAATATGTTGGGGGTACCAAACAAAAAAGGGGCGACATTTAGCGGTGGGTGCCCCGATAGCGCGGTCAGCGAGGCCCGCGGCAGACCACCGCCGCAAGAGCCGGCATAGCCCGGAAGATCGTCCTACAAGTCTATGAAATGCGAGTCCTTCTCGCGACCCGGTCCCCGCTGGTCACAGACGTGGGGTAAGAGGGCACGATGAACGTTCACTTGGTCGACGGAACCTACGAGCTCTTCAGGGCGTGGTTTGGTGCCCCCGAGGCGAAGTCCCCCTCGGGTCAGGAGGTCGGCGCCACGCGGGGTTTCTTGCGCTCGATGATCGCCCTTCTCCGAGAGCCTGGCGTGACGCACGTCGGATGCGCGTTCGATCACACCGTGGAGTCGTTTCGCAATGATCTGTTTGACGGATACAAAACGGGAGAGGGGCTGGAGCCCGACCTGTTCGCACAGTTCCCCTTGGTCGAACGTGTCAGTGAGGCACTCGGTCTCGCCACTTGGCCGATGACGGAGTTCGAAGCCGACGATGCGCTGGCGACCGCCGCGGCCAAGTACGCGGACGAGCCGACCGTGACCCAAGTGTTGATCTGCTCCCCTGACAAAGACATGTGCCAGTGCGTCCAGGACGCGCGCGTGGTGACCTTCGATCGGCGCCGTGAGATTGTCCTCGACGCAGACGGGGTCCGCGAGAAGTTCGGGGTGTCCCCTTCTTCGATCCCCGACTACCTCGCGCTCGTCGGGGATTCGGCCGACGGGATTCCGGGGATCCCCCGGTGGGGCGCCAAGAGCGCGGCGGCTGTGCTCTCGGTGTTCGGTCGCATCGAAGGCATCCCGGAGGATCCAGGCGCCTGGGGAATCAAGGTGCGCGGGGCCGCAACCCTGTCGAGCAATCTCAACGCCATGCGCGACGAGGCTGCGCTCTATCGAAGGCTCGCAACGCTGCGAGTCGATGCGCCCGTACCCGAGTCGATCGAGGAGCTGCGATGGCAGGGGCCAGACATGCAGGCGCTCGAAGCGCTTTGTGCCGAGCTTGGCGAGACCCGCGCGCTCGAGCGTCTCGCCCAATAGCGATCGTCGCGTGAGATCAGCGGGCCGACGAGAAGCCGAACCCCGCCTCAGCGTACTCGTGAGCGCGAGCAACATACCCGGCTGCACTTCGCTCGAGCGCTTCGGCAGTATCGTCGTCGAGGGTGCGAACGACCTTGGCCGGGGTCCCAAGGACCAACGAGTAGTCGGGGATTTCCTGGTGCTCAGTCACCAGCGCATTGGCGCCAATCATGCAGTACTTGCCGATCTTGGCGTGGTTGAGGACGACCGCGTGGATCCCGATCAAGCTGAAGTCCCCGACCTCACATCCGTGCACCATGGCGAGGTGGCCGACCGTCACGCCACGACCCAGGTTGAGCGGGATCCCGGGGTCGGTGTGGAGGACGGCCCCGTCTTGAATGTTGGTTTCTGGGCCGACCGTGATCAGGTCGGAGTCGCCCCGAATCACCGCGTTGAACCACACGCTCGACCGGTCCTTCAGCACCACCGACCCGATCACGTCTGCGGACTCGGCGACGAACACGCGTCCTTCGATCTGCGGTTCGCGGGACCCGAGCGGGCGGAGCATCAGAGGCCTCCGCCTTTGAAGAGCACCGGCGAGTAGATGTTGAGCCCTATCGTGACCGCCCAGGTTTCCGCGCGGACCTCGGAGGCACTCGCCGTGAAGCCGTAGAGCGTGGGAAAGCGGAAGCTCGCGAAGATATCGAACATCCCGCGCTCCGCGCCCACCGTGTAGCCGCCCCCAAAGCCCAATGGGATGAAGTAGAAAGGGCCGTTGACCAACCCCGAGGTGGCCGTGCTGACCGTGCCGCTCAGATCAAAGAACTCGATCCCAGAATCCACCTTGATGAAGAACTGATCGGTGGCGTTGGCGACGAAGCTGAACGGAATCCCGAGCGACCAAATCGAGGGGCCGTTCGGGTTGTTCTCGACGCTGAAGTTGATGCCCGTGTCGAACGCGTACGCGTCCTTGGCGACGAATCGAAGTGGGACGCCCATCGAAAACCCGAACTCGGTCCGCGACGGGATTCGAAAGGAAGCGTCGATGGCGAGTTGCGACACCCCCGTGTCCAGGGGCTGGAAGCGGGCGTAGAGCGGAATGTCGCCGTACTTCACGTCGGGTGCCAAGACCATCGACACCAAACCCGAAGGACCGAAGCCGAGATCCGGAAACACCGCCCGTGGCGGGTAGCTGCCCATGCGATAGCGTGAGAAGCCGATCTCGATGTCGTCGGCAATCGCGAGGGCGACCCCGAGGTTGGTCGTCGCGATGGTGCCGGTCTCGCCGAACGGCTCGAACGACCCGACATTCTCGTCTACCCGGCGGCCGACGACAGTGTCGACCGTGCCGCGCATCATCCCGCGTGGCATCGTCAGCCGTCGGTTGGCGTAGCGGATTCCGTAGACCTCGCTGGCTCGCTCCGGCTTGTTGGCGATCGGTGGCGGCTCATCCTCTTCGACCCAGTCCGGATTCTGGGGCGACCGCTCCTCGTACTCGGTCGGGGGCGCGTCCGACCAATCCGCGTTCGGCTCCACCTCGGATGGCGCGGGAACCGCGGGCGGCTCCGGCGCGGGGACGTCGGGCATGGGCGGAGGGGGAGGCTCTGCGGGCGCGCTCGGGGGCGCCTTCGGTTGCAGGGGCTCACTCCACCCGGACTGCGCCGAAGCAAGCGCGGGCGAAAGAAGAACGCACGCCGTCAAGACGGCGGACGCGGCGATCCAACGATGGGGCACCGGGGTCGAATAGACCAACCAGCGCGGCCTGCCAAGCACGCACTTTCGGCCACAGCGCTCCACATTGCGCGGGGCACACCCACGCCTATACTCGCGCCGCTCTGGCGATGTAGCTCAGGTGGTTAGAGCGGGCGTTTCATACGCGCTAGGTCGGTGGTTCGAGTCCACCCATCGCCACCATGACGGGTCTGCGGGGACGGGTCTGCGGGCGGCTTTGTGGGCGACTTCCGTCGACAACCGGGGCCCCACCCTTGACTGAACGTCCGTGCTGCGTAGCGTGAAGGGATGCCCGCGGGGTCTCGGCGCCGACTTGCACTTCGGGCCGGCTTTCAGGCGGCAGCGTTGTCGCTTCTCCTTTCGCTCGGGGGTTGGTTCGCCCTCGGCGCGTTGGGGGTCGAGGTCGGTGGGATGGTGTTCGCATGGATCACCCTCGGGGCCACCTTGGCGGCGGGGCTACTGACGCGGTTCTACGTCGAGTTCGCCGTCAGCCGGCGGGTGGAGCGGATCGTCGAAGTGCTCGACGCGCATGCGCGAGAGAAGAGCCTGGAACGATTGCCGGATATGGGCGACGACGAGATCGGGGACATCGGCCGCGCGCTCAACGGCTTGTTGGCCAACCTGACCTCTCTGGAAGTCCGTATGATCGAGCAAGGTCAAGAGCTCCGGAGCACGCGCGAGGAGCTCGTGCTCAAGCAAGCACTCGGCGAAAAGACTGCCGAGCTCGAGCAACGCCTACGAGAGCGGGCACTTCTGTTCGACATCGTGCGCTCGAGCGCTTCTGAAGAAGAGCTCGACGACGTCCTCGCGCATATCACGGCCCGGCTTGGAGGCGCCCTCACCCTCCGAGAGTGCATGCTCTTCCTGGCGGACGCCGACACCAAGCGACTGATGCTCCGCGCGGCCCATGGCTTCGAGCGGCCCGGCGACCAACTCGAGCGAATCGTCCTCTTCGACGAGGAACTGCTCGGCACGGTGGCTCGTACGGGCGAATCAAAGATCGTGCCCGATCTTTCCACGCTCCAAGCGGGTTCGCTCTGGGACCCGATCGAGCCGACCGGGTCGATGGCGATCCTTCCCGTCGTCCACCAAGGGAGAACCACCGGGGTGCTCGCGGTCACGAGGCCCTCGCCCGATGCCTTCACCGACCTCGACGCAGCGCTCCTTGCGGCGATCGCCGACCAGTTGGGTCTCGCGATTCGGCACACCCAACTCTTCGACGAGCTCCGGCGCGGCTCTCAACACGACGACCTGACAGGCCTCGGGAACCGGCGTTTGCTTCGCATTCGGCTCGAAGACGAACTCAACCGTGCCGAGCGGTTCGGGCAATCGGTGAGCGTGCTGGCGATCGACATCGACCACTTCAAGTCGCTCAACGATCGGCATGGACACCCGACCGGCGACGCGTCGCTGCGCAAGCTCGCGGGTCTGATGACTCGAAACCTGCGGCGCATCGATACGATCACCCGAATCGGAGGCGAAGAGTTCGTGGTCCTGCTTCCGCGGACCGACACCAAGACCGCCATCCTCGTCGCTGAGAAGCTCCGGACCTTGGTCGAGGAAACCGAGTTCCCAGGGGGCGCCGGCCAGCCGGGCAAGCGGCTGACGATCAGTCTCGGGGTCGCCTCCCGTCGGGGCACCGAAACGGGCGCCGAACTTCTCGCCCGCGCCGATGGCGCCCTCTACGACGCGAAGGACCTCGGCAGGAACACGGTCGCGGTCGCGTCTCAGCCGACAGCGGCCTCGGCTCGCTCGCGGACGAGGTCGCGGATCTGATGGAGGTCGAAGGGTTTCTCGAGGCAGACCAACGGAGTCTGCTTCAGAAACTCGCGCGCCTCGGGGGTGAATGCCCCACCGGTCATGAAGACGAACCTCGAGGCGATCTCGGGGCGACATGCCGCCACTTTGTGGAAGACGTCCATCCCGCTCAGGCCTGGCATCATGAGGTCACAGAAGACGATGTCGCACGGCGCGTCGTCGCATAGCGCGGCGATCGCGTCGGGACCGTTCAAGAACACATCGACCTGGTGGTGACGGAGCGCCCGGGTGATCGAGCGCCCGACGAGCGGCTCGTCGTCGATCACGATGACGCGAGCCGCCGCCCCGGGTTCAAGCGCCGGCGGGGCGTGCGCCACGAGCGGGACAAACGCCCGCTTCGACGGCGGCAGCCGAACGCGAAACGTCGTGCCCTCGTCGACCGCGCTTTCTGCCTCGATCGCACCCCCTGCGCTCTGAACGATGTTCCGGCAGATCGAGAGCCCGAGCCCGGTCCCCTCGGTGACCCCCTTGGTCGTGAAGAACGGGTCGAAGATGTGACTCCGAGTGGCCGGATCGATCCCGGTGCCGTTGTCGACGACCTCGATCACCGCCCAGCCGTCGTCGTCGGTGAAGGTACGGACGGAGATCTGGTTCTGTTCCACAGGCCGCGACGGCATCGCTTGGGCGGCGTTGATCAGCAGGTTCAAGAACACTTGGCCGAGTCGGGACTCGTTGACCTCGACGAGCGGTGTCTCGCCGACCTCACGCACCAGCGACGCATGGTGCCGGATCTGGTTCCAGCACATGTTGATCGACGACTCGAGCACCCCGCGAACATCGACGTTGCCGCGCTGCTCGTCGTCCACCCGGGAGAAGGTCTTCAGGTCACGCACGACGTTCTGCATGCGCACCGCGCCGTGAATCGCCTCATCCACCTGCTGCTTGGCGCGCTCGAGCCACGCCCCGTCCGCGGGGGCCATGAGCTCCTCGCGCGTGAGGTGAAGATTCGACAGCACGTACATGAGGGGGTTGTTGAGCTCGTGCGCGACCCCCGCGGCAAGCGTCCCGACCGAGGCCATGCGGTCCGCGAACACCAACCTCGACTGCATGTTCTCGCGTTCGGCGGCGACCCTGGCGTTGGCCGCGATCGTTCGCTCGGCGATCAGGAGTCGGGTGGCGAGAATCTGGGGGTCGATCGGCTTGGCGAGGTAGTCCGACGCGCCAGCGTCGAGGACGGCCGCGAGGTCCTCGGTCCGGTCTCGACCCGTGATCATGAGAATCACGGCGTCGTCCCCCTGGTCCCCCAGCCGCACTTCCCGACAGAGGTCGAGGCCCGACATGCCCGGAAGCGTCCAGTCGACGAGCAAGAGATCGAACGGGGCTGCACGATGGGCCCCGAGGGCGTCCTCGGCGCTGTCGACGGCGGTCACATCGTAATTTCGCTCACGAAGCAGCTCGGTCAGGAGCCCGCGCATGGAGCTCGAGTCTTCGACGACCAGCGTTCGGAGTTTCCCGCTCACTAGCCCTAAAGTCTAATGCAATTGGTTGAAAGGTACATGGTTTGGAGCCCGATTTGACAGCCGCCAAAGGGTGGCTATCGTTACCCCTGATAACGCGCTGCGTCATCAACATCCGAAAGGTTCAGGGAATCATGTCATATTCAGACCAAATCACGCAGAGCCGCACCCGACTCCAAAACCAGAGCGTGCTGCTCATCCAGCAGACCCGAGACGCGAGTGTCGCGTTTGCCCAGGAGACCGCCGAGGCCAGCGTGGCCTTCGCCGACCGACTGACCGAGGCGGGAACCGATCTGTTTTCGACCGTCTCCGAGTCCGCGGTTGCCTTCGGGAAGGCGTGCCGCGCCGAGGCCCTCGACTGGAGCGACCTGTCGATCAAGACCCGGGACGCCTACCTGGAGGCGCTGACGGCCCGGATGGCCAACCTCGAAAAGCGAGCTCAGGACGCCCAGCGCGCGCTCGAGCCAACCGCGCTCGAGACCAAGGTGCTCAAGGTCACGCACGACGCCCTGGACGGCGCCCAGAAGCGGGTCGAGGCCCGTCTGGACCAAGCGGAGCCGAAACCGTCGGCAGCCGCCAAGCCTTCCGCCAAGGCCCGCCCCGCCACGAAGAAGAGCGGACGCGCCCCCATCCGGAACTACGATCAGCTGACGGCGAAGGACGTGGTGGGCCGCATCCAGCGCCTCTCCGGGCCCCAGACCCACGCGATCCTCGACTACGAGAAGTCCCGCAAAAACCGGGCGACCGTGATCCGTGCAGCGAAGCAGCGCCTCGCTGCCAGCTAGAGAGCGTATCTGCCCAACGGGCGCTACACTCGCTCCGTGCCGGAAACCAAGCAGGTCCTGGTCGCCGATGACGAGGACAACCTCCGTCGAGTCCTGAAGGCTCAACTTCAACACGACGGGTACGAGGTGCACACCGCCGCCGACGGGGAGGCGGTGCTGCAAGCCCTCGATGAGCACCATATCGATGTGCTGATCACGGACTTGCGCATGCCCAAGCTCGACGGCATGCGCGTGCTGGAGTCCGTCAGCACCCGCTTTCCGCAGCTGCCGGTCATCATGATCACGGCCCACGGCACGGTCGACACCGCGGTCGAGGCCCTGAAGCTCGGTGCGTTCGACTACGTCACCAAGCCCTTTGACCAAACCGAGTTCCGCAATGTGGTCCACAAGGCCGCCAAGACGCGGGAGCTCTCGCAGGCGCACGTGAGGGCCGATCCCAACGAGCGGGGCCGGTATCGCATCATCGGCCAGTCGCCTCCCATGCGCCGCGTCTATGACGTGATCGAGAAGGTCGCGGACACCCCAAGCACCGTTCTGATCACGGGCGAGAGCGGCACCGGGAAGGAGTTGATCGCCCGCGCCCTCCACGAGAACAGCGCGCGGCGCAAGAAGCCCTATGTGAGCGTCAACTGCGCCGCGATCCCGCCCGACCTCCTCGAGAGCGAGCTCTTCGGGTACGAGAAGGGCGCGTTCACGGGAGCGACGACGAGCAAGCCTGGACGGTTCGAGCTGGCCCACGGAGGCACGCTCTTCCTCGACGAGATCGCGGAGATCCCAGTGAGTATGCAGGTGAAGCTCCTCCGCGCGATTCAGGAGCAACAGTTCGAGCGGGTCGGCGGGATCAAGACGATCAGCGTCGATGCGCGGCTGATCGCGGCCACCAATCGCGACCTGAAGGCTCGGATCGCCGAGGGGCTGTTTCGCGAGGACCTCTACTATCGACTCAACGTCGTCCACGTCGACCTGCCCCCACTCCGGGAACGCCCGAGCGACATTCCCCTCCTGATCGACCACTTCGTCCAGCGCTTCAACGACAAGCTCAAGCGCGAGGTCACCGGGTTCGACGAAGACGCGACCCGAAGGCTACTCAACTACGAATGGCCGGGAAACATCCGCGAGCTCGAGAACGTCGTCGAGCGGTGCATGATCTTCACCGACAGCGGACAGGTGAACTCGGACAGCTTGGCGCCGGACGTGCGCGACGCGCGAGATACGAATCCCTTGGCGGCGAGGATCGATCCCGCACGGGGCGAGTCGGGGCTCAAGGAGGTGGTCCGCGAAGCGACGGTGAAGGTGGAGCGCGAGTTCATCGCGCGCGCGCTCGAGCAAACGGGCGGGAACGTCACCCACACGGCGCGGCTGCTCAAGATCTCCCGCAAGAGCCTCCAGAACAAGATGAAAGAGCTCGGCCTCAGGAACGACTGAGCGTCACTCGGCGAGGGCCGCGTCTTTCCGGATGAGCGACAGCATCGATTCGAGGTGCTCCCGCGTCACAGGCTTCTGAAGCACAGGGTTCGAGACCGACGCCGCGAACTTCCGAAGACGTGGCGTAAACGCGCCCCCACTCATGAACACGATGCAACCGGCGAGCTCCGGATAGAGCTTCTGGACCGTCTCGTAGAAGGACTTCCCATCCACCTCGGGCATCATCAGGTCACAGATGATCGCGTCGAAGTGGGGGTCTTCTTCGAGTCGCTCGAGGGCCTCGACGCCCCCAAGCCCCGTGACGATGTCGTAGCGACGGCGAAGCCGCCGTCGTAGCGCCGAAAGGACCATCGCGTCGTCATCGACGATCAGAATCCTGGCACGCGAGGACGGCGCCTCGGAGACCGGCCGACTGTCGCGCGGGCGTTCGACCGGTTCGAGCCCGGTGTCGACCGGAATGATCAGCTCGAAACGGGTTCCTTGGACCGGCAGGTCGTGGACTTCGACGCGGCCCCCATGCTCCTCGGCCACGCGCTTGCAGAGCGTGAGCCCGAGGCCCATCCCGCCGTCGTGGGCCTTGGTGGTGAATCCCGGGGTGAAGATGCGAGACCGGTCGCCTTCGCCGATGCCAGTCCCCGTGTCGCTGACCCCGATCACGACTTCGTCCCCTTCCAAGCGCACCGATACGACGATGCGATGTTTGTCGTAGGCACCCCCGTCGATCGCGTCGGCCGCGTTGGTGAGGAGGTTGACCAAAGCCTGGGCGATTCGGCCGGGGTACGCGGGGAGGAGCGGAATCGGATCGAAACGCTTCACGAGGCGCGCGCGGTATCGGATCTGATTGAACACCATGGCGCAAGCGTCGTCGACGACGCGGGCGATGTCGGTCATCTCGGCCTGCTCGTCCGCCGAACGCGAGAACGTCCCGAGGCTGCGCGCGATGTCTTGGATGCGGTGCATGCCCTTATGGCAATCGGTCAGCATGTCAGCGGCATCGTCGATGACTTCTTGGAGGTTCGTTTCTTCGACGAGCTGGTCGAACCCGTTGGGGCTGATCTCCCCATCGTTGGCAAGGCCGCCCCGCAAATCACGCACGAAACGTCGAATCGACTGGTGTGACTCTCGGAGGCTTTCGAGGTTGGCCAAGACGAAAGTCAGGGGGTTATTGACCTCGTGGGCGAGACCTGCGGCAAGCCGCCCAATCGCCCGAAGCCGGTCCTCGGGGACGCGCGGCGCCCGAGGCGGTGGCGGCACGCTCGGTTTGAGGGTGGGCTGGAGCTGGACGATCGTCGCTTCCTGGCCGTCCCATACCGACACGATCGCGGTCCCGGTGACCGACGAAAGCGTCCCGTTGGCGTGGGTGACGGGATAGATTTCCGGATGCCCTTCGGTCGGCATCTTGTCGCGGAACACGGTACTGAGAGCCGCGGCGTTCTCGGCACCAAGGAGGCCGCAAGCCGCCGGGTTGGCAAAGACGACCCGGCGTCCATCGTCGACGACGACGATCCCGTCGGTTGCACGCGTCATCAACAACCGACTCTGCGTCTCGGAGCCATGCGCATCGCGAAGTTGGACGAGCGCACGACGGAGTTCGTACTCGCGGTTGATCGACCGCTGGAGCCCGGAGACGTACGCGTCCGGAAGCGACATTTCGAGCGGTCGCTCGGTGGGCATATGGCAGGCGTCTTCCTCGAGCAGAAGGACACAGATGCCAGGCGAGGCAGGCACCTTGGCACCGAGCGCCGTGTCCCAGCAAACGATGTGCGGCGCGTGGCTCTCGAGGTGGACGAGGGCGTCTTCCACGCTGACCGCGACGCGGCAGACGACGGTCTCAGGCCAGGCGTGAAGGCTCTCTCGGACCAGCATGATCCGCTCGGGACTGCCGGACGCGATGAGTACGCGAATCCGCCTCTTTCCCGAAACCAAAGAGATTTCTGCCTTGCTCGGTAGCACGTCCACCCTTAGGGGCCGGATCACCCTTGACGCCCCTTGTAAACCATAGCACTGTAATAAGGCGTTGGTAACGCAAAATTGGGTGGTGTCGTGAATGCTGGGTGAGCGGGACGAGGAGCAGCGAGAGGTGCGGGAGGTCCTCCTTGTGGAGGACAACCTCATCGATGCCCAACTGATTCGCCGGCTCCTCCGACGAATCACCGACGCGTACTACCGAATCACACATGTCCGGACCTTGAACGACGCCGTCCTCTCGGCCGAAGAGCTCTCCCCAGATGTGATTCTGGCAGACCTGAACCTCCCGGATTCCCGCGGGACCCAGACGGTCTCGAGCCTCCAAACCTCGTACCCCGACATCCCTTTGGTGATCGTCAGTGCCTGGGAGGATGAGGCCATATCGCTCCGCTCCGTAAAAGCGGGCGCCCAAGACTACCTGGTGAAGGGCCATATCGACGGCGCCAACCTCCACCGCGTCATTCGGTACGCCGTCGAGCGAAAGCGGACGGAACTCGAGCTCGTCCGGCTGGCGCAGTTCGACCAACTCACGTCGTTGCCCAACCGCACGCTCCTTCGCGAGCGCGTCGACCATGCATTGGCACGTGCCACCCGAAGCGGGGCCGGCGTCGCCACCCTGGTTCTCGACATGGACCGGTTCAAAGAGATCAACGACATGCTCGGACACGAGGTCGGCGACAAGCTCCTGATCGAGGCCGCAAAACGAATCCGCGCGGCCGTTCGGGATCAGGATACCGTCGCCCGACTCGGCGGAGACGAGTTCGCGGTCATCCTCGAAGGCGTTAGCGAGGCCAAGGAAGTCCTTCCCGTCGTCGAGCGCATCATGGCGAGTCTCGAGGCCGTCAAGACCATCGAAGGCAACGAGGTGACCAGTTCGACCAGCATCGGGATCGCGATGTACCCCGACAACGGCAATGACCTCTCCGAGCTGCTGCGAGCCGCCGACCTCGCCATGTATCAGGCCAAGTCGTCAGGGCGTGGTCGCTATCAGTTCTTCGCCAACGCGATGCAGGAAGAGGCGCAATCGCGCCGAGCGCTCGAGTACGCGCTCCGGCGAGCGCTAGACAAGGACGAGTTTCGGCTCGTGTACCAGCCCCAGATCTGCCTGCGGACAGGCCGAGTCGTCGGGGTCGAAGCCTTGCTCCGGTGGATGAGCCCAACGCGCGGCCTGCTGACGCCGTACCACTTCATCTCTGCGCTTGAAGAGTTCGGGCTGATCGACGAGGTCGGCGAGTGGGTTCTGACGACCGCATGCGAACAGCTCAGGGTCTGGCACGAGATGGATCTCGAGCCCATGCGGGTCGCGGTCAACGTGTCGGCGCGCCAGTTCGAAGACCCAATGTTCGTCGACAAGGTACGGGGTGCCTTGCGAGAGACCAATCTGCCGCCGGAGTTTCTCGAGCTCGAGCTGACCGAGAGCTCCCTCATGTCGGATGCCGCGGTCACGGGTGGCCTCCTTCGCGAGATCCGAGACGTTGGGGTGCGCATCGCGATCGACGACTTTGGGACCGGATACTCGTCGTTGACCTACCTCCACGAGTTCCCACTGAACGTGCTCAAGATCGACAAGAACTTCGTCCAGAACGTCGAGTCGAACGAACGGGGTGGGCCGATCTCGAAGATGATCATTGGCCTTGGGCAGAATCTCGGCCTGGAGGTCATCGCAGAAGGTGTCGAGACCGAGAACCAACGCGAGTACATGCGCCAGCATGGCTGCGACATCGCACAGGGGTACCTGTACGCACGGCCGGAGCCTGTCGACGTGCTGACGTCTTGGCTCCAGGCGCACCAACGCCCTTCCGAGACCAAGCTTCGGTCGATCCCGTTGTCCAAGCGTGGCAGCGGCACCGGCACCTAAGTACCGGCGGTGCTAGCGTAGTCGCATGCCGATCGCCTCGGTCTTGGTCGTCGACGACGAGAAGAATATTCTCACCACCGTGTCGCGCGCCCTCGGCCTCGAGGGCTACCAAACCGAAGTCGCCGGAAGCGCAGAGATCGCGCTCGATAAACTCGCAACCCGCACGTTCGACGCGATTCTCCTCGACGTCCAGCTCCCCGGGATGAGCGGGCTCGACATGTTGGAGGCGCTCGCGGCGCGGGGCATCGAAACGCCCGTGATCATGATGAGCGGAAACGCCACCATCGACACCGCGGTCGAGGCGACGCGGCGTGGGGCACGAGACTTCGTCGAGAAGCCGGTCGGAAGTGACCGATTGATTCTCTCGCTCGAGAGAAGCCTCGAGTTCGACGCGCTGAGGCGCGAAAACCGGGAGCTTCGTCGGCGAGTCGACGCGGGCTCTTCGCTCCTCGGCAGGAGCAGCGCGATGGAACGACTGCGAAGCCACATCGCCCTCGCCGCGCGGTCGACCGCGACCGTGCTCATCCTCGGAGAGCGAGGCACCGGAAAGGAACTGGTGGCCGCGGCGATTCACGAGGGATCCGCGCGCGCCGACGGGGCCTTCGAAAAACTCAACTGCGCGGCGGTCCCCGAGTCGCTCATCGAGAGTGAGCTGTTCGGGCACACGGCGGGTGCGTTCACGGGGGCGACCAAAGCGCGGCGCGGCAAGTTCGAAAGGGCGGACCAAGGGACGCTCTTCCTAGACGAAGTTGGTGACATGCCCGCACCGATGCAGGCCAAGCTCCTTCGCGTTCTTCAAGAGGGCGAAGTCGAACCCGTCGGCGACGCGGGAACACGGCACGTCGATGTCCGAGTGGTCGCCGCGACCAACAAGAAGCTCGAAGACGAGATCGCGGCTGGAAGGTTCAGGGCGGACCTCTTCGACCGGCTCAACGTCGTCCCGCTACACGTACCCGCCTTGCGGGAGCGCGCCTCTGACATCCCGTTGCTGGCCGAACACTTTCTTGGGCTTGCGAGAGAAGCCCACGAAGGGCCCGACAAGACCATCGAGCCGGCCGCGATGGCGCTCCTCGAGTCCTGCCCGTTCCCAGGGAACGTGCGGGAGCTCCGAAACTTGGTCGAACGCCTGGTCATCCTCAGCCCGGGAGACACGATCACCGAAAGGGATGCCCAGTCGCTCCT
Source organism: Myxococcota bacterium (assembly GCA_039030295.1). GTDB lineage: Bacteria > Myxococcota_A > Polyangia > Polyangiales > Houyiibacteriaceae > SG8-38. The sequence goes on along the minus strand of JBCCEK010000055.1, from coordinate 8,659 downwards.
GCCGTTGGGCTCCACGGCCTCAGGGGAGAGCTATTTCCGTCCCGAAACCCCGCTTCGCGAGATGATCGACGACGCCGAGCGCGACTTGATCGAGCGAGCGCTTCGGTTTCGCGACGGCCATGTCACCAACACGGCTGCAGACCTCGGCCTCGAGCGTAGCCATCTCTACAAGAAGATGAAGGCCCTCGGCATCCGCAAACCACGCGACGAGTGATTGCTTTTCTCGGCGGCGCGCCATAGAGATCGGACCCGTCCAAGGACCGAGAGCCCCGTGTTCGAACGCCTACTCCCGATCGATCCCGAAGTCGCCGAACGCATCGACGCGCTCGAACTGTCTTTCAACAAGTTCGGGGTGGACCCGTACGGGATCGACAAGGCCGACCTCACACGCGTCGTGTCGGCGTTTGCGTGGATCTATCGCAACTACTTCAAGGTAGATGTGTACGGGCTGGAACATGTGCCGCCACGCGGACGCGCCGTCATGGTCGGGAATCACTCGGGCGGGGTCGCGATCGACGCGATGATGGTCATGGGGTCGATGTTGCTCGACGCCGAACAGCCACGGCTCCCGCAGGGGATGATCGATCGGTTCATTCATCAGTTCCCGGGTGCCTCGAAGCTGATGAGCCGAACGGGGCAGTTCACCGGCAACCCCGATCAAGCACTGCGGTTGTTGCACGACGAGCGCCTGGTGCTTGTCTTTCCAGAGGGCGCGCGTGGGACAGCCAAGCTCGCGAAAGACGCCGACACGCTGGTCGGGTTCGGGACGGGCTTCCTGCGGCTCGCGCTCGAGACGAAGAGCCCGATCATCCCGTTCGGGTTCGTGGGGGGCGGAGAGGCGCTTCCCACCATCGCGAACCTGGAGCGGCTCGGCAGGATGGTCGGCGTTCCATACATTCCAGTGACCAAATGGGGGGTTCTGGTGCCAAAACCAACGCGTTTTCAGCTCCTTTACGGGAAACCGATGCTGTTCGAGGGGTCGGGGCACGAGCGCGATGACGTGTGCAATGCGATGGTCGACGAAGTGAAGACCAAGATTCGCGACCTGATCCAACAGGGGCGCGCGCTCCGTGAGGGGCGGCTGAGCGAAGCCGATCTGGAACTCTAATGCGTGTACTCGTCACAGGCGTCGCTGGCACGCTGGGCAGGCTCGTCGCGACACGACTGATCGATCGTGGCCACGACGTCATCGGAATCGATCGCCGTCCCTGGGTCGACGCGCCCGACCAAGTTGAGATGTTCCAGTACGACATCCGGAAGCGACCCGCCGAGGACGTGTTCCGACGCCGACGACCGGACGCCGCGATCCACATGGCGACGGTCACCCACTTGGTTCACAAGAGTCCGGACCGCATGCGCGTGAACCTCTACGGAACGCGCGCGTTCATCCATCACTGTCACACCTACGGCGTCAAGCAGGCTGTGATGGTCGGGCGCCACACCTACTATGGGGCCGCGGCAGACTCGCCCCTCTACCATACCGAGGACGAGCCGCCGATGTCGTCCCACGCGTTTCCCGAACTCGCCGACCTCGTCGCAGCGGACCTCTACGCGTCGTCGGCCCTCTGGCGCTATCCCGAGATCGCCACCTCGGTGCTCCGCATGGTGTACACGCTCGGGCCGACCAAGCATGGAACCCTCGCCCTCTATCTCCGAGGCCCCAGGGTGCCCCTCGTCATGGGGTTCGACCCGTTGTTCCACTTCCTTCACGAAGAAGACGCGGCCGAGGCCATCGTGACGGCGCTCGCTCGGAAACTGCACGGTGTTTACAACGTTTCGGGGCCCTCTCCGGTGCCGATCTCGACGATCGCCAGGGCCGCCGGAAGGCGCACCCTCGCGGTCCCGGCCTCCTGGATCAACTTCGGGCTCGGGCGGCTCGCGCTGCCGAACTTGCCGCCGGCTGCCCTCGACCACTTGAAGTACCCGATCGTCGTGGACAGCAGCGCGTTCAAGCGCGCCACCGACTTCCAACACCAATACGACGAGCAAGAGACGATCGAACGTTTCCGGGCCGCGCTTTGAGCGAAGCCAGGGTGTGACTTGCGCACGCGACGTTCCGTGATGTCGAACGGTCGCACCAATCTTCAGGCGATTTTAAAGACAAAGAGGAGACAGTCCCCTCAATAACGGGCTGGGGGGGACTGCCCCCTCTTCAGGGGCTGAACGTGCGCTCGAATCGCACCCTCGTTGTCAGATCACACGCCTCGGTAATTCTCCGGGCAACATTGGGTCTTCGTGTGTACTGCGTTCTCCTCGAGTTGGGCCGTGGGCACCGATCCTTCGTCAGCCGCAGAGGACTGTCTCCCAAGCGCCCCAATAGTGTCAACGGCGAAAGGCACGAAACGAAACGGTCCAGCAACAATTGATCGCCGACTTAGCCATGATCGGACGCAAACCACGGATACATGTCGGGCGTTGTTGTACTGCAGCACACAATTCATCGCGCGGTGCGTCTGCCAAGATGCGGCACCGAGACGCATCGACGAGCGCGTGACCCACGTCGCCGCGTCGTCAACGATGGTGTAACGAACGCATCCAGTGGCTCGCGAATGTCTCCTTGCGACAGCGAATCTTCTTTCGAGATCAGAGCAGAACGCCCCTTTTTGCCGTTTTTTTGACCGTGATCAGGTCGCGGCAGAAGGTGGGGCCATGTCGGCAACGCGGGAGCGCAGCGAGCTTCGTGGACTCATGTTGGACGGTCGATATCGCATCGGACGCGTGATCGGCGTCGGCGGGACCGGCATCGTGTTCGAGGCCGAGCGGCTCGCGACCCTCGAGCAGGTCGTGATCAAGATGTTGCGCCCAGCACACGCGGGCAATCATGACCTGATGGCTCGGGTGCGACGCGAGATCGAGGTGGCGCGCCGGGTTTTCCACCCCGGGATCGTCCCGGTGATCGACCACGGCACGCTTCACGACGACTCGCCCTACGTGGTGATGAAGCGCATGCGTTCGGAGAGCCTCTCGAGCTACCTGCGTCGAATGGGTCCGATCGACGTAAGACAGATTTCGGTGATTGTCGCCCGCTTGGCGTCGATCCTCCACAGCGTGCACCGGCACGGATACGTTCACCGCGACATCAAGCCCGAGCACATCTTGATGAACCGAGGCCCGCACGGGGAACTCGACGTTCACCTGTTGGACTTCGGCGTATGCGCCGCCGAAACGGCGCCCCGCGATGAGCGCGCACGCGAACGAGGGCGCGTCTACGGAACGCCGAGCTACGCGTCCCCGGAGCAAGCGAGTGGAAACCCGTACGTCGATGCGCGGGCCGACCTGTTCGGCGTAGGGATCACCATGTTCGAAGCGCTCACCGGTCGTCTTCCGTTCACGGGAAACGACGTGAACACCGTGCTCCGGCGCATCATTCGAGAGGATGCGCCCAGGGCCTCTTTGATCTCGGGCTCGGTGGGCCCGCAGATGGACGACGTCCTTGCGAAACTCATGAGTCGGAGTCCCGCAGCGCGACCCCCATCGGCGCGAGCCCTGATGCGCGCGCTCGACCCCTGGCTCGACGGTCGCGTACGCACCGAACGGGCGCTCGCCGCGACCTTGCAGGTTGCGCCGGAGACGACGAGCATCCGCCCGACCGCGCGGCACGAGATGGTGGCGGCCTAGACCGCTCTCGCCTGAGAGTGAGCGAGCGAGACGCAGGACTCGGAGTCGATCGCAAGGCGGGAACCCGCAGGAATAGCAACGCTATTTCAAGCGGTGAGCAACGCCGCGAGCGGCTTCGAGGACAAGTCGCAGCCGATCAGTCTCAGGTGAGAGCGGTCTAGTGACCGCTCTCACTCGGACGGTCGCGACACGGCGTCGACCAGTCCCTCGACGTCGGCGGGCGCAGCCATCGCATGGTAGCCCTTGTCGACGTAGACGACGCTCCCGGTAATGCCGCTTGCGAGCGGGCTGCAAAGGAAGGCCGCAGCGTGCCCCACCTCTTCGCCCACCAGTGGCGCGGAGAGGGGCGCGTTGAGCTCGTAGTAGCGAATCATCTTGTGAATGAAACCGATCGCGGTTGCGGCACGCGACGCGTAAGGACCGGCCGAGATGATGTTGACGCGATGACCCCGATCCCTGCCCACCTCGAATGCCAACATGCGGGCGTCGGCTTCGAGCGCCGCTTTGGCGGAGGCCATACCCCCACCGTAGTCCGCGACGACCCCCTGGCTCGCGAGATAGGAGAGGGCGAGGTACGCCGCGTCGCTCCGCATCAACGGCTGGACGCGCTGGACGAGCGACACGAACGAGTAGGCACTGGCGCCGACCGCTGCGAGGTAGCCACGTCGACTGGTCTCGAGAAGGGGTTTGGTGACCTCGGGGCCGTTGGCGAGGCTGTGGACGACGATGTCGAGGCTGTTCTCGCCGAAGTCTTCGCGAATCCGGTCGACCATTCCCTGGACGCTGAAGTCGCCTCGGTCGCGGTACCGCTTCTGTTCCCGGACCTCGTCAGGCACCTCGGCGAGGGTGTCGTATTCGGCGTCGAGCGGGTAGATCGCTTCGAACTCGAGCTTGCCGCCCCCCGGCAGCTCGAGGGACGCGTCGAGCTTGCCGCGCCGAAGCAACGTCTCGAAGATCCCCAAGGCCGGCGGCCAGGTCCCGACACAGACACTCGCGCCAGCGGTGGCGAGCGCCTTCGCGATGGCAAATCCCAGCCCTCCGTCGTCCGCCACGCCAGCGACCAGCGCGCGCTTCCCCTTCAAGTCGATCGGCAGCATGGGCGCAACCTTATCCCCCGATGACCCAAGCCGCTACACTGCGCGCCATGGCGGAACAGAAGCAGGGGGTCGAGTACGACCGAGTGGGTGACGGGTACTTCGAGGAGCGCGGCTTGCGTCGCTATGCGGGGGTCTGGTCCCTGTGGGCGTTGGGCGTCGGTGCCGTGATCTCCGGGGATTTCTTTGGGTGGAACTTCGGGTTGGCGTCGGGGGGGTTCGGCGGCCTGCTGATCGCCACTGTGATTATCACCGTCATGTATGCAGGGCTGTGCTTCAGCATTGCCGAGATGAGCGCCGCCCTTCCGCACACCGGCGGCGCCTACTCCTTCGCACGGTCGGCGATGGGGCCTTGGGGCGCGTATGTCACGGGGCTGGCCGAGAACATGGAGTACGTCCTCACGCCGGCGGTGATTGTCGTTGGGATCGGCGGCTACCTCGGCGCGATCTTCGGCACGCCCGAATCGGTCGAACCGCTCTGGTGGCTCGCAAGCTACGGAATCTTCGTGGGCCTCAACGTAGCTGGTGTTGAGATCACGTTTCGCTTCACCGTGGTGATCACGGTCTTGGCCTTGGCCATCCTCGTGGTGTTTTGGGTCTCGGCGATCCCACACTTCGACCTGGCGTGGGCGCTCGACATCGAGCCCGACTCAGGTGCTTCTCGATGGCTCCCCAAAGGCCCCCACGGGATCCTCGCAGCCCTTCCGTTCGCGATCTGGTTCTTCCTCGCGATCGAACAGCTGCCGTTGGCGGCGGAGGAGGCGGAAGCCCCCGCAAGGGACCTCCCTCGGGGGCTGGTCTTCGGCTTGATCACCTTGGTCATCGCGGCCTTTCTCACGCTCTTCTTGAACGCGGGGATCGCCCCGGGCGCAGCGGCCCTCGGCGAGTCCCAAGAGCCTTTGTTCGCCGGTTTCAAGACCACCTTTGGCGATGGCCTCGGGGCGACTCTACTCGCACTGGTCGCGGTGACTGGGCTGGTGGCGAGCTTTCACAGCATCATCTTCGCGTATGGCCGGCAGATCTTCTCGCTCTCCCGCGCCGGGTACTTTCCTCGTTGGCTCTCCCGCACCCACCGGACGCGAAAGACCCCGCATGCGGCGTTGCTCACCGGCGCCGCCCTTGGCTACGGCGTCGCGTATGCGATCCACCTCCTCGGGCAAGACAGCCCGGTCGGCGCGGTTCTGCTCAACATGGCGGTCTTCGGCGCCGTCATCGCGTACGCCCTCCAGATGTTGTCGTTCATCTTGCTCCGCATCCGGCTCCCCGACATCGAGCGGCCCTACCGAAGCCCCCTTGGGCTACCCGGGGCGGTGGCAGCGCTGGTGATCGCCATCGTGACCTTGGTCGCACTTTTCGTGACCGACCCCGTGTATCGAAGAGTCGTGATCGCGGCGGCGATCTGGTACGGGCTTGGCCTCTTGTGGTTCGCCCTCTACGCGCGACGGCGGCTGGTGCTGGCTCCCGAGGAATCTTTCGCGCAATCGGCCCACAGACGACAAGACGAGCGCTGACGCACGTGGCAAGCTCCCGCCCATGCGCGTGGTCTTGATGCGACATGGGGAAGCGGTCGACGCTCGACTGGCGAGAAGCGATGAACGGCGCTGGCTGACGGACGGTGGGCGCCGCCAGGTGACGGCCGTCGGCAACACGCTCGTGGAGCTCGGGCTTTCGTTCTCGTGTGTCTACACGAGCCCGCTGGTGCGTTCGGTTCAGACTGCGGAGATCCTCGCGGCGACCCAGCCGGACTTCGATGGCCCCGTCGAGGTGCACGTTCCGTTGTCGAGCGATGAAGGGACGGTCGCTCAGGCGCTGGCCCCGCTGGATCACGCGGGCGAGCATGCGGTCGTCGTATTGGTGTCGCACATGCCCAAGGTCGAGGTGCTCGGCGGGCAGCTCTGCCAAATGGATCGGTTCGCGTCGTTTCGAACGGGTGCCGCGTGCCTGATCGACTTGGACGAGGGCCGCGGGCAGTTCCAGTGGATGCTCGACCCCGAGACCCTCAAGCGCGAACGGCCGTAAGCGCCGCGGCGCCCAGATTACACGCTACACACACGGTTGCGGCCGCCGTGCTTGGCCTCGTAGAGCGCCTTATCGCCTTGCGCGAAGAGCGCCTCGGCGGTCGATGCATGATCCGGGAACGTCGCGACACCGAGTGACGCGGTGACCTTGAGCGGGCCGAGCTCGGTCGCGACCTCGGTCTGGGCCAACTCCTCACGCACCCGCTCTGCAAGCAGGCGCGCACCGCGCACGTCGGTCTCTTCGCACAGAAGGCAGAACTCCTCGCCCCCGAAGCGGGCCACGAGGTCGGTTTCGCGCTTCACGCGCTGGAGGACGCGCCCAAGCTCGGCGAGAACGCGGTCCCCACTCGCATGGCCGTAGGTGTCGTTGACGGCCTTGAAATGGTCCAGATCTGTCACAATGAGGGATAGTTTTCGCCGGAACCGCTGCGCGGCGAGAATCTTCTGCTCGAGCTCCGCCAGGAACGCGCGCTTGTTCAGGCAGCCGGTCAGGCCGTCGGTGGTGGCCTTCTCCTCGAGGAGCTTCACGGCCCGGGCGTTGGCCATCGCCACCGCCAGTTGGTTGCCCAGCGCTTGGAGGGTGTCTCTCGCCGAGCCCTGGAAGGCACGGTCGGCTTTGGCCGCGAGAATGAGTGTGCCGATCGGCTCCTCTCGTTCGACGAGCGGCAACACCAAGAGCGAGGCCATCCCCTTGAGTCGCGCCTTCTTCGTGAAGAGCACCTGCTGCTTGGGGTCGTACTCGCCACGGTAGGGCAGGTAGTGACGGTTCTTGACGACCATCGCGGTGAGCGATGCATTGTCGCGAAAGCGAAGTCCTTGGAAGTCGGTCGCGCGTTCGCCGATGGCGCGGCGCACGATGTGCTTCCTTACCTCTCGCTGGTACTCCGTGATCGCGGCGAAGTCATGCGGCGCGATCTCGGACGCGGTCGCGAGCGCAACCTCCATGACCTTGTCCTGGCTCCGCGCTTCGCTGAGCGCGCGGGAACCTCGATAGAGGATCTCCTGCTGAACCTTGGAATGCTGAAGCTGGGCGAAGACTCGCTCGTTCTCCACCGCGCGAAGCACATAGGACGCGCTCCCCCGCACGAGTTCCTCTTCCTCGGTGCTGAACGCGCGATCGTCGAGCCGGTCGGCGCAGAGGACCGCGCGGACGACGCCCTTGTCGACCACGGGCACGGCGAGGAACGAGCGGACGAGGGCGGGGCCTCGGTAGTAGCAAAGGCCCCGATATCCTGGGCGAATCGGGTGGAGGCTGGTGGTCACCTTCCGCCGGACCGCGGCCCCGACGGCCCCCGAACCCAGGGAAAACGGGCCTTCTGCGATGTCGTCGCTCGCGGTCACGAGTTCGACGATACGAAGCTGAGACTCGTCTTCGGTGGGCATCAACACGACGCAACTGTGGAGTCGAAGGACTCGGTGTAGGAGCTCGACGGCGTGGTAGAGCGCCTGGTGAACCTCCTCCACGCTGGCCCGATGGATGCGTGCTTCGTCCCGAAGGTCGTCGGACGACGGTGCCACGAGCCGAAAGAGTCGAGTCTCGTCGCGCTCTTTCTTTCGCTGGGCCTGGAGCTCGAGCTCCGACTTCTTTCGGACTCGAATGATCTCCGCACGAGTGAGGACCAAACTGATCCCGCCAAAGCACACGATGAAGGCTGTGTGTGCGGCCAGCACCGAAAGGGAAACCGTGTGATCGCCAAAGAACGACACCGCGAGGTCGAGTGCGACCGCGCACGCGACGAACCCGATCCCGACGAGGCCGCGCGCGAACGCGGCGACGAGCGCGACGACAACATAGGTGAGCGGGTAGAGTTCACTAGAAGCCCCGCCTCGTGCCTGGACGAGCGCGTGGACACCCACGAGCAAGAGCAACCCAAGCTCGAATACGAGTCGCGGGTTGGCGCCCTCTTGGACGACCCGGCGAGCGCGCGC
>JBCCEK010000054.1:0-22538 GCA_039030295.1 Myxococcota bacterium | reverse complement strand
GACAGTAGGCCGACCGAGGCTAGGCTCCGCGCCTGCTTTTCGGGCCCAGATAGCTCAGTCGGTAGAGCAGTGGACTGAAAATCCTCGTGTCGCTGGTTCGATTCCAGCTCTGGGCACCCAATGATTTCGGGTATTTCGAGGCGCCTCGAAATCGGGTAATTCTCGTTGCCGGTAGGTGGGGTCGTCGCCAAGCGCAACCCCGCTTTCGGCCTTCTCGTGCCGACAGAGAGCCGGGCCCGCCCTGCCGCTCCCGGGGGGCGCCTAGCGGATCGGCTTGCCGCCTGCGTCGCGGATGAGTTCGCCGGTCGGCTTGGTCAGTTCGATCCACTCCTCGGCCTTCTCGCGCTGGAAGTCACGAAGGCTGAAGGGGAGGAACTTGCCCCACGAGCGGTCCTGGTAGAGCTGATCGTCGTACTCACGCGGTCGGCCGCAGGGCCATCCGTACGCGTACCACAACGTGCCTGCCGACGGGTCTAGGATTTCGGCGCTCACCGTGCCCCAGGGCAGGTCCTCCATCGTGTAGTCGTGCGCGCGTCGCGTGCCGTGGTTGCAAATCGAGTAGCCCCACCCGGGCAAGAGCGGATTGTCCAGCGGGTCGCGCTCGTCGTTGGCGTGGTCCGAGAGGATGCGCGCGATCGCGGGCACGTCGAGCGCGCCGCGCGCCTCGTCCGCGAGCTGCCGGCCCCGACGTCGCCGTGCAAGGTTGTTGTTTCGCTCGTCCTCGAGAACGGCGTTGCTGGCGTTCTTGCCGACCAGCTCCCTCGATAGGTAGCAGTTGACGGCGAACACCATCCCGGGGGTCTCGCGCGAGAAACGTTGGTGGACGCCGACTCCAAACGAACCGATCTCCACGTGCGCCAGATCACCCTTGGCGTCCGCCAAGAGAACGGCGACTGGCGGGTCCGTACGCCCCTTGGACTCGAACAGCGCAACCGCATCGTCCACGGTATCGCAGCGTGTCATCAAGTCGTGCGTGACCTCGGCGAAGGGTCGGGCCTGCGATTGACCCTCCTTGGCATCGACGCCATCGACCTCGAATACCGCAGCGCAAGTGAAGGCCAGCCCGGCCTGGTTGACGCCGCGAGTCGTCTCGCGCGCATCGGCAAGATACCCCCGCTCGAGGAGCGTGTGTTCGCTGACGGAGATGAGTTCGGTCCCCACATGAGCCTGCGATCCGGGAGGATTCACGAAGCGGACAAAGGTCCGAACGTCGTACGGATCGTCGCTGACCCCGCCAAGCAGCGCCTCGCCCGTTCTTGTGATGCCCTCGCCGGTCGCGCCGATCAGGAAGCAACCCATCCAGTTCGATGATCGGCGAGTCATGTCGCCGGTGCTTCCGTGTTGGGTCCGACCCCGGAAGGGTGCGCGAGATGCCAATCGCTGGCGCTCTGAAAAACACGCCCCGCCGTCACCAAGCGCCGTTCCGCGAGCGTGGGCGCGACGAACTGGAACGCGATCGACGTCCCGTCGGCCGCGCAACCCCCAGGCATCGTAATGGTGGGGTTTCCCGAGGCGTTGAACGGCGTGGTGAAACGCGTGAAGCTCCCGACCTCTTCTGGCGCGATGTCGATCTCCGGGGTCAGTTCGCGTCCTGTCGTGACGAGCACCGGTACGAGCAAGAGGTCCACGTGCTCGAACAACGCTGCGAGCGCTCCGGACAGGGCTCTTCGGTCGCGTTCGAAACGGGCCATCTCCATCCCCGTCACCGTGCGACCCCGGTCGAGAAAATCTCGCAAGAACGGGCCATACTCGTCACGGCGGGAAGGGAACGTCGATTCGTGAACGACCGCTGCCTCTGCACCGCAGAAGCTGCCGAACCCGTCGCAAACGGGCCCGAGGGGTGGGAGCCGAACGCTGCAGATCTCCGCCCCGGCACTCTCCATGGTTGCGGCCACGGCCTCGATCACCCCGGCTACCTCGGGATCGACCGAACTCACGGCGAGTTCCTCGTCGAGTCCGATGCGGAGTCCTTCGACGTTCGGTTCAGGGACCACGAACTCGGGTACAGGACCGACCAGCGCCATGGGGTCGTTGGGATCGGGCCCGGCGATCGCCTGAAGTACGTGTCCGGCGTCCTCCGCGCTTCGAGTCATCGGACCCACGTGGTCCATCGACGGGGCCAAGCCGAAAGCTCCGTACACGCTCACGCGGCCCCATGTGGGTTTGATGCCGGTGAGTCGCGTCATCGCACATGGAAAGCGTATGGAGCCGCCGGTATCCGATCCGAGAGATGCGGTGCAGAGGCCCGACGCGGTTGCCACGGCCGGGCCGCTCGAGGAGGCCCCCACCCATCGAGAGGCGTCCCACGGGTTGAGAGGCGTGGGAAACTCCGGATGATCGCGGGTCCATGCGCCCTCGGTAAGCCGAAGCTTGCCGAGGATTACCGCCCCGGCCTCGCGCAGGCGAGTGACCACGGTTGCGTCATAAGCGGGACGGAAGTCGCGGTAGATCCACATTCCTCCGGTGGTCGGGGCGCCCTTCTTGAAGAACAGGTCTTTGAGGCCGAGCGGCACGCCATGGAGTGGCCCACGCCATTGTCCGCGTATGAGTTCCTCTTCTGCCTGCCGCGCCTGCTCGAGAGCCTCGTCGGCCAAGACCGTCGCGTAAGACCGGAGCGATGCATCCATCGCTTCGATTCGATCGAGGAACGCTTGGGTCAAGACCACAGGAGACAACGTGCCTTCGCGTAGCTGGCGCGAAAGCGACGCGATGTCGGCGAAGTGAAGTTCAGCGTGGTCTTGGCTCGGCACCCCAGGGCAGGTATAGCGCGATGATCCGACGCTGCGACACGATCTCCGGTTGGACCTGCTCGCCCCGAGCGGCCGCAGCGACGAACGGCGTCAGCCAGTGCTCTTGAGCCCGCCCGCGATGGCGTTGGTCAGCAGGAGCAGACGCGTCAACAGGCGGGCCGATTCGGGGCTCTCTTTGTCTTCGACGGCACGCCATCGGGTGAGGTGGTCGAGCTGCATGCGGTGGAGGTGCGCAAGCGGGGCACTGCGTCGCCGGACGTTGTCGAGCTGACTTCGCCTTCGAACCTCCGCCGGCGCGCCGAAGAGGTCCGCGATCTGACGGAGGCCCTCGTCGTGATCCGCGAGAAGCATGCTCATGAACTCGTCGCGTACGTTGTCGTCTTCGACCAGCTCGGAGAACGCGATCATGACGTCTCGGTTCGCGTTGAGGAGGCGTGTTTCAACGTGAATCATCGTGTACCGAAGGAGCGGCCACGTATCGGCCACGGCCTGGAGGGCTTCGAAGTCTCTTGGGCTGGTCTCGCGAAGTCGCTTCAACGCGGTGCCGACACCGAACCAGCCGGTGAGGGCGAAGCGCGACTGGTTCCAGCTGAAGACCCAGGGGATCGCCCGGAGATCGCCCAACGTGCGGTGACCGGTCCTCCGGGCTGGCCTTGATCCGATCTTGCTGTGTTCGAGCACGTCGATGGTGGTGGCTCCACTGTAGAACCGAATGAAGTCCGGATGGCCCACCAGGCGACGGTATTGCTCGAACGAGAGGTCGGTGAGCTTCTGCATGGCTTCGACCGGGAACTCGCTCGCCGTTTCGCTCGCGACGGTTGGCATCGAGTTTCGGGCGAGCCCCGAAAGAAGCATCTCCATGTTGTAAGTCGCGGTCGGCAGGTTCGCGAACTGCTGTGCGATCGTTTCGCCCTGCACCGTGAGCTCCATCTCTCCGGCAAGTGAGCCCCGCGGCATGCTGTCGATGAACCGGTGGTACTTCCCCCCGCCACGGCTGATCGTGCCCCCGATCCCGTGGAAGAACCGTATCGGCACCCCGTGCTGGGCACCAACCGCACAGAGTTCGCGCTCCGCTTTGTAGATGTTCCAGCGACTCGCCAGGATGCCGCCGTCTTTGTTGCTGTCGCTGTAGCCCAGCATGACGACTTGTGCGCCCGACATGTTCTTTCGCCGGGCTTGGGTCACCGGGTGCGCGAGAAAGGCATCGAGGATGGCGTGACCGGTTTGGAGATCCCCGATCGTTTCGAGCAGGGGTATGACTTGCAACGGGGTATCGAGGAGGCCTACTTCGCGCGCAAACAGGTACACGACGAGAAGGTCACTCAGGCTTCGGGTCATGCTGACGATCAACGAACCGAAGGGGTCTACTCCGTGTGCGTCACAGGTCTCACGGATGACGCGGAAACACGCGAGAACCTGGTCGGCCTCCGGTCCGCAGGAGGTCCCGCTTGGCAGGAACGGCCGGTTGCGCTCGAGCTCCTCGTTGAGGAAGGCTAGCCGTTTCTCTTCGCTCCACTCATCGAAGGCGCAATCGCTGAACCCGGATGCCGCGAGAATCTGGCAGACCGCCTTGTCGTGGAAAGCGCTGTTCTGGCGAATGTCGAGCTGGGCCAGATGGAAGCCGACGCACTGCACGAGCCTTTCGACGGGCAACAAGGACTCTTCGGCGATCCGTTCTCCGCCGATCTCGAGCAGCGAGCTCCGCAGGACGCGCAGGTCGGCGGCGAGGGCATCCGGACTTGCGTAAGCGGCATCGTTGCCGTCGGCGTCTGGCTGCATCGTCTTGTCGAGGCGGGCGATCAGGAGGTTCACGAACTGTCGCCAAGGCTCGTTCGGGTTGCGTCGGATCGCGTAGTCCGCGGCGGGACCGAGGTCGCGCGTCGCCGCTTCGATCGCGTTGGTCAGGGCGTCGGGGACGGGGTTCGAGATCGCTGAGAGACTCAGCTGTGCCGCCAGGCGATGGAGCGATTCGTGAATGAGCTGAAGCGCCGCCGACCGGTGGAGGGCGAGTGTTGCGCGAGTGACCTCTGCCAAAACGTACGGGTGACCGTCGCGGTCGCCTCCAACCCAGCTTCCAAACCGCAGCTTGGGGTAGCTTTCCGGCTCATGCAGCGCGTGAGGGTCGAAACCCATCGCCAGCCACGATTGCTTGAGCCGTTCGTCGCTTGCCCGAAGCACTCGAGGGAACACATGGCTGAGGTAGTGCAGAACGTTGTTCCGCTCGGCCTCGATGTCAGGCTTTTCAAGATAGACTTCCCCCGTTCGCCACCATCGTTCGAGCAGGGTCTTGAGTGCCTCGCGGTGCATCGCCTCTTCGATCGGCGTCAGTGCATCACGCTTGTCGGCGAGAAGCTGGTGCAGCTCCCGGTGAAGTGCCAGGACCGTGACGCGCTTGGCTTCGGTCGGATGGGCTGTGAGGACCGCTCGCAGGGATATCGTGGGCAAAAGGCTCGCCATCTCGCCCTCGGAGATGCCGGCAGCGGCCCACTTCGCGAACGTCTCCCCCCAAGAGCCGCGGATCGAAGGCACGCCGAATTCACGTTCGAGGCCTTGGCGGAAGTGAACCGCGCTGTTCTCCTCGACGGCGTTCAGGAGTTGAAACGACATGCTGAGCGCCTGGATCGCGCCATCGGTCTGCTCGGCTTCAGTCTCGGTATCGACGGCCCAGGGGAGGGAGGCTGCGACTCCGGTCTCACCGAGCTCTGCGAGCGCTTCCGAGAAGGACCCGATCGCGTACCGCAGGTCGCCCCCGATCTGCTCCAAGCCTTCTGCAGCCAAGTCCTCTTTCGTGCGCATCCGTGGCTCCTCTACGAGCTTGCGCTCGTGTTTGCGTACTCACTCTCCCTAGTGAATCGGGTCCGCGCCACAAGTCGCCGGTCGCACAAAGTCGCACGTGGGATGCGATGTTCGCGGCGCAGAGCTTGCGCGCCCGTTTGCTCTAAGCGCGAACTCCGACGTCGCGCCTACTCCGTCGACCCCTCGATGCATTGGACGGTTTGCTCCGCGATCTCGAGTTCCTCGTCGGTTGGCACGACGAGCACCCTGACGCGTTGGTCGCCGCGATCGATTGAACGTGCTTCCCGGTGAGGCTGTCGATTGCGCGCGTCGTCGATCGATACGCCCAACAGCTCCAAGCCTTGGCACACGCGCGCGCGGATCTCCGCTGAGTTCTCCCCGACCCCAGCCGTGAAGACGAGCGCGTCGACACGGCCGAGCGCTGCTGCGTAGGCGCCGATGTACTTTCGAACGCGATAGACATAGGCGTCCAACGCGAGGCGTGCATCGTCTTCGCCGTCCTCTGCTGCCAGGAGTGCATCGCGTACGTCACCCGTCCCGCACAGACCGCGCAGGCCGCTTTCTTTGTTGAGCGCTGACTCGATCTCGTCGAGTGCCATGTTCGTGTTGTGCGCCACGTGGAGGATCGCGCCGGGGTCGATATCGCCTGCCCGTGTCCCCATCACGAGTCCTTCGAGGGGGGTCAGCCCCATCGAGGTGTCCACGCACTTTCCCTGGTTGATCGCCGCCGCGCTCGCCCCGTTGCCGAGGTGCAGCGTGATCAGGTTCAACTCGCTGAGCGGGCGTCCGAGGAACCTCGCCGCTTCTTTGGCGACGTAGGCATGCGACGTCCCGTGGAAGCCGTAGCGGCGCACCCCGTGATTCTCGTACCACGCTCGGGGGACCGCGTAGCGATAGGCGTATGCCGGGATCGTCGCGTGAAACGCGGTATCGAAGACGGCCACTTGTGGCACGTTGGGCCACTGCGCTCTCGCAACCTCGATGCCCAGCAAGTTCGGAGGGTTGTGCAGGGGGGCGAGCGAGGCGAGCGCGCGAACCTGTGCAACCACGCGGTCGTCGATCAAGCAAGGGTCTCGAAAAACCTCACCTCCGTGGACGACTCGGTGCCCGATTCCGTAGAGACCACGGCCCGTCCCGTCGGAAGGAAGGCCTAGTGTGGCGACGATCAGGTCGAGGGCCCCACGGTGATCTCCCACGTCGGCCGTGCTGGCCGACACGACCGGGTCCTCATTACCTTCGTGCCGCACGTGAACGAGACGAGCGCCGGGCTCGCCGATCCGCTCGACCACGCCCCCTTCGACCTTGGCCCGCGTGCGTCGGTCGAACACTTGAAACTTGATCGAGGAGCTTCCGGAGTTGAGGACGAGTACGCTCACGTTACGACTCGACGCGCGCCATTTGCGCTTGAATCGCCGTGACCGCGACGGTGGTCACCACGTCTGCCAGGGTACAGCCGCGGCTGAGATCGTTCACCGGTTTCTTGAGTCCTTGAAGGACCGGGCCGATCGCGACCGCGCCGGCAGACCGCTGCACGGCTTTGTAGGTGTTGTTGCCCGTGTTTAGATCTGGGAACACGAATACCGTTGCGCGACCTGCGACTTCGCTGTTGGGAAGCTTCGTACGTGCCACCGACGGGTCCACTGCCGCGTCGTACTGGATGGGCCCCTCGACATGGAGGTCAGGCCGCCGGGCGCGAACGAGTGCGGTCGCCTCGCGCACGTGTGCGACGTCGTCACCCTTCCCAGAGTCGCCAGTCGAGTACGAGAGCATTGCCACCCTCGGCTCGATGCTGAAGGCCGCCGCGGTCTCGGCAGAGCTCACCGCGATATCGGCGAGTTCGGATGCCGTGGGATGGGGATTCACCGCGCAGTCCCCGTAGACCAACACGCGGTCTTTGAGGCACATGAGAAACACGCTCGATACGACCGAGACGCCGGCCTTCGTGCCGATGAACTCGAGAGCAGGACGAATGGTGTGTGCTGTGGTGTGCATGGCGCCCGACACCATTCCGTCCGCCTTGCCTTGATTCACCATCATCGTTCCGAAGTAGCTCGGATCGCCCATGGCGTCGTACGCGCGTTCTTCGGTCATCCCCTTGTGACGACGAGCGCGGGCGTACTCCTGCGCGAAACTCGCGCGCCACTCCGAGGTAAGCGGATCGACCACGTCGACCCCTTCCAGGTTGACGCCGAGCGTCGAGGCTGCTTCGCGAACCTCCGCGAGATCGCCAAGGAGTGTCAGATCGACGACGCGACGGCGCAACAAGATCTCGGTCGCGCGTAGGATGCGCTCGTCCGTCCCCTCTGGGAGGACGATGTGTTGGCGGCTGCTCTTGGCGCGCTCGATCAGTTCGTATTCAAAGCGTAGGGGCGTCACCCGAGAGGATTCGCTCACCTGAATTCGCTCGGAGAGCTCGCTCATGGCTACGTGTTCTTCAAACAGTCCCAACGCGGACGCGATCTTGCGGTCGTCCCCTGCTTTGATCGCGCCACCCAACGCGTGAAGGTGCGTGGCTGCCGAGAAGGTGTCCTGCTGAACGGCGAGCACCGGGACTGGCTGGCGCCGCAAGCCTCGAATCAGCTTGGTGACCGGTGCCGCCGGCCTTCGCCCGCCTGTCAGAACGATACCGGCGATGGGCGGAAACGCCTCCGATCGGACGGAGGCAAGGCACCCCAGAACGACGTCCGCGCGGTCGCCGCCCGCAATGACGACCGAGCCGGGCCTTAGGTGTTCGAGCACCCCTGGCAGCTCCATCGCTGCGACCGTGAAGTCCTTGGCCAGGCCCTGGAGCCGAGAAGCGTCGCCAAAAAGCAGCTCTCCCCCGAGTGCTGCCTGCACTTCGCCGACTGTGGGGTAGCCCAGTGTTTCGTCCTCGGGAACCGCGTAGACGGGATCGGGCCCTCGCCACTGTTCCCCGAAGCACGACCTCACCTCAGCGATCTGATTTGGGGCCACGCGGTTGATCAGGGTTGCGACGATCGAGCAGCCCGCTCGCTCGAACGCCCGCCGGGCCGCGACGACGTCTTCGAAGATCCCAGCGGGCGCGCGGCCTTGACCATTGGCCACGAAGAACACCGGGCTCCCAAGATGTGCGGCCACCCGCGCGTTGAACCCAAACTCGAATGCGGCGCCGACCCCGGTATAGTCGGTCCCCTCACAGACGACGAAGTCGGACTGCGACTCGATTCGCTTGTAGCGTTCGAGGATGCGCGCGAGGAGCTCATCGGATCGATCGGCCACGGAGAGGGCCCGCGCCTCATCGTAGGGTTCTCCGCTGGCCGCATTCGCGTCGAACGGAAGCGCGTACCGCGACCGCATGAGTGCGATCTCCCGATCATCCTCGGCGGGCCCATTCACGACCGGCCGAAAGAAGCCTAGGCGCTCGACGCGCCGCGACACGAGCTCCATCAAGCCAAGTGCGGCAAACGACTTGCCGGCCCTTGGCTGAATCGACGCGATGTACACACTCCTGGCCAACTTGCCTCGGCCCAGCAGCGTGCCACCGGGGGCACGCGGGTTCAACACTTGATCGAGGGACCTACCCGAAGGTCGAGGTGGCGAACGCGGTCGCGTCCGGACAAGGCGCAAAGTTAGCGCCTCGCCCTCGAGCGCTGCGTCCGGCTAGCGCTGCGTTCTTCGGCGCCGCCGTGTGACCAACAGCGCCATACCGACGAGGAGCGCGGCGACAAAGCCGCTCGCCGCGCGGGCATCTGCATGGGCGGCGCACGCGCCGCCGGTCACGTTGAATCCGGCAGGGGGCGGCGGGACCGTGTCGTTGTGATTCGCGACGGCGGTGGAGATGGCGGCGGCGTTGTTCTGGATGACGCTGCCTTCGCCGCTCGTCGAAAGCTGGAGGATCTGCGCATTGGCCGGGAGGCCGCCGTCGTCACCTGGGGCGAAGGGCCACGGCGCTCCCGCTGCGAGCCTTACGACTTGACCGTCCTCGAGTTCGAATCGAGATGGTGCCTCGGCGAACGTAACCCCGGGGCTGCATTCGATGACCTGCGTGGCGTTGTGAAGGTTCGAGGCGCCTTCGAGGTCCGGGTTGAAGTCGAAAAGGGGGTCGAGATCCATCTCGGGTGCCGATAGCGTGGTGTAGAGGCGCGTGACGTAGGGGCGCGAGAGCAGGAGCTCCTGCGTCGCGATCATCGGGTCGATCACCTCGCCCTCCATGTCTTCGATGAACGCCTCCTGATCGATCACCAAGTCGAAGTCGAGCTGGTTGGGTTCGCATACCGGGCACTGCAGGAACCCGTCGACGTCGATGTCCTCTGGGAGGTAGCGAGCGACGACGTCCCGGTATCCGTCCCAGGCTACGAACATGAACGCGCTCTCGGACAGGAGGTCGGCCGACGTCAGCTCGGTCGTCGTCGACAAGAAGTCCCAGTTGCCAAGCTCGAACTCGGAGATCACCACATCCTCGTAGTCGCCCGCCGCGCCTGCGCGTTCGGTGACGAACCCCTGGCCACCGGCCTCGTTCGCTGCGGCGATCACCACTTGGTTGTAGTTGGCCGCCGCTTGCGGCCAGTCGATCAGGGCCTCGTTGAGGACAAGCGAGCGATAGTTGACCGGAACCGCGCGGTGGTCTCCGAGTACCCAGACCAGAACACCCATGTCGTCATCGGCTGCGACTGCGGTCGGCCGAATCGGAATCATCGGTTGATCCGAGTCGTAGGTGATCCAGATCGGGCGAATCGTGCCGGTGGCGTTGCCCTTGGTGAGGCGGAAGGCGAGCAGGTTCATCCCGCCCTCGAGGTAGCTACCGAGAAGCTCCGAGATCGAGGCTGGGTCACCGCCCGGGGGGACGACGTCGTACCCTTCGGTCGTGAGCCACTCGACGGCGACGTCTCCTGCGCTTGCGGACGCGGGGTCGGTTTGGATCACGACGAAGTCGTAGGGGCCCACGTTGCCTTCGGCGAGTACGTTCACTTCGCGGTCATCCGCCCCGCTCGAGCCGCCGCCGCCACCGCTACCCCCAGTCCCGAAAGAGGTGGGGCCAAAGTCCGCATTGTTCTCGAGCACCCCGCATTGGCCTTCGACCACCTGCGTCGTGATGTACTGGGGGTTGCTCACCGCCTGCAGTCGTTGGAACGCCAGGTCGGAGGACACGTTGACCTCCGGGACGCCAGGCACGGGCAGGACCCAGGCGAACTCCTCCGATGGGCCCGAGTACTGGATCTGAACGACCGCGGTGACGGTGTCGTCGGCGTTCTTCGAGAAGATGATCCGCTCGGCCGCTTGGTTGACCGGCGCGTTGGCTGAGCAGAAGAAGCCGCCACACGCCATGGCTGGAGAAGGAAGCGCGGCCGTACCGAGTGCCACAGCCGCCAGCACCGCGAAACTCCGAGAAATGAAGCGATTTCCAGACATCGATGTCGTCCTTTCCCAGCGCCGGCACAAATTGGCACAGCGAACCCTTGTCCTCGCATTGGATACAGCAAGAGCCATGCCTATCCGGCGGCAGCCCGTGGGCCCCGTCATCCGCCCAGCGTGGACGTCGTGTCCGCCTCGGGGACATCGGCGCCATCCCGAAGCGCGAGATAGAGCGCGCCCAAAATGAGTGCCGAGAGCGGGCCGCCGAACAGGATGCCGACGCCGCACAACAGAAACGATGCCACGGCGATGATCCCTGCCAGGAAGCTCGCACCGAGCACCTGCCACCGATGTCCCCGGGTGATGCGCCACGACGAAACGATGGATTCGATCGGGCCAGAGCGGTCGTTGTAGGTGAGCTCGCTCGCCGCGAACAGGATCCCCATGAAGACGAAGATGAAGATCGGCAGCAGGATCAGGGCCAGAACCCACAGAGACGGCAACAGTAACGTCATCGCTTCTTCGAGCGGCATGTCCACGTCGACGGACCCCACCGACAACAACCACACCAGGACGCCAACGACCGCCATCGTGAGCCCCATCGGGATCCATATCGCAACCAGTTGAAGGAAGTACTTGAGCGCCTTTTGGACCTGACTGAAGATCATGCCGACGCGCGCTGGCTCGCCGTGAAGTGCACGGAATCCCATCGCGGTGAAACCCATGATGAGAACGCCCTGCAAGATCGTTTGCAGGAACTGCACGCCAAAGCCAAGACCGTCCAAGATCGCCTTCGTCACGCGGCTGAGTTCCTCGCCGCCGAGCATGACTTCGCTGATCCCGAGGATCGCGCCAAGGGCCGTTGGGATGCCGAAGCCGATTAGAAACACCAGGAACTGGGCCAGCGCCCAAGTGCCTACGTCTCGCTGCCATACTTCGGTTGCCGTCGAGAGGGCGCTACCGATCGTCACCGAGTCCCGCGTGAGGGCGAAGCCCCGGTCACTGACTGCAGGGGCTGCGGGCGCGCTCGCCGGATCAGCGGGGGCAGGTCCGGCTCCGAGGTCAGGCGTTTGGGGCGGATCGTTGGGGTTTTCCGGGTCCATCGCTCGCTCACTATCGTTCGCCGCGGCGCTTCCGAACAACTTTTGGGGGTCGACTGAATCGGATTCAATGATAGTGTTGCCGGCATGAATCAGAGAGCGTTTCTTGGTTGTTTCTTGGGATTGGCACTGTTGGCCGTTGGCTGTTCCGATGACGGCGGCACCGGCGGGGCCGGCGCGACCGGCGGTGACGGCGGCGCAGGTGGTTCGTTTGAACCCTCCGTGTTTGGGGAGTGGGTCAAGTTCGAGCCGGAGGGGACCGTCTGCAGCGACGGAAGCCAGTGGGCGTTCTACGTGGAGTTCTCCGAGACCTCCGACAACATCGCCATCTACTTCATGGGCGGTGGCGGCTGTTGGGACTACGACAGTTGTGTTTCCGGCAACGCGCGCGGTGCGACCAACATCGGCAGCGGCCTTCCCGACAACTACGCCAACGAGCATATCTTCTTCCCGCTTGGCGATAGCGACTTGGCGGTCAACGTGAACCAGGTCTACCCGTTGATCAACGACGATTCCGACGTCACGCCGATGGCCGACTGGAACAAGGTGTTCGTTCCGTACTGTACCGGCGACGTCTACGCCGGGTCGATCACGAATACCTACTCCGATCCAGCTGGCGAAAACCCGGACTCGGACTTCGCCCACCAAGGCCACACGAACGTGCTTGCCATGACCGACATGCTCAACGACATGTTCAACCGAACCGTCCCGAAGCTGTTCGTCGGGGGTTGCAGCGCCGGCGGTGCAGGCGCGATCGTCAACTACTACTTCTTGCGGACCGGGATCGAAGGGGTCGAACGCGGCTACTTGCTCGACGACTCCGGGCCGATCTTCCCGAACCAGGCCCCTACTTCTCGTTCTCTGCCGCTCCACGACGAGGTACGAAGCGTCTGGGATGCAGACAGCTTGATCGCGTCAGGCCCGCAGTCGGACGTCCTGTCGGCGAACTTTGGCGAGTTGAGCCGCGTCTTGTCCGAGCAGTTCCCCGAGGACCGGCTCGCTTCGACGATGTTCCGGTTCGACTACAACTACTCGCTCTACTCCTATGAGCGCTTCTGGACCCTCGACGGCCAGGGCGCCCTGACCATGTTCGACGGCGAGGGCCTCGGTCTCGATCAGAACATTGGCGCCGACCGGACCGGGATTCACAGCGCATGGTGGGATGACATCGCGCTCCTCCGGGAGCAGTACGACGCTCCCGGCCGCGACAATCTCGGGTACTTCATCCCGTTCTACCGCGACACCAACGACAGCCACTGCGTGACGATTCCGGGCTTCGACGACGTCCCCGAGGATCAGCTCGTCAACCTCTTCCTGAGCAACTTCAGCGAGATCGCGTGGGCCGGGAGCGAGATCGAAAGCGAGGGGATGAACATCCGCGACTACGTCGATCACCTGTTGAGCGACGACCCACTTCAGAGCTACTTCGAGGAAGACGGCGAGGGCCGTTTCTTGCCGTGCTCGCCGGACCCGGACGACCTCGACCCGGACGCATGTGCGGACATCGTCGAGCCGCCCATCGAGGAGTAACCGGAGTCACCTAGCGACGCGCTAGTTCCAGCGGAACCCTTCCATGGTTTGCTTGGCCGAGTACTTCGGCTCGAAGCCTGTGGCTTCCACAAACGCTTGGGTATCGATCACGATCGGGTACTTCACGTGTGCGATCGCATCGTCCGGAAGGAATGGGAACCCGAACCTTCCGAGCACGCTTCGGTACAGAGGCTCCGGGATCGGGACTCCCCGCTTGCCGGTCGCTGATACGACCGTCGACAGCGGTACCGGAGGGGGACCAGCCACGTTGAAGACCCCACGCAGTCGAGCCTCGACCGCCATGGTGATCGCCTCTTCGGCGTCCCATTCGTGCATGAGTTGGTAGAGTGGGTCGAAGCCTAGAACCATGGGTACTCGCGTCTTCGACAGGAAGCTCGCGAGAGTTCCGCCGCGGCTCGGGCCTAGAAAGTAGCAAAGACGGAGCACGGCGGTGTCGATTTCAGGCCACCGCCAGAGCGCGCTTCCCGCGTAGAGGTCAGCCGCGACGAGGTCGGCGAGCTCTTTGAAGGCCGCCCCAGCTAGCGGTGGTTCATCCTCGGTGTGGTAGAGGGGCGAGTCCGGGGTGGCGCCGTACACAGTGTGACGCCCAACGAAGACCGCCTGCTTCACGCCATACTCGTGGCAGTACTCGAAGAGCTTTCGCGTCCCGCCGAGGTTGATCCGATAGCGTTCTTCGGTTCCGGTGGTGAAGTGCGTCACCGTGGCCATGTGGACGAGTGCGTCGGGTTTCGAGGTTCGGAAGACATCCTCGGCGGGCCGCTTTCGGATGTCCGCTTGGTGCATCTCGACGCCATCGGGCACGTCTGGCCAGGGCCTCTTGTCGATTCCGATGACCTGGTGGCCACGCTGGACGAGTCGATACGCGACGCCTCGCGCCAAGGTCCCGCTGATACCCGTGATCAAGATCTTCATCGCACCCTGTCTTCCTTCGGATCCCGCATCTTCTCAAACATGAAGGACTGTGGCCTTGCGTCCAGCCCGGTGCTGATGAGGCGGGTCATCGCCTCGCGCACGCGATCGACATGCGCGCGAATCACTTGATCGGGCTCGGAGCCGTCTCCTTCGAAGTACATCGGAGGCCCGTAATACACCTGACACGCGACCGGCAATGGAAACAGAACGAGCTGAGGGGCCACGGGAACGAACGGGCCGTTGACCAGCTTGGCGAGCCACTTGATGTGGTAGAGCTGCGGGAACGCCTCTTCGCCTCCGATGAAGGCGCACGGAATGACCGGCGCCCCCGCTTGTAGCGCGAGCCGCATGAAGCCCGTCCCGAACCGTACGAGCTTGTATCGGTCTTTGTAGAGCTTCCCCGCGCCTCGGGCGCCCTCGGGGAACACCAAAACCAGCCGCTCGTCTTCGAGCAGTTGCTCTCCGTGCTCTGGAAGGCCAGTGAGGTGTCCGAGCCGGGTCATCGCCTGCGAAGTGAACGGCGAACGCGTCAGGAAGTACTCGGCCATGCCCTGACCGAGTCTTGGGGCTTCGTCATTGAGGATCAGCGAGGTGAGGATCATGGCAGCATCAGCACCGATCCCGCCCGAGTGATTCGCGATCACCAAAGCGCGCCCTTCTGCTGGAATGTTCTCCATCCCGAACGCGGTCACCTTGAGATAGTGGCGATAGAAGTACGCCATCGGCGAATAGGCTCGCACGAGCGTCTTCTTGGAAAGACCGAAACGGTCGAAACCGTAGTCGTCGAACTCGATCGGGAGCCGATCGACGTTCAACCGCACTTGTTCGTCATCGAATATCGACATCGGGACCGCAGCGCCACCGGAGGGTAGTGCGCCCCCGCCCCTCCGTGCAATCGGGCCGTGGCGACCGTTCAGAAGAGCGTCGCTTGGGCGTCGAATCGTGCCAGATAGTCGCGCATCCGCAGCTTCCGCTTCGTGTTGTCGGAGCTCATGTAGCGAATCTTGCCGAAGATCGGGCGCTCCGGCCCCCAGGCCCGATCGTAGCGACCGAGTACCCAGAAAATCCCCGAATAGCTGTTGGGATCGCGACCGTCGACGGCGTATCTGTTGTTGAGCTCGACCATGGTCGCCAGGGCGTCGCGGGGCGTCGAGGACCACTCGAGGATCTTCTTCCCCCAAAGCATGCGGAGGTAGTTCTGCATTCGCCCGGTCGTGACGAGCTCGCGCTGGGCGGCATTCCAAATCGGATCGTGTGTTTCCGACCGAGCGAACTGGTCTTGCGTGTAGACGTGAGGGCGCGAATCGTTTTCGTGCTCCGACAAGGTCTGTTGTGCCCAACCTGGAAGGGACTCGTACTGGTCGTAGTTGTCTTGGTGCGTGCTCATGTTGTACCCGACCTCGCGCCAGGTGATCAGCTCGTCGAGGAACGCCTCGGCGCTTTGCGACATGCCCCACCAGCCTTCGCGTTGACCGCCACGCTTCGACGAGACGTGATCCGGGTCCCAGCCCTCGTTCAGGGTAAGCTCGTGGAAAACCTGATGAGCGGATACGTGTCCGAAGTGCAGCCACGGGGAGAGCCCGCTCGCCGCGTTGGCATCCGGGTGGCTTCGCTCGGTGGCGTAGCGGTCGATGCGCGTGTCGAGGAACGCACGGGCGGTCGCTTCGCCAGTGACGTACCCCCCTTGGAAGTCGACTTTGCCGACGTCGTGGTCGATGGGTAGGGTCGCGATCGAGTCGCCGCGGAGTTCCGCGTCCGAAGCTGGCTCCCATGGGCCGGCGTGGTCGCTGAGTAGGCGCCCTGTTGGACGCGGGAGGGAGAGCCCTTGGAGGGGACCTTCGACGGGGAACTCATCGAGGTGGTCGAGGAGGTTTCGTTGCAAAAAGCGCCGGAAGTCGAACGCTCGCGAGAACACGCGGTCTGTCGCGCGGATGGGGAGAAGGCCGTTGCTGTCGACGAGCTCTAGGCGCGCCTTGATCGAGGCGGCGGCCTTTTGCTGCATCCTTGGGATGAAGAAGGTCGGGTAGTCGTCGCTGACGACCACGCACGCGGATGAGGCCAGTGCTGCAAGCAGGCCGCGGCCGTGTCCTTCCTCAGGCTCGACATAGGGAAAGTACGTTGCGGGGGTCTCTCGAAAGTACGCCTCGTTGGCTCGCATCCCGTCGAGCACGAACTGGTGGAGCCGGTCACTGGCCCAAGGGTAGCCCACGCGGAGGGCCTCCAAGACGACCAAGGGTTTGCCAAGACGAGTGGCATGAGCGGCCGCGTGTTGCAGCGCGAAGTTCCAGCGTGGCCTACGAAAGCCCACCATCCAGTAGAGAACGTGGGTTCCGTCGGGCCGCACTGGGTTGGGCGAGCCACTTGGCAGCGCTCGTACGCGGATGTCGGGTGCGCTCTTCAAGAGCCTGGCTTGAACTCTCCTTCGCTTGGAAGCGTAGGGTCAGGCCGGAGTGTGTCCACAGGCACGGTATCCCAAGCGACGTTTTCGGTGCGGTACGTGTGGACCGGGAGCTCCATCCCGCCCGGCACCAAGCCGTAGATGGCGATCTCTTTCGCCATCTGCACGCCTCCGAAGTCGGCGTAGTCGAGGTAGCGCGCGGAGCCCATTGCACTGCCGCCTTCATCGCGCACCGTGAAGTCGGTGCGCGCGAGCAACCCCGTGTCTTGGTCGATCCAAAGGACGTACTGGTCCATCTCCGCCTGGGGCTCGAGGTCGTCCCAAGTGGCGAAGACGAGGTCGTACATCTTTCCGTTCCAGTCGACCTCGCCCGCCTCGAGGACCACGGTCGCCGACTGAATGCGGAGAGGCAGTTCGAGGAAGTACTGCGTGGTCGGGACCACGAACTCGATCGTGGGGTCGTCGTGAAATACCGGTTCGCCGCCAGGCTCTGCCTTCCAAGTTTTCCAGCTCTGGATTCCCCACCGGTCGCCCGCGTCGGGCCCGCTCAGCAACTCGAGCTCTCCCGTCCACGCTCCGCGCAGAAAGCGTCCGTGAAGCGACTGCGGAGATTCCGCCCAATGCATGAACGTTCTCTGAACGATCTCGCCTTGCCATTCGTCGGTGACCGCGACGTCCATCACTTGGTACTGGCGCCACGCCTCGTCGCCATGCGCTCGTGCGAGGGCCTCGAGTCGCATGGTCCCGGCGGCCCGTGCTTCTGGAGAGTCGGTGACCAGGCTGTCCGGTCGGAGGTCCGCGAGATAGAAGTGGTTGAACGCCACCGCGACGACCACCAGGACCAAGAGCCCCATCAAGAGTCGTTTCGGCCAACGCCGCGGCGATGAGGGTGCCATCCGGGTAGCCTCTACTTCTTCCAAAGCGGGCGCTTGAAGCACCACACGGTGCCTCCGGAGCTGCCGGCCGAGGTGACGAGCTCCCACCCCTGTTGGCCCATCTTGTTGGCGCGTTCCGTGACTTGGGCGACCCCCGGTGCCGTGAAACACTGGTACTGCCATTGGTTCCTGGCGGTGTGGTCATCGGCAGATGCCGTGTGCGCCTGAGTGGCGAATGCACCGGCGGCGAACGCAACGATCATGAATGCAACGACGATGATGGCTCTCATCACGATACCTCCTCGGGAGCGCCGCTTATAGCATGCGCGCTCGCCCTCAGGGCAGGCGCCTAGTCTTTGAGCCCGTGCTTCTTGAGCTTGCTTTGGAGCGTCGTCGGTTTGAGCCCAAGGAGTCGCGCGGCACCGTCCGACCCATAGATCTTGCCACGGGTGCGGCGGAGGGCTCTGGCGAGGTACCTTCGCTCGTGTTCCCGGAGCGACACCATCTGTCCACCACGAGCCTCGTCGTCATTCTCCAAGGGTGCCGGCGCTGATCCGACTCGGAGCGCGAGATGAGATGGCTCGAGCGTGCCCTCGGCCTGGAGGATCGTTGCTCGTTCGAGGGCGTTCACGAGCTCGCGGACGTTCCCTGGCCATGGGGCCTCCATCAACGTGTCGAGTGCTGCGTCGCTGAGCCGCCATGGCCCTCGTCCCGTGCGTTGCGCGAGTTGGTCGAGAAAACCCTCGGCGAGCGTGGGGATGTCCTCGATGCGGTCGCGCAACGCCGGGAGCTCGAGTGGGAATGCAGCGAGTCGGTAATAGAGGTCTGACCGAAACCGACCGTCTTCGATCGCACGCTCGAGATCGACGTGCGACGCGGCAACGACCCTGACGTCGACCCGGACCAATTCATCCGACCCGACGGGTTCGAACGTCCCTTCTTGCAGGACACGGAGGAGTTTCGCCTGCGCAGCGAGTGGCATGTCACCGACCTCGTCTAGGAGCAGGGTGCCGCCGTTGGCCGTGAGAAACCGTCCTTGTCGCCGGCGCTCGGCACCCGAGAAGGCGCCCTTGACGTGACCGAAGAGCTCGCTCTCGACGAGGTTCTCCGGGATTGCAGCGCAGTTGAGTTTGACGAAAGGCGCGGCGGCGCGCGGGCTCCACGCGTGGATCGCTTGGGCGAGCACTTCTTTCCCAGTGCCGGTCTCACCTCGGATCAGGATCGGAATGTCGGCGGCGGCGCCTTGCCTTGCCAACTCTGCCATTCGGCGAACCTTCGGCGAACGGCTTGCCTCGAACGCGTCACATGCTTTGGACCCACCCGCTTCTTCGACCAGGAGTCGATTCTGCTCTTGGAGTGCGACTCGGTATCGATTGAGGAGCTGAGACTGTTTCGCGAACAGCATCGCGTACGAGACGAGCTGTCCGTAGATCCCCGCAAGGTCGACCGCCTCTGGTCGATAGGTCTGACACACCTGTCGGTCGAGGGTGATGATCCCGAGCGAGCGGTCGGCGGCGTAGAGTGGCACGACCATGCACGAGTGTCCGTGTTCCAAGTCGAGCACGCCGTCGTAAGGATCGCCTTCGTGTCCGGCGTGGTTGTGCTCTTCGAGCGCGATCGGTTTTCGGGTCTCGAGCGCGCGCACGATCGTCGGGAAGTCGTCGAGGCGCAATCGGTGTCGCTGGACTTGATCGTTGGCTAGCGGTCCCTCGGCCACCTCGACCACCAACTCATCGCCTTGGAGCGCCAACACCGCCGCGAGGTCGTACGGGACGACGGGGCGAAGGGCGGCAAGCGCGTGCCGCAGCACCGTATCGAGCTGATCCGGCTGCCCCGCCAGTTCCGCCAGCGCGCGAAGGTCGCGGGTGTAGTCTCGCAGAGCGGTCATGCCCATGACTATGGGACGAAATATCGTTCTAACAACGTCATTTCGGTCTATCTGCCAACTTTATTTCATTGTTGAGGCTGATAACTATTTGAAATAATTAGCATATCATGTGGCATGAATCTGGCATTGATACTACGTGAAAACCCACTTCACCGAGGTACATGCTGATGTCTTTGCCCAACCGAGAGAACCAACGGGTCCCCGACGTGACCCTTCAGACCCGAGCCGACGGCGCGTGGCGCACGGTCACGACCGAAGACCTTTTCGCTGGCAAGACGGTCGTGGTCTTCGCGCTTCCGGGCGCGTTCACGCCGACCTGTTCCAGTAGCCACGTTCCCCGCTACCAGCAGCTCGCGCCGACGCTCCATGCCCACGGCGTCGACGATATCCTGTGCGTGTCGGTCAACGACGCGTTCGTGATGGATGCGTGGAAGAAAGAAGAACACGCCGACCAGCTTCACTTCGTGCCCGACGGGAACGGCGACTTCACCCGCGCCATGGGGATGCTCGTGGACAAGCAGGAGTTGGGGTTCGGACCACGATCTTGGCGCTACTCGATGCTCGTCGTCGACGGTGTGATCCAGAAGATGTTCATCGAGCCGGAGGTCGACGGAGATCCCTACGGCGTTTCGGATGCCGACACGATGCTGCGCTACGTCGCCGAAGACGCTGTCGCGCCCCCGAGCATCGTCTTGTTCACCAAGCCGGGTTGCAGTCATTGCGTCCGTGCGAAGCGTATGCTCGACGAGAGGGGTTTGGCCTACGAGAGCATCGTCTCCACCCAGTCCATGAGGCTCGCTGTCGCCAAGGCGACGAGTACGCCGCAGGTGTTCGTCGATGGAACACACGTCGGAGGCGCAGACGAACTCGAACGCTGGCTCGAAGCACGCTCAGGTGACGACACGTCGGTCGGCAACGCCGCCTGAGCCAGAGCCCCGATCAACCCACGAGATCGGCGACTCGATGGACGTCGTCAGGATCGGACGTTGTCGGCACGAGGAGCACCTCGTCGGCGCCCGCGTCCTTGGCTTGCTGAAGCGCGTCCTTCAGGGCGCCCGGGGTTGTGGCGACGCAGATCTGCTTGACGTTTTCCCGCGCGATCGGTGCCATGAAGTTGAGGTACCGGTCGAGATAGGCGTCCAGCTGTGCACGCGCCCCGTCACCGAGCGCGTACCAGAACCCGGTCGTCAACCACGGCGCCGGCCTGTCTCGGGATTGCCACGATCGCCGGGCGGCCTCGAACTGGAGTTCCATTTCGGCCTTCGCCGGACCGAAGCTGAAGCCACACAACCCATCGGCCCACTTCGACGCAATCTCGATCGACTCGACCATCAGGGAGCCTGCGAGAAGCTTCGGACCCCCGGCCTGAACTGGCGCCGGCCCGACGGGGCGCGCCCCATCGACGACGGGTTCGCCGCGCCACACGCTCCGCATCGTATCGACACTCTGCGCGAGCCGGGTGAGGCGCTTGCCAAGGGGTGCGTCGACGGACTGATAGTCCTGCTCGCGACCGCCCACACCGAGGCCTGCGACGAAACGACCCCCTGACAGAACGTCGATCGTCGCGAGCTGCTTGGCGAGCATCACGGGGTGGTGGAGCATCGGAACGAAGACGTCGCTCACCAGGCGAACACGATTCGTCAGCACCGCTGCTGCCGAAAGTGCCGCTGTGATATCGGGGTTGTAGAACGAGATCCTCTCGCCGGCCGCGATGCTCGCGAAAGGCCCGGTGTCGATCCGCTCGCACCACTTCGTGAACGCATCCCTATCGAGTCCCGGCGCCATCACCGGCAGGTTCATTCCGATTTCCATCTCACTCCTCGTTACTAGTTCCGCGCTCCGGCGGGCCCGTTGCGCCGGAGCCCGTTGGCGTATAGGACTACGCCAGCATGCGAAACCCCAAGGATTTCTTCAAACCCATGGCGATTGGCGCACCCGCGCCCGTCCGTGAGGTCCCGTTTCGTCCGTCCCGGATGATCCATTTCTTCGATCCGAGCAACGCCAAGATGGCCGCGAAGGTGCCCAGCATGGCGGCCAAGAGCGACGTGCTCCTCGGCAACCTCGAAGACGCGATTCAGGCCGACAACAAAATCGCCGCACGCGAGGGATTCATCCGAATCGCCAAGGAAACTGACTTCGGCGACTGCCAGCTGTGGACGCGCGTGAACAGCTTGGACAGCCCGTGGTTCCTCGACGACGTCATGCAGATCGTCACCGAGGTCGGCGACAAAGTCGACGTGATCATGGTGCCCAAAGTCGAAGGCCCATGGGACATCCACTACGTGGACCGGTTGTTGGCCCAGCTCGAGGCCAAAGCCGAGCTCCCACGACCGATCCTCGTCCACGCGATTCTTGAGACCGCACTGGGAGTCGCGAATGTCGAGGAGATCGCAGCAGCGAGCCCCCGAATGCAGGGTATGAGCCTGGGCCCTGCCGACCTCGCCGCGTCGCGACGCATGAAGACGACTCGTGTCGGTGGCGGCCACCCTGGCTACCTGGTTCGTACCGACCCTGATCCCGGCAACCCGGAAGCGCCCCGCCCCACCGCGCAGCAGGATCTGTGGCACTACACGATCGCTCGCATGGTCGATGCCTGCGTCTCAAACGGGATCTTCGCGTACTACGGGCCGTTCGGTGACATCCGGGACACCCTTGCGGCCGAGGATCAGTTTCGCAATGCGTTCCTGCTGGGGTGCGTCGGGACGTGGTCGCTCCACCCCGTTCAGATCGACATCGCCAAGAAGGTGTTCAGCCCACCGGTTGACGAGGTGCTCTGGGCCAAACGCGTGATCGAAGAGATGGGCGATGGAACTGGTGCCGTCATGATCGATGGCAAAATGCAGGACGACGCCACTTACAAGCAATGTCAGGTCATGGTGCAACTCGCCAAGGCCCTTTCCGACAAAGACGCCGAGCTCAAAGCCGCGTACCAGTTCTAGGAGACCTACATGACCG
>JBCCEK010000053.1:0-22559 GCA_039030295.1 Myxococcota bacterium | reverse complement strand
CGTCGCGGTGATGGAGGGCAAG
Organism: Myxococcota bacterium; assembly: GCA_039030295.1. Lineage (GTDB taxonomy): Bacteria > Myxococcota_A > Polyangia > Polyangiales > Houyiibacteriaceae > SG8-38. The sequence continues at coordinate 22,537 of JBCCEK010000053.1, read as the reverse complement.
GACCCGCAGGTCATCGTCAATGAGGAGGGTGACCGGATTACCCCGTCCGTGGTGGCTTGGGATGACCAAGACGAGGTCCTCGTCGGACAGATCGCCAAGCGACAAGCGATCACGAACCCCGAGGGCACGGTCTACTCCACCAAACGATTCATGGGTCGTCGTTATGACGAGCTCGGCGACGACGCCACGCGCATGCCCTACAAGGTCATCCAGCGTGAGAACGGCGACGCCGGCTTCGAGGTTCGTGGCAAGCGACTAAGCCCGCCAGAGGTCTCGGCTCAGGTACTCCGCAAGCTCAAGAAGGCCGCCGAGAACTACCTTGGCGAGTCCGTGACCGAGGCCGTCATCACGGTCCCAGCGTACTTCAACGACTCACAGCGCCAGGCCACCAAAGACGCCGGCAAGATTGCGGGCCTCGACGTCAAGCGCATCGTCAATGAGCCGACGGCTGCGGCGCTCGCGTACGGTCTCGACAAGACCGAAGACCATCTGATCGCCGTGTACGACTTCGGTGGCGGTACCTTCGACATCTCGATCCTCGAGGTGGGCGATAAGGTCGTCGATGTTGTGAGCACCAACGGCGACACGCATCTCGGCGGCGATGACGTCGATGAGAAGATCATCCAGTATCTCATCGCCGAGTTCAAAAAGGACACCGGCATCGATGTCGCCAGCGACAAGATGGTTCTCCAACGCCTCAAGGATGCGGCTGAGAAGGCGAAGATCGAACTCAGCAACAAGCTCGAGACCACGGTCAACCTTCCGTTCCTCACGGCCGACGCATCGGGTCCGAAGCATCTCAACATCCGGATCACCCGGGCGAAGCTCGAGTCGATGATCGGAGATCTCGTTCGGCGTACCCTCGAGCCTGTCAAGAAGGCGCTCTCGGACGCGAGCAAGACCGCTGCCGACATTGCGGAGGTTGTACTTGTGGGCGGTTCCACCCGAATCCCGCTCGTCCAGGAGACGGTCACGAAGTTCTTCGGGAAGGAGCCTCACAAGGGTGTCAACCCGGACGAAGTCGTTGCGCTTGGCGCGGCGGTCCAGGCCGGCGTCCTTTCCGGCGACGTGCAGGACATGGTGCTGCTCGACGTGACTCCTCTGAGTCTCGGGGTCGAGACCCAAGGCGGGGTCATGACGGCGCTGATCCCTCGGAACACCACGATCCCGACTCGGAAAGAGGAAGTCTTCTCGACGGCAGAGGACAGCCAAACCAAGGTCGAGATCCATGTCCTTCAAGGTGAGCGCGCCGAAGCCGGCAAGAACCGGACCCTCGGGCGATTCCACCTCGAGGGGATCATGCCCGCACCCCGTGGCATCCCCAAGATCAAGGTCACGTTCGACATCGACGCCAACGGCATTCTGTCGGTAACGGCGAAAGACGAAGCGACCGGCAAGGATCAAAAGGTCACGATCACCTCGAACAGCGGCCTCTCCGACGAAGAGATCGACAAGATGGTCGAGGACGCGGCGGCCAACGAAGAGGAAGACAAGAAGCGCCGGGAGGAAGTCGAAGCCCGGAACAAGGCTGACCAGCTCGCCTATGGCGTCGAGAAGGCCCTCGAGGAGGCCAAGGACAAGCTCCCCGCGGACAAGGTGTCCGATGTCGAGGCCAAGGTGAAGAGCCTCCGCGAAGCCATCGAAGCCAACGACGTCGCGGGGATGGAGTCTGGGAGCGCTGCTCTCGAAGCGGCGATGAAAGAGATCGCCGAGATCGCCTACAGCGCAGCAGCCGCGGAAGGAGCTCCCGCGGGGGCCGCGCCGGGTGGCGCCTCCGAGCCAGCGGCCGGTGAGCCCAAGGGCGACGAGGACGTCATCGACGCCGAGTTCGAAGAAGGCGAATAGCCTGCGCTTCGTGCGCTGAACAACCGCTTCTGTCGGTTCACACTGAAAACCCCGTGCGGTGACCCCGCGCGGGGTTTTGCGTTGGGGTTGCCGCAACTAGGGATGCCCCCTAGGTTTCATCGACCACGTCCGGGGAGGTCTCCGCCGCGTGTGGGCTAATCGTTGATGCCGTCTTTCGACATCCCGTTTCTCGGTACGCTCCTGCTCTGCCTCATCTTGGTGAGCGCGGCCTACACCATGGCGATGGCCATGGGCGCCGGAAGCGGGCGGCCGCACCTTCTGCCATCCGCACGATGGGGTACGTACGCCACTTGCGCCTTCGTATTGGTGGCCGTGTGCGTTCTTGCGTACGCGTTCCAGGTCCACGATTTCCGAATTCGCTATGTCGCCCGATACAGCGATCGTTCGATGCCGTGGTGGTACCTGGTTGCGTCGCTCTGGGGAGGCCAAGACGGATCGCTCTTGTGGTGGGCTTTCCTCCTCTGTGGCTACACCTTTTTCGTGACGCGCTGGTTGCGCGGTCGTTACACCGAGCTGCAGCCCTGGGTGCTTGCCACCCTGATGAGCATCCTGATCTTCTTCATCGTCCTGATGTTGTTCGCGGCAAACCCGTTTGCCACGTACATTCGCACGACGCCGGGAGACGGTGAGGGCCTCAACCCACTGCTCCAGAACTACTGGATGGCGATTCACCCGCCGAGCCTCTACATGGGTTTCGTCGGGTGGTCGGTTCCGTTCGCGATTCTGATGGCGGCGTTGATCACGGGTCGCCTTGGCAACGAGTGGGTTCGGGCAGCCCGTCTATGGTCGATGATCGCCTGGACCTTCCTTTCGCTCGGCCTTCTCCTAGGATGTCTGTGGTCCTATGAGGAGCTTGGCTGGGGCGGCTATTGGGCCTGGGACCCGGTCGAGAACGCATCCTTCATGCCCTGGTTGGTGGGCACCGCCTATCTTCACTCGGTTCTCATCCAAGAGCGCCGTCACATGATGAAGGTTTGGAACGTCTTCCTGCTGGCGTTGACCTTCTTCTTGACGATCTTCGGCACGTTCCTCACGCGCTCAGGCCTGATTGCGAGTGTTCACTCGTTCGCGCGGTCTGACATCGGCCAGTACTTCGTTTGGTACCTCGCGTTCCTGATCATTGCGATCGGCGCCTTGATGATCTGGCGGCTTCCGAAGCTGAAGGCGGACAACGAGATCGAGTCACTGGTGAGCCGCGAGTTCGCGTTCCTGCTGAACAACTGGGTCCTGCTCGGCATGATGGTATTCGTGCTGGTCGCCACGACCTTCCCGTTGCTCAGCGAATGGGTTCGCGGCGAGGAAGTCACGGTCGGGCCTGGCTTCTACAACAAGTGGATGGTGCCCCTCGGGATCGTTCTCTTGTTCCTGGCGGGTCTCGGCCCACTCGTGGCGTGGCGCAAAGCGACCGGTGCCAACTTGCTGCGAGCTATGCTTTTCCCCCTTGGCGTCGGGCTCGCGGTGGCCGTTCTCCAGCTGGCGTTTGGAGCGCGCCTCGGGTATCCGCCGATCGTTGAGCCCACCGAGATTTACGACACGGCCACCGGTACGGTCCTCGCGTGGATGGGTGCCGTGGCCCCGGTGTTCTCCTTCGCGACGTGTGGGTTCGTCCTTGCGAGCATCGGTCAGGAGTTTTGGCGCGGTGTCCGCGTACGCATGAAGAAGGGCGAGGGCGCGGTGACCGCCTTCGGACGCCTCGTATCGAAGGGGCGCCGACGCTACGGAGGTTACATCGTCCATGTCGGCGTCGTGCTGATGTACATCGGTTTCACGGGCGCCGCCTACGATGTCGAACAAGAGAGCGCGCTGCGCCCCGGCGAGGCCATGACCATCGGGTCGCATCAAGTTCGGTACGACAAGCCACGGATGGAGGCGGACCCCAACAAGCGAATGGTCTTCACGGACATGACGCTGCTCGACCCAGATGGGAACCCCAAGGGCGAGGTCGCACCGGCGAAGTTCATCTACCGGACGCACCCGCAGATGCCGACCAGCGAAGTGGCGATTCGAAGCCGCCCCGCCGAAGACGTCTACGTGATCATGAGCACGGTCGATCCTTCGACGCGTCGCGGGACGTTTCGCGTCATCATCAGGCCACTGGTCGCTTGGATCTGGTTCGGCGGGATCATCCTGTTGCTCGGGGCGATCATCGGGATGTGGCCATCCGCGAGAGATCTCGTGCGGGAGCCTCGCGTCGCTTCACGCCGGGCCCGGCTTTCCCCGGCCACAGCCGTCGTCGCAGTTGCGATCGCGGTCGCGACCATGTTGGCGTGGGCTGGCGTGGCGTCCGCGCAGAACGACAGCAGCAGTTCGCTCCACGCCGGGAGCGTCGTCATCAACGATCCCACTGAACGACAGCTCTTCGGGCGGTTGCTCTGCCAATGCGGTGACTGCGCACGGCTCCCCCTCGATACCTGTGCCTGCGGTTGGGCGGACGACAAGCGATCCGAGATCCGGCAGCTGCTGAGCGACGGCGCAACCCCAACTGAGATCCAAGAGTCGTATCGTGCCGAGTTCGGTGCCAAGGCCCTTGCGATCCCCTCGGACGAAGGGCTCGACCGAGCACTTTGGGCTGTCCCGATCGCCGCAATGGTCCTCGCGGTGGGCGTGATCGTCGGCGTCGGTCGGCGATGGCAGAAGCGTGGTCAAGCGCTTGAGTCACAGACCATGCAACGCGCGTCCTCAGACCTTGCCTACGACGATCAGCTCGACGAGGAGCTCGCGCGATTCGAGGAGGAGACGTGAACGAGCTTCTCCCGTGGCTCTTCGTCCTGGTGGCAGGCGCCGCGATGGTCGCAGGTCTGGTGAGCCTTTGGGCAAGCTTGAACCTCGCGCTATCCCGACCGACTCTCGGCGACGCTGGCGCACGCCTCACCTCAGAATCAAGGGCCGCACTGCTGACCGAGAAAGAGGCGCTGCTAGGGGAGCTCGGCGACATCGCGTTCGAACACGATGCGGGCAAGCTCTCTGACGAGGACTTCCGAGAACTCAACGAGAAGCTCCGCGCCCGGGCTCGTCACGTGCTGCACGAGCTCGACGAGGGTGCCGAGGCGTTCCGCGGTGAGGCCGAGGCGTTGATCGCGGCGCGCCTCGGTGAGTCCGAGGATGCGACTTGAAGGCCGGGGCCTGATCGATGCGTCGGTGTCTCTTGCCAGTTCTCGCTCTCGGATGGGCGGCCGCCTCCGCCTCTGCGCAGCAGGATCAGTCGATCGTTGACCGCGTGACTGGCAACGTCCCACCGGTCGCCTCTTCGCAGGTCGACGAGAGCTTGCCGGCAGGCACGGTCCTGGTCGAGGTCGTCGATCGGCAGGGAGGCCCGATCGACGAAGCGGCCGTCAGGCTCGGTGTCATGGAACAGTCGGGAGGTCGGGAGAGCCAGACCTGTGTGACGCAAGCCGACGGGCGTTGCCGCTTCGACGACCTCGCTTTCGATTCGGCGCACTCCTATCGGGTCAACGTGCCCTTCAACGGGGCGCGCTACAGCTCGACGCCCTTTCGACTCGACCCCACGGCGGGGCAGCGCGTTCGAGTGACCCGGCTCCCCACCACGAACGATGACCAACGCATCTTCCAAGTGCTCGGCCGGACCATGATCGAGTTCCAGGCCGACCGCGCGCACATCACGCAAGAAGCCCGGCTCGCAAACCTCGGCGATGCGACCTACGTGTTCCCCGAAGGCGGCTTGACGATCGAGCTGCCGCCGGACGCCAAGGCGTTTCAGTCTCGGGCCATGATGACTGATCAACGCGTTGCGGGGACGGATACCGGCCTCAGGATCAGCGGCTCGCTGCCCCCTGGGCGGTCAACGTTGACGTGGGCGTACGACGTCCCCGTCGAGGGTACGTCGTTCTCGATCGAACAGGCGATTCCGTTTCAGACGATGGAGTACCAGGTCATCAGTGACTACATCGACGGGATGAGCCTCGAGGCCGAGGGCTTCGCGCCTGCGCAGATACGCGAGCGTCCGGATCGGCGTTTTCTGGTCACCGGCATCGCTCGTCGCCCAAGCGACCCGCGGATCGACCCGCTTCGGGTCGAGATCCGTGGGATCCCCGGTGGTGGGCCGCTCCCGTACTTGGCGGTCGGTCTTGGCCTGGTGTTCCTGGGCCTTGGCGCGATCCTGACCCTCCGACCCTCCGATGAGACCAAGCAGGTCGCTGCGGCTCGCCTCGAACGCCAGCGCGCGCTCCTCGATGAGATCGCCGAGCTCGAGTCCGACCACGGCGCCGAACGGGTAGGGCCCACCTTTTACGCGCACCGCCGGCGGGAGTTGACCGATGAACTAGCAATCCTGCTGCGAATGCAAAACGAGCAATCGGGTCATTGATCCGCACGGCAAGGCCGCGTATGTTCGCCGCCGATTGCGCAAATTAGAAGAGGGGATCCATGGCAGAAGGCCTCAATCGTGTAGTTCTCATCGGCAATCTGGGCACCGACCCAGAGCTCAAGTACACCCAGAACGGCCAGGCCGTCCTCCGGCTACGGCTCGCGACAACCGAGTCGTACATGAACCGAGCAGGCGAACGTCAGCAGCGCACCGATTGGCACACCGTCATCATTTGGGGCAAGCGGGGCGAAGCGCTCAACAACATCCTGTCCAAAGGACGCTCGATCTGCGCCGAAGGCCGCATCCAGTATCGCCAGTGGGAAGACAAAGACGGCAACAAGCGCAACTCGACCGAGATCGTGGCCACCAACATCGTCCTGCTCGGAGGCCGTCGCGACTCGGGTGCACCGGGTGACTTCGGCGGCGGAGGGGGCGGAGGAGGCGGTGGCGGAAGCGCCCCGCCAGCTGCCGACGACTTCGGTGACGACGATATTCCGTTCTAGGGCGTCGGGCCGGCGGGCGCTTTGTCGGCGGCTTTCTCAGCTACCGTGGCGGCTTCCGCGTGCTCTTTCTCGAGTGCGGCCTCGAGGGCGGCTCGCTCGGCACGCTTTTGTTCGCGTGCCTCTTTGGCGAGTCGGCTCTTCTCCGAGATGTATCCGCCCAGCGCAGCGAGGAACATCGCAACTTCGAGGGCCACTGCTGCCATGGTGTATACGCCCGCTTCGGCCCCATGCGTAAGCGCGAGAATTCGTCCGCCCGCCGCACCCGCTGAGCAGACGACGAACGCGAGAGTCGCGGAGAGCCGCAGGCGCTGGAACGCGGCTCCGAAGAGCGCGAATACACCCAAAGCAGGCCAAAGCCCGACGTTGACGGACATCGCCTCGATGTAGAGCTCGCCATGCTGAGGCCCCGCCAGCCCCATCCAGTCCGGGAGGTACGACCCGGCGAAGTAGCTCAGGAGCCCCCAACCGATCGTGCCGAGGCCCAGAATGATCAGAACACTCCTCGCCATGGGGCCGGTATACCGCCGTTCGCTTTTCAAAGGAAGTTAGTCCACGATGCCCGCGTGGCCAAAGTCCGTGCCGACGTACTGCTTACGCAGAAGGGCTTGGCGCCCTCGCGTGCGCGGGCGCAGGCCCTCATTCTCGCCGGCAAGGTCTACATCGGCGAACGCCGTGTCGACAAAGGGGGCCTGTCGATCGACGAACAGAGCCCGATCGAAGTGAGGGAGCCCGACCATCCGTTCGTCTCGCGCGGCGGCGTCAAGCTGAGCGGCGCCTTGGACACGTTTGGCTTCGACCCCGCGGGCAAGGTCGTCGCCGACTTCGGAGCGTCCACCGGGGGCTTCACAGACTGCCTCCTCCAGCGCGGAGCCCGGAAGGTGTTCGCCATTGACGTTGGCTACGGCCAGCTGCACAACCGGCTCCGCCAGGACCCGCGCGTCGTCAACCTAGAGCGGACCAACGCGCGCCACGTCACGCGCGCACAAGTGTCTGGAACCGTCGACTTGGTCGTGATCGACGCGTCGTTCATCGGACTCGAGAAGTTGTTGCCCGCTGCCCGCGGCATCCTCCGGCCGGGGGGCGATGTGTTGGCGCTCGTCAAGCCACAGTTTCAGGTGGGCCAGCACCAAGTCGGCAAGGGCGGTGTCGTCAGGGACTTGGAGGTCCGGCGCCAAGCCGTGCGGTCCCTCGTCGAGGAAGCTCAATCGATGGGGTTCGAGCGCGTCGCCGAAGCGGACAGCGTGATCACAGGACCGAAGGGCAACCAGGAAACCTTCATTTGGCTTCGGCAGCCGGCGGGGAAGGCTCGCGGAACATGAACTCCGAGTCGAAGGGCATCCACCCGGTATCGACTTTGCCCTTCGAGACCTTCACCCACCAAACCTGATCGCACGCGAATGGCTCCTCGGCCGTCACTCCGACGAAGGTCTCATCGAGTTCACATGGTGTCCACGCCGCGCCCGCTTTCGTATTGACCATGCAGAAGCCGCGGGAGTTGTAGAACATGAAGTCGACCTCTTCGCCGGCCGAGGCGACTTTCTCGCGACGCTTCACCTCGAGGCCTTGGTCGACCACTTGGCGGGTGACGTACACGTCGTTCTTGGCGACGACGCGCCGCGGTTTCTTGATCAGGACCTCGCTCCCCCGGACCGGAATGAGTTCGCCCTTCTTCCATGTGACCGTCGCGGTGTAGAAGGTCGCGGGGTTCGGACTCAGTTTGAGCTTGTTCTTTCGGTACTTCTGCCCCCAACGGATGTCCCGTGCTTCTGGGGGGTATGGCCACGCGCGTTTGGCGGTCGAGTTGGTCTCGACGTCGTGGTCGCAGCCGCTCATTCCTTCGGCGGCATATGCTGGAATCGGTGCCGCAGCCCCCGCCGTGGTGGCGTCGGCGGCTGGCGGAACGGCCTCGCCTTTGGCACACGACCAGACACAACCGACGAGAGCAGACAAGAGCAACAAAAGGGTGGGTGAATTCGGTCGTTGAAGCATCGTACGCTGGTTCCCGGGGGTGGATTCGAACCACCATTCACAGGTCCAAAGCCTGTTGTCCTGCCCTTAGACGACCCGGGAGCGACTCTCCTCATAACACGCATGCGCGGCCCCTCAAGGTCGATCGATTCGCTTGCGAGGAACGCAGCAAAAATGCGATACCCGACCAAGCTTCGCACGAACGAGGAGCAAGCCTGTGAGCGATGATTCCAAATTCCCAGAGTGGTTCCTTTGGCTCTCGGAGCACGGCGTGAGGCTCTTGATCCTGCTTGCGGTTGCAGGCCTCGCGTTCCTGTACGTTCGGGGGCGTTCTAACACCAACGCGCGCCTCGATGCGATTGAAGAGACCGTTCAGTTCGAACCGCCACGCGCGTATGCGGCGCCAGACCCTTCGAAGTACCCAGCTGACGGCGTCACCGAAGCGCAGTGGGTCGTGAAGAAGTCGGTCTACGTTCCGGTGTACTCTCACATCTACTACGACGGGGGACGCCCCTACGCGCTCGAAGCGACGTTGAGCATTCGGAACATCGATACCGAGGACTCTGTCTATCTTTCGTCCGTCGCGTACTACGACACGGAGGGGAATCTCTCGAAGACTCTCCTCGAAGAGCTGATCGCACTCAAACCGCTCCAGACCGTCGAGTTCCTGGTGGAGCGCAAGGATGCGACTGGAGGTTCGGGCGCCAACTTCGTCATCGACTGGGGCGCTACCAGCAAACAGACCGCGGCTCCCTTCATCGAGGCCGTGATGGTCGGACGCTCCGGGACCAACGCGATCTCTTTCGTGAGCCCGGGACGTACAATCGACCGCGGCGCAGACGACTAGCGCACCTTGACGATGTCGGGCGGCAGGTAGAGCGGCGATTCGATGACGCTCTGTGCCGGCAGGTACATCCTGAACTGGACGGAGAAAGGTCCATCGGGTGCAGGCAGCCAGTTCGACCGCTTGTCGGGTTCGGGCGCGTCGTGCTGAATGTAGATCGTCACAGAGCCGTCCTTGCCGACTGCGAGCTTGCTTCGGTCGCCTATCGAATAGCGGTTGATGGGGTTGGCGACCATCAGTTGTTTTGGCAAGCCGTACATCGTCATCGACCAGAAGGCTTCGACCTTGGGAAGTTGCTCCTTCTCGAAGTGCATCGTGTAACGACCGGTCGAGCCATCGAGTGCATCGCCTGCCGCGTCGTCGTTGCCAACGGGGTAGTACGCTTCTTCGGCGTCGTTCCCGTAGAGGCCAAACATGGCCGCCGCAGCTCGCGCCAGGTATCTGCCTTTCATCTCTTCCGGGCTTCCAAAGATCCCAACCATCCCTGCCCAACTCGCAGACTTCCTCGAGGTGATCCCGGGGAGCTTGCTCGGGTCGAGCGCTGCCTTCGAGATCTCGACGAGCGCCTTGCCGACGCCAGCATCGACCGCGGCTCGAATCGGTTCTGGCAGTCGCGTAGACGCAGAGAGCATCCCGGGTTCGACGCCGATCCGGGCGAAACGCTCGACCGTGGCGACGTCGGATTCCGGGATCTGAACCTGAGTGAGGAACAGGTTGAGGTAGTCGATGAATCCGACAGACGTCGCTTTCTTGGTTTCGTACCGTGGGAAGGTGATCCCCGCGGCGACGGGGACCCGCGACCGACCGAGGAAGACGTTGAGAGGTGTGAGATGGTACTCTTTCTGCAGAGCGACCACTGCCGCGACATCGCTCGGCGTTCGTACTTCCGTGCGGATGATGCAATAGACGAACTCGCTGTCGCTCTTGATCTCCCCAGCCACGTCGCCGGGCTTTGCACCGCTCCAACGGGGCCCCGTGACGAGATAGCTTCCGGCATCCGTCCCGGTCGTCCGCGGGCCGATGTACCCGATGTTGTTGGTGAACATGTCTACGAGCTGCACTGAGTAGTAGCGGTCGTCGATCCTCGGAACCGAGATCACGACCGGTTGGGCGCGCAGGTCGAGCCAAGCGAATGAGTAGAGAGTGTCGTTGTTGGGGCGAACCACATCGGTGAAGTCTGGTCCCAAGAGCTCGGTGCCGTGCTGGAGCTGATTGAAGGGACCCATGTACCCCGGGCCGGTCCTGTCGACCGCCTGCACGTAGAGGGTTCGGTAGTTCTCCAGCATCGGGTAGGCGTACACGTAGGCTTCTTGCGCGATCCGCTCGGCTTCTTCGGGTGATGTGGTGATCTCGGTGGCGGTGTTTCCCGCAGGAAGTGGCCCCTTCGCGCACGCCACAAGGCAGGCCAGCCCGCCTGCGGCGGCGAGCGTCCAGCAGTTCGTGTTTCCCATGGCGCGAGTATACCGATGTTCTCATCGGTGCGGCACGATTGGGTGAGGATGACGCACGTGGGTGCTCGGGCTATGTTGCCCTCACCATGGAGGCGTGGCGGCACGACAGACCCCGAGTCGCGATCATCGGGGGTGGCTTCGGAGGATTGGCTGCGGCCAAGGCGCTTCGCCACGCGGACGCCGAGGTGGCGATCATCGATCGGCACAATCACCACCTCTTTCAGCCGCTTCTCTACCAGGTGGCCACCGCCGCGCTTTCGCCAGCCGACATCGCGGCGCCGATCCGGAAAATCGTTCGCGGACAGTCGAACTGCGAAGTGCTGATGGCGGAGGCGAAGAGCGTTGATCTCGAGGCGCAAACCGTGCACCTCGAGGATGAACCCTACAGCTACGACTACCTCGTCCTCGCGACAGGAGCCGCGACCAATTATTTCGGCAAAGACGATTGGGTGAAGCACGCACCCGGGATGAAGACCATCGACGAGGCGATCAACGTTCGCGCAAGGTTCCTTCTCGCCTTCGAACAGGCCGAGCTCGAACAGGACGAGGACGCCAAGCGTGCCGCGCTGACGTTCGCGATCGTTGGCGCGGGACCTACCGGCGTGGAGACGGCGGGCGCGCTCTCTGAAGTGGTCGAGTCGGTCCGCAAAGACTTCCGGCACATCGACACGACGAGCTCCCGGATCATCCTGCTCGACCATGCCGAGCGAATTCTGATGGCGTTCGACCCGGATCTTTCTTCCAAGGCGCAGAAGGAACTCGAGTCTCGGGGCGTCGAGGTGATGCTTCAAGCGATGGTGACCGACGTCGACGATGGAGGGCTGACCGCGAAGACGCCGGATGGCGAGGTTCGAATCGATGCGAACAACGTCATTTGGGCCGCGGGCGTCAAGGCCACGTCGATAGGTGCAACCTTGGGCGTGGAGATCGACCGGGGGGGCCGCGTCATGGTCGGCGATGACCTGACGGTGCCGGGGCACCCCAATGTCTTCGTCGTGGGTGACCTCGCGCACCGCGTCGATCCAAACATCGGCGGGCCGGTTCCAGGTGTCGCTCAAGGTGCGCTTCAGATGGGAGCCTTCGCGGGCAACACGATTGCCCGCGAGCTTCGAGCGATCCAGATGGGCGCCGAGCCCTCTCCGCGGGACGTCTTCGTCTACAACGACAAGGGCGAGATGGCCATCATTGGCCGCGGCCGCGCGGTCGCCCAAGTCGGGCGCGCACGGTTCGCCGGGTACCCCGCCTTTTTCTTGTGGGCGACGATCCACATCTTCTTCCTGATCGGGTTTCGCAGGAAGCTCACCGTGTTCATCGATTGGATTTGGCAGTACTTCTTTGGCACGCGCGGCGTCCGGCTCATCACCGGTCGGAACCGCTTGCCGCGCCCGGTCAAGCCACCGCCCGACCCACGCAGTGCACGACATTCGGCGCCAGAGTCTCCGAGCGCGGAATAGCCCGCGACGAAGGAAGTTGCTCGGCGTCGGGTTCCATGGTCAGCTTCGCGCGTCCGAATGAACGCGAAGCCGAGTTCAAACTTGCTCAAGAAGTTGCGCGCGGAAGCCGGACTCGTCGCAGGCGTACTCACGACCTTGCTGTTCTTTCGCTTCGGAGACGGATGGCTTTCTGACCCCGCTCCGAGCCTCGGGACCGCGCTGTTCTTTGCCTGGCTCTTTGGGGTCATGATGTGGGGCGCCTTCGGGGTGGTGCGACACGCCGAGGAGCTCGCCCATCGACTCGGCGAGCCCTACGGGACACTCATACTCACGCTCTCGGTGACTGGAATCGAGGTTGCGTTGATTTCAGCAGTGATGCTGACGGGCCAGCAAAGCCCAACCCTAGGCCGCGACATGATGTTCTCGGTGCTGATGATCGTGCTGAACGGGATGATCGGCCTGTCGTTATTGCTAGGCGGCTACCGACACGTCGAACAGAGCTTCAACCTCCAGAGCGCCAATACCTTCCTTGCGGTGATCATCCCTCTTGCCGTGTTGTCGCTGATTCTCCCGAACTTCACACGTTCGACCCCCGACCCGTCGTTCACGGTGCCTCAGGCCGAGTTTCTCATCGTGGCCACCCTCGGCCTCTACGTGGTCTTCCTCGCGACCCAGACCATTCGTCACCGGGAGTACTTCACGTCTCCACGCCGGCGAACAGAGTCTGGGTCGGAGCACCCCAAATCAGACTCGGACCCTCGCCGAACTCAGTCGATTGGTGTTCATTTCGCACTCCTCGTCGGGTACATGGCGCCGATCGTCTTGCTTTCGAAGAAGCTGGCGGTGATCATCGACTTCGGGATTGCGGAGGTAGGCGCACCCGCGGCATTCGGAGGATTGCTCGTCGCTGTACTGGTTCTTGCGCCCGAGGCGATCACGGCGCTTCGCGCGGCCCTCTCCAACCAGCTTCAACGTTCGATCAACATTTCTCTTGGGTCGGCGCTTGCGACGATCGGGCTGACCGTGCCCGCGGTCCTGATGATCGGCCTTGCGACGGGGAACAAGGTCGTCCTGGGTCTGTACCCGGTCGAGACGCTCCTGCTGTGCCTGACCCTCTTCGTTTCGTACATCAACTTGAGTGGGGGTCGAAGCAACCTTCTCCAGGGCGTCATCCACTTGATCCTGTTTTGCGCCTATATCGTCTTGCTGTTCGACTGATCGCGCTTGCGCCTCAAGTGCGCCACCGCTTCGAGGAAGACCCGAGCCTTGAGTTCGGTCTCGGCGACCTCGCGGTCGGGGTCACTCGCCTCGACGATGCCTCCACCCGCCCAGTACTGGACCTCTGCGTCGACGACCGTGGCGGTCCGGATCGCAACCGCCAGCGAGACTCCGCCGTCCCGGTCGATGAAACCGACCGCACCACAATAGGCTCTCCTCGGGTGCTGCTCGAGTGCCTCGATGATCTCGAGCGCTCGCAACTTGGGGGCTCCTGTGACGCTCCCCGGCGGGAAGGTGGCTTCGAGGATCGCCGCGAGCGTCATTTCAGGGCGCGTGAGGCACGACACGGTGCTGACCAGGTGAAAGAGGCCTGCGAACGGCTCCACCGTGAGCGGTGACTCGACGCGCACGGAGCCCACCTCCGCGACCCGCCCGAGGTCATTGCGCATCAGATCGACGACCATCGAGTGCTCCGCCCGCTCCTTCGGGTCTGCGAGGAGCGTCGCCGCCGCCTCTTCCCCGCCCCGCCGAATCGTGCCCTTGATCGGACGAGTCACGAGCGCCTTGCTTTCGGCGTGCCAACGGAGAAATCGCTCCATCGTGCATGCGAGGATTGCGCCTCGCGGTGTCGACAGGTACGCCCCGAGCGGCACCGGGCTCGCCTCGCGCATCGCCGCCCAAAGAGCGAACGGGTGCCCTTCGAACGATCCGGACCAGCGCCTCGCCAGGTTGACTTCGTACACGTCGCCCCGCGCGATGTGCTCGAGCGCTCGAACGATGGCGGCTCGGTGTATAGCGGCGTCGTCCACCGTGAGGTCGCCGATCTCTGTGGGCGTTTCCGCGTTGGGCACGCAGGCGGCGAGTCGCGCTCGAAACGTCCGGCACGCCCCTTCGTCGTCTCCGATCACCCAACACGCCGAGTCGAGGTGGTCGACGGCCATGAGAGCGGGGTAGCGCCGGAAGCAGACAACGGGCTCGTCTTTGCGTTCGAAACGCGCTTTGCCGCGGTCGGGCCGACTCCAGAACGCGTCGAAGGCAATGAATCCGATCCAACCCGGGACTTCGTTTGGCTTGGGTCCGGTGAGGTTGACGACGCCGCCAGGGTCACCGAGGCCGTCGATGGCACGAAACGGTTCTCTCGAGCCGAACGGCTCACTGAGTTCGGCGTCGGGCCAAGCTGCAAGGAACGAGTAGCGCCCATCGCGTGCATCGGTCCGGTGGGCGTCGAGCCATGCGAACCCTGGTTCCCGGCTCATGAGTCGGGCAGTGGCGACCTCGTCGATCGGATCGATGCGTTCGGCCCACACGTCGCTCCTCTACTTGCTTGCGATGAGCCGGTAACGCAACCTCCTTCCCGTGCTGTCCCGTGGCGTCTTCCTTATTCTCGTGTGCACGGCCGCTCTCGGGTGCGACGAAGCCAACCCCTTCGTGTTCGAGTCGGTCATCGTCGATGCTGACAATGGAAATCCGGCTGCGGGCACCGACGCGACGACGCTCCGGATCGAAGTCCAAGAAGGTGAAGCAACACCGAGGTCGGAGGACTTCCCCGTCAACGACGGCCTGTTTGACGCGATCCTCGAGTTCGAGTCGTTCGTCTCCCCAACCCGTATTCGAATCGCGATCCTTGGGGACACGACCGACCTCGTGACCGCCCCGCCCGGGTTCGTCCCCTCCGTGAGCGGGGGATTGATGCGCGTCGTCGCTGCCGAACCGGCGTCGTGCGTGCGAATCGCGTTCGACCAGATGGAAGCCGCCCGTGAGCGCTTCGCGATGGTTCGCTCGGGAACGTTCGCCCTGCTGGCAGGGGGCACCGAGGCTTCCGCTGAGCAGGTCGAGTTCTTCGACGCCCTGCAGTGGGAAGCTCGCTTGTTTGCCGAGGACCTCTCGCTACCGACCCTTGGGCCGACCCGAGCAGCCTCGATCGATGAAGTCCAGATCCTGGTGTTGCCGGACGATGCGTCAGCCTTCGTGTTCAATATGAGCGACCCGCTCAACCGTGTGACGCCCGTCGTGTTGCACCCGGGCGCGGGCCCTGCGTCTGCCATCGTCTCCGTGCCCGGCACCGGTGCCATGGTGATCGGTGGGGAGATTGGAGGGGAGGCCCAGGCCAATGTCTCTGTCGTCGATCCGGAAGGTGGGATCACCGCTCGCACGCTAAGCACACCGCGCGCCGGCCCGGTTGCTGCCGCGCTCGGCTCGGACGTGCTCGTCGTCGGCGGCAACGACGTTGGCGACGCGGAACTGATCCGCGAGGGAAGTAGTACCGGTCAACCCGTGGGTTCGTTGGAGGACGGGATTCGTGAAGAGGGTCTCCTCGTGACCGACGGCGAAAGCCTTGCGCTGCTGATGGGCGGCGCGGACGACCAAGGCGTCGTCCGGCAGGACACGGTTCGGCTCGATGGGTGCGCAGGCGGCTGCGAAGCCACGCCCGGCCCAGCCTGGACCACCGCTCGGCTCGAAGCGCTCCAGCCGGTCGACAGTGCGCTCGTCGTCGGTGGGACCGACTCGCAGAGCGTGGAGCAAGTCCAGTGGAGCGGCGCTGCGGTGACCATCGTTTCGTTGGTCGACCTGGTGGTCCCTCGCGCAAACCCTTCGGGAATCGTTTACGAGAGTGGGGCGTTCGTCGTAGCGGGAGGCAACGACGGCGTGAGCAGCCGCAACGATTTCGAGTTCTGCGTCCCAAACATGCTCACGCCGCTGTGATTCGGGTCGGGCCAGGCCCGATGAAGCCTGATACCCTCAGAGTTCCGGGGTCATGTTGCGCAAGCTGGAGAAGTACGAAGTCTTGGACGAGATCGGCCACGGTGGGATGGCGACGGTCTACCGTGCCCGAGACAGCTCACTCGACCGACTGGTCGCGCTGAAGGTCCTACACCCTCATTTGCAACGCACCAGTGAAGCACGCGCCCGGTTCACTCGGGAGGCCAAGAGCGTCGCCAAACTCAGGCATCCCCATATCTTGGAGATCTACGACTACAGTGGCGAGGCGTCCGACGAGACATACATCGCCGCCGAGTTGTTGACGGGGCCGACGGTCAAGGACTTCGTCTTGCAGCACAAAGAGACGCCACCGGAGATCGCCGCTTGCATTGCGCTCCAACTCGCGGATGCGCTTCGCGAGGCCCACCTCAAGGGCATCATCCATCGCGACGTCAAACCAGAGAACGTCCTCATCCATGAAGACCGCTGCGTGAAGCTGACCGACTTTGGGATCGCGCATATGGTCGATACCCATACCTTCACTGCGACGGGTCAGATCCTCGGCTCGCCCGGTCACATGGCGCCTGAGCAGATCGAGAGCGGCGATTGTGACGAGCGTAGCGACGTATTCTCGCTAGGGACCGTCCTCTATTTTTGTGCGACGGGGCGCCTACCGTTCGTGGGGCGCAACGCGCATCACTTGTTGAAGCTACTGCTCGACGGAGACTACCCCGACCCGCTTCGGTTGCGCCCGGCAATTGGCGGAGAGCTTGCGAGTGCCATGGACAAGGCGCTTTCGCGCCGACCTGGCGACCGATACCAAACTGCGCAGCAGATGGCCGACGATCTTCGCTCGTTTCTCGCAGACATGGGTGTCGACGACCCGGATACCACCCTCGCTCGCTACTTCGCCGAGCCCGAGCGGGTGTCCCGTGAGCTCGAGGCGCAAGCTCTTCAGCGTTCGCTTCGGATCGGCGCCGAAGCCGCGAGGGCAGACGACATTCCGAAGGCGCAAGCCGCGCTCAGTCGAGCGCTCGCGATCGACGACGGCAACGAGCGCGCACTCAAACTTCTCGATTCCCTCGGGCAAGGTCGGCGCCAGCGGCTGATCGCCGTGCTGGGTGGGGCGCTGATCGTTCTTGGCTTGCTGGGTCTTGGCTATGCGACGCAGCGTGACGCGGAAGAGGCCACGCCCGAGTCGAATCCGCCTGCGGCTCCCAAGTCGGAAGTCGCCGAAGTCGAGACTCCGCCAACCCTGGTGCCGACGCCCGAGACTGAGGCTGCTGCGATCGGGGGATCCGGCGCCCCGAACGTCGAGGAACCCGCGACCGAGCCTCCGTCCGGTACCGAACCTGCCGCCACCAAGAGGTGGGTGGTTTTTCGGCCAACTCCGCCGAACGTCTCGATCAGCGTCGATGGCGGCCCTCTGCGCCCCTACGGTCCGGACTTCCAACGCGTGAGGCTCAAATCGGGAAGGCATACGTTTCGATTCGTGGGCGCCGAGGGTTGCTGCGAGGACCGGGTGATTCGAAGGCAGATCACGGGCGGTAGTCGCGACCTCGAGCTCACGGTCAAGCTGCGTTACAAACCAGCTGGTCTGTATCTCAAAGGGCCCGCCGTTCCCGACGCGAAGGTGCGCATCACCTTGCCTGGCAACCGCCGCGTCTCAGGAAGAATCCGGGAGATTCTCCGGATCCCGATGACGCGGCTCAGCGCGGCCGCGCAGGTGCAGATCGAGGCACCCGGGTACCGTACGTATCAGAGCGTCGTGAAGCTCCGAGCCGGCGGGGAGCTCACCGAGCACAGCTTCAAGCTTGAGGCGCTTGGAGAAACCCCGTAGAACGCCCGTGTATGCGGCGCATGGCGCTTTTTGGGCTGCTGGTGGCTGTCGGAGCGATGGTCGCGCTGCCGGTTCTGGCGGACGAGCTTTCCGACTTCGAGTCGGCGCGCCGTGCATACGACCGCCAGAACTACCCCAAGGCTGCCAAAGGGCTCGAGTCGCTTGTCGGCGGGGCCGTTCCACGCGCGCGAAACTCCGTGGTGCGTCTCGAGTCACGCAAGTATTTGGGTGCGACGTATCTGTTCCTCGGAGAAGACGCGAAGGCTCGCGAGCAGTTTCGCCGCTTGCTCGCCGAAGACCCGGACTACGACCTCGATCCCGTTGCCTTCCCCGAAGCCGTCGTCACCACGTTTCGCGAGGTGAAGGCCGAGTCGGACGCAGAACGTGCGCGACAAGCCGCACTCGAAGCGGCCAGGCAGGAGGAA
The DNA here is from genome assembly GCA_039030295.1 of Myxococcota bacterium. Lineage (GTDB taxonomy): Bacteria > Myxococcota_A > Polyangia > Polyangiales > Houyiibacteriaceae > SG8-38. The sequence continues at coordinate 3,965 of JBCCEK010000053.1, read as the reverse complement.
GCCCGAAACCTCGAACGGGAGGAGTTGCTCCGTCAGCAGGCGCGCATCGAGGAACTCGAGGCCCTCGCGGCCACCGAGACTGTCGAGCGCGTCAATTCTCGCTGGATCGCCGCGCTCCCTTTCGGCATCGGGCAGTTTCAGAATCAGAACCGGCGCCTCGGGATCATGTTCGCCGTCACCGAGTCGGTGTTCCTGATCTCGTCCATCGCAACTTTCATCGGGCATAACGCCCTCAGGAACGAGAACCCCTCGGAGGACCAACTCGCGCGCTTCGAGCGAACGGAGCGGGCGTTGCGTATCAGCAACTGGGTCAGCGTGGCCGGCCTGCTCAGCTTCTACGTGGCGGGGGTTGTCGAGGCCGAGGTTCGCTTCAAGCCCGTGATTCGCAGCACCCGGGACCGCGAGTTGCCGAGTGACGCTGCTGGGCCGACCACCCTCCGGGGCCCTGAGGTTCGCTTCCAACTGGGCCTTACCGGAGGTCGCCTCAGAGTCGATTTCTGAAGTAATTTCAATATCTTGAGCTGAGGTCTGCTTTCCGTCAATACTTCGCTTGACAGCGGGGCGTTCGCGCCTATCCTTCGCTCCCTTTGCCGCGTGGGGACCACACCGGCCGGCGAGGAAAACGCACGCTTTTTCGGGTAGTTATGCCAACGATTAACCAGCTCGTTCGCAAGGGACGAAAACAGATCAAGTCGAAGACCGACTCCCCGGCGCTTCAGCGATGCCCGCAGAAGCGCGGTGTGTGCGTGCGCGTCTACACAACGACTCCGAAGAAGCCGAACTCGGCTCTTCGCAAAGTGGCCCGTGTTCGTTTGTCGAACGGGATCGAGGCTACGACCTACATCCCCGGCGAGGGGCATAATCTTCAGGAGCACTCCGTCGTGCTCATCCGCGGTGGCCGAGTGAAGGATCTTCCCGGTGTTCGTTACCACGTCGTGCGAGGCACCCTTGACGCCACTGGGGCGATCGGGCCGTCCAACACCAACAAGGCCAACCGCGTCAACAAGCGTTCCAAGTATGGCGTCAAGCGCCCGAAGAGCTAATCCCATAGCGAGTCAAGAGTTGAGATCATGAGTCGTCGCGCAGGAGCCCCCAAACGAGAGATCATCCCCGATGCCAAGTACGGCGATCGGTTGGTGGCCAAGTTCGTCAACTCACTGATGCTCGCCGGTAAGCGCTCCACGGCAGAGAAGTGCCTCTACGGTGCCTTCAACATCATCGAAGAACGATACAAAGAAGAGCCTCTCGAGGTTTTCAAGAAGGCGCTCGAGTCGGTCAAGCCCCGGGTCGAGGTGAAGAGTCGCCGTGTCGGTGGCGCCACCTATCAGGTGCCCGTTGAGGTTCGCGCCGATCGTCGCAACGCGTTGGCCATGCGATGGCTCGTGCAGTACGCGCGCGCCCGTGGCGAGAAATCGATGCAGGAGCGACTCGCCTCCGAGTTCATGGAGGCTTCGCAGGGTCGCGGAAACGCAGTGAAGAAGCGCGAGGACACACACAAGATGGCCGACGCCAACAAGGCGTTTGCGCACTATCGCTGGTAAGGGTTTCTTTCAACGTCTGGGAAGGTCTACGGAAACCACTCGGACAAGGAGCAGTAGCTGAACTCATGACATCGAGCACATAGAGAGAGTCACCGGGAAGACCGAGGCCAAGCTGCCTCAACCGATGTGCCTCTCGAAACCCTCTCCGAGACGACGAAGCCCGAGGGCGGCTTCTGGGTCGGAGGGGGTTTTGTGCATGAAGAGCGTCAAATCAAGAGTCGAAGCTCCGATCATCCCATGGCTAGAAAGTACCCACTCGATAAGACCCGCAACATCGGCATCATGGCCCACATTGATGCGGGCAAGACGACGACGACCGAGCGGATCCTCTACTACACCGGCGTGAACTACAAGATCGGCGAGGTGCACGACGGTGCTGCGACCATGGACTACATGGAGCAGGAGCAAGAGCGCGGCATCACGATTACGAGCGCTGCGACCACATGTTTTTGGCGACCTGAGGAAGGGCCGTTCGGCGACAACCAGTTCCGCATCAACATCATCGATACGCCCGGCCACGTGGACTTCACCATCGAGGTCGAACGGTCACTTCGCGTGCTCGATGGGGCCGTTGCCGTGTTCGACGGCAAAGAAGGCGTCGAGCCGCAGTCCGAAACGGTCTGGCGGCAGGCCGACCGGTATGGGGTTCCGCGCATCTGCTTCATCAACAAGATGGACAAGGCCGGGGCAGATTTCGGCGCTGCGTTTAACTCGATCAAGGACCGGCTCGACGCTCCGGCGGTCGCCGTTCAGTTGCCCCTAGGGCAGGAAGCCGAGCTCGAGGGCGTGATCGACTTGGTCCGGATGAAGGCGAACCGATTCAAGGACGACACGCTTGGGGCCGAGTGGGAAGTCGAAGACATCCCCGAGGAGTTCCAGAGCGACGCTGAAGCGGCGCGGGCGATCCTCCTCGAATCGGTGGCAGAGGTCGACGACGCGTTGATGGAACGCTACCTCGAGGGCGACACCGACTTCAGCGACGACGAGATCCTCAGCGCGATCCGAAAGGGCTGCTTGGCTCAGTCGATCGTCCCCGTGCTGACGGGCTCTGCGTTCAAGAACAAGGGCGTTCAGCAGTTGATGGATGCCGTCGTGAACTTTCTTCCTTCGCCCCTCGACGTTCCCCCGATCCAGGGCGTGGATCCAGACGACCCCGAGAAGGCCATGGCGCGTCCGGCCTCTGACGACGAACCGTTCAGCGCGTTGGCCTTCAAGATCGTCAACGACCCGTTCGTCGGACAACTCACCTTCTTTCGGGTGTACTCGGGGGTGCTCGAAGCAGGTACCGGCGTGTTGAACTCGACCAAGGGTAAACGCGAGCGCATCGGCCGCATTCTCCAAATGCACGCGAACAATCGTGAGGAGCTCAAAGAGATCCGGGCCGGAAACATCGGAGCGGCCGTGGGGCTCAAGACGGCCACGACCGGGGACACGCTCTGCGACAGCAAGGCCCCCGTGATTCTCGAGCGCATGGACTTCCCGGAGCCTGTGATTTCAGTGGCGATCGAGCCAAAGACCAAGGCGGACCAAGACAAGCTCGGGGTCGGACTTGGGAAGCTCGCCGCGGAGGACCCGAGCTTCCGTGCACACACCGACGAAGAGTCGGGCCAGACGATCATCAGCGGCATGGGCGAGCTTCACTTGGAGATCATCGTCGATCGCTTGAAGCGCGAGTTCAAAGTCGAGTCCAACGTCGGTGCGCCGCAAGTGGCCTATCGTGAGACGATCACCAAGGAAGTGGAGTCCGAGGGCCGCTACGTGAAGCAGAGTGGCGGCAAGGGCATGTTCGGCCACGTCTGGGTCAAGCTCGAGCCGATGGAAGCAGGGAGCGGCTTCGAGTTCGAGAACAAGATCGTCGGTGGCACGGTGCCGAAGGAGTTCATTCCCTCGGTTTCGAAGGGGATCAAGGACGCGATGACTCGTGGGGTCATGGCTGGTTATCCCGTGATTGACGTCAAGGCGACCCTCTTCGACGGTTCGTACCACGACGTCGATTCGAGCCAGGCCTCGTTTGAGGTGGCGGGTTCGCTGGCCTTCCAAGAAGGCGCGAAGAGGGCCGGGATCCAGTTACTCGAGCCCGTGATGGACGTCGAAGTTAGGGTGCCCGAGGACTACATGGGCGAGGTCATCGGCGACCTCAACTCACGTCGCGGCAACGTGAGCGGGATGGATAGTGTTGGGGGCCTCCAAGTGATCCGCTCAGAGGTTCCGTTGGCCAACATGTTCGGCTACGTCAACGACCTTCGCTCGAAGACTCAGGGGCGAGCGGTCTACACGATGCAATTCAAGGAGTATCAGTCGGTGCCGACGAGCATCGCTGAAGAAATCGTCGCCAAGGCGAAAGGCGGCTGAGGAGCACACGATGGCGAAAGAAAAGTTTGTCCGAGACAAGCCACACATGAACGTAGGGACGATTGGTCACAT
>JBCCEK010000052.1:0-22580 GCA_039030295.1 Myxococcota bacterium | reverse complement strand
ACGAGAAGGGTGAACTCGACGCCGTGCTTTCTGCTAAAGAAAGCTAAGGCGCACCCACTCTATGGCCGAGCTTCTTGGCGGCAAATACGAGGTACTCGAGCTCGCTGGCGAGGGCGGCATGGCCAAGGTGTACCGGGGCCGGACCCACGGAGCCTCCGGGTTCACGCGACCCGTCGCCATCAAGCGCGTACTCGCGCCACTGAGCCACGATCCCGAGTTCCTGACGATGTTCGTCGAAGAAGCGCGTGTCGTGTCCGCGTTGGCGCATCCCAACATCGCGCAGATCCACGACTTCGATCGCGACCACGCCGGCGAGTACTACTTGGTCCTCGAGTGGGTCGACGGGCTGACCCTGTCGGAGTGGCGCTCGGCGCTCGCACAAGAGGGCGGCGGCGCACCCTGGCAACTGGTCGCAGCGATCGGGATCGAGGTGCTTCGGGCACTCCACGCAGCGCACTCCCATACCGATCGCCGCGGCCGCACGACCCCGGTGTTTCATCGCGATGTGACCCCTCAAAACGTCATGCTGAGTCGTGCTGGGGTCGTGAAGCTCACCGATTTCGGTCTGGCGAGGGCGATGGATCGCCACAGCATCACCAAGCCGGGCTTCGTCAAGGGGAAGATCTCCTACCTCGCCCCAGAGCTCACGTACGAGGCCGCCCCGAGCGCACAGAGCGACCTCTTCAGCGCCTCGGTGGTGCTCTGGGAAACACTCGCAGGGCGCAAGATGTTCGAAGGCAAGAACCCGGCACGGGTGATCGGTACCATTCGAGACATGCGAATCCCCGACCTCGCGTCGCTCCGAAAAGACATCCCGGTCGCATTCTGCGAGATCCTCTCACGTGGGTTGGCGCGCAGGCCGGAAGACCGATACCCGACCGCCCACGCCATGGGTAGAGCGCTGGCGCGCCTCTTGCGCGAGGTCGACACGCCCACCGAGGCGGAAGCGGTCGCGGCCAGCGTCGCGTTGGCCAGTTCGAAGCGAGCGCAGACCGAAGCCGTCACCAAGTCGTTCCCTGCCGGTCCAACCCTCGCCCTCGCAGGCGCTGCCGACGAAACCCTCCCGGATACGAGCATCCCCCTCACGCGCCGGGTCAAGAAGTGAAGCGAGTCCTTCGCTCCAAGCACGTCGTCTTCACAATAGGTTGACGCCCAAGCCGAAGAGGACGGAGATGACGATGAACGGCGGCGTCATTCCGATCACGGCCGCGAGCATGTAGTCCCGGAACGTCACCCCCGACATCGCGAGGGTGTAGTTCACCGGTGGGATCGCCCAGAGGAAGAGACGGATGACGATCATCGAGCGCAGAGGCTGCTCCTCGAGTCGATCGAGCCACTTCTTCAGGAACGGTTGCTGGATACCGGCCAACGGCTGGCCCCCAATCGTGCGCACAATGACGAACGACACACCCACGGAGACCGTCGCGGCAATGATCGAGGCCACGGGCCCCAGGACAGGGCCATAGGCGAGCCCGGCGACCGCGACGAACACGAACCCCGGAATGTAGAGCAGCTGACCCACGGCGAAGGTCAGAAGGTAGACAAAGAAGCCCGCCATGCCGGCGGCCTTCATCGAGCTGCGGATCCCGTCGACGGTCAGTTGATCCGTAAAGCCGGTAACGCGGCCGATGACGTAAGCAGCCACCAATACCAGGGCGAGTAGTGACAGACGCACCGAAGTTCGATTCACGAGCGAAGTAACGCACAGTCCCCGGCTCGGGACCAGCCTCTTGCTAGGGCTGGAGGAGCTCGTCGAGCGGGTTGCGAGTCACCCGATTGGAGCCGTCCAACGAGTTGATGTCGATCCGACTGAGGTCGACCCGCGGCGAGAAGATCACTTGGTGAAAGGAGTCGACGGCGAGTTGCGCCGGGCCCTTGTCGGGGTCGACGTCCCCGTTTTCCGGTGGTTCGGATGCGCTGCACCCCCACGCTGTGCCGGTCCTTCCGAAAAGGCACGCCTGCCCACCCGCGACCTGGATGCGAAGCCCATCCTCCGAGCGCGAGAACCGCGGGGACCGCTTGAGGGCCGAAGCAATGTCGTCGTCGAGCTCGCTCTCGGCGGCCTCGATCGACACCGGAAGCGCCCAGCCTAGGCGGCGAAACAACCCTGGGTCGGTCGCCAGAATCTCTTCGAAGATCGCAGCCTGCTCCCGCGGGTCCGCGAGCGCTGAGGCCATCATCGCCCGAACCCGCTCGGACAGGAGCGCGTCGCCTGGCTGAAGGCCTTCGAGCGATCGTGTCGCGAAGTCGATCGCGTCTTCGTAGTCGCGCTGCGAATTCGCGACCTCGGCCAGAACCGAATCGTAATAGGCGGCCGCCCCGGGCCTCTGATCCTCGGCGCGCGCCTTCTCGACGGCTGCCCGAACGACGCCGGCTCCGAGGACCGAGACCAGCTCGCCGACAAGCCAGGGCGGCATCACGGCACTCCGAGCGGTGCCGATCGCGAAGGTTCCGACCAGACGTGATTCGTCGTTGAGGAATCGAGCGACCTGTCGCCCGCTTCGCCAGCCCTCAAACCGGAGCCACGCCGCCTCGAGGTGCGCCCACCAGCGGACATAAAAGGGCGCCGCCGTGGTGGACTCGATCCGTTGCTCAGCGACCATGCGACGTGCCAAGCGGTCAAGCAGTGCGACGATGCTACGGTCCTGCTCTGGATCACGACTGTTGTGGGATCGCCTGTCCGGTAGGACGAGCGCCTTGTCGGTGATCCCAAGAGCTTCGTCTGGCCGACCCATCAGAAGCAAAAACGCCGCAAGCGAGCGTCGGGCTTCGTTCCTGTCCGAGTCGCGAACGTGTGCGGGTCGAGAGGCGCGATGCCGCGGCACCTCGCGAAGGGCGGACAGTGACTCAGCGAAGCGTCCGGCGCGCATGTAGAGGTCCGCGAGCTCGAGCCAAGGGTTTCCGTACCAGGATACGCCTCGCTTGGTGGCTTCCATCAGGAGCCGTTCGGCTTCGTCGAAGCGGAAGACCGACCTTGCCGACTCAGCAAAGTTACCGAGGTCGACCGCTGTCGCGCTCCCGAACCGGTCCCGCGCGTACTCGACGGCGTCGCGGCAGATCTCGTAGCTCAGCTCATCATCCCCTGCCTCGAACTCGATCGCACAGAGCGCGTTCTTGGCTCGTTCGATCTGGAAGGGGTCGCCCGTCGTGAGGCCATCCTCGGCTGCCAATCGAGCCTCATCGAAGGCTCGGAGCTTCATCAACGGCCAGGCGAGCTCGGCCTTGAGGACCGGCGTATACAACTCGTTGAACCGACCCATGAAGGCCAGCTGCTCGTCGTAGTGCTCGAGGTTGCCGTGGGTCGTCGCCAGCGCAGTCAAGATGCGAGCGTGCCAACGCCATGGCTCGCTCCCGGTGGGGGTCTCTCCAAACTCCGCCTCGAAGAGCTCGAGCGCCCGCAGCTCGTGAAACAACGCCTTCGGGAAGTTGGCCTCGCCGAGGTGCTGCGCTTGCGAAAACACAAGATGGCCAATGAACGAATCCGGATGTTCTGCGAGGTACTTCTCCGACTCTTCCCTCGCCCTAACGTATCGACGCTGTTCAATCAGATCCCAGAGCCCGGCTTCCTGCGCGGTGGCCTCCTCGCCCTCGAGCAGCAAGGGGTCGGTCATGTCGTCGGAGCGAGCAATCTGCGCGGCGCCCGAAACGACGACCACGAGCCCCAACGCAAGCAGCGCACGCATGCCGATCACCCGCGTCGCAGGCTCGCTCGAGCGAGCTTCTCGATCTCGACCGCGGCGGCCTCTTGGATCAATGCGTCGATGTCCTCGACCCCGGGCGCGCACTCCAGTCGATGCTTGAAGACGTAGGGCGCCAACACTTCGACGTCCTCGGGCGACACGAAATCCCGACCATGAATCACGGCGCGTGCCTGCAAAGCGGGCAGCATCAATACCAAAGAGCGCGTCGAGGCACCTTGAAGCACGCGCGGATCGGCGCGAAGGAGCCGTGCAAGGTCGACGAGGGCCTCTTTCACCACCGGTGCCACGTAGACGCCGGCCTTGGTCTGACGTCGCGCAGCGAGTAGCTCATCGCGAGACACACCCGCGAACTCGCTCGCAACGTCCAAGCTCGCCCGCGGGTACTGGTCGAGCACCTCGAGCTCGGCGGCGCGATCGATGTGGCGCATCTCAATCTTGAACAGGAACCGGTCGAGCTGTGGCGTCGGCAGAGGATAGGTACCGGCGAGGTCGAGTGGGTTCTGGGTGGCGATCACGAAGAACAGGTCGTCGAGCGGATAGGAGGCGTTGTCGACGGTGACTTGCTTCTCGGCCATCGCTTCGAGCATCGCCGCTTGGACCTTCGGCGATGTCCGGTTGATCTCGTCGGCAAGCACGATGTGGGCGAAAACCGGTCCCCGCCGAAAAGCGAAACTGCCGCTCTCGACATCGAAGATGTTCGTCCCGGTGATATCGCTTGGGAGCAGATCGGGCGTAAACTGGATCCGTCGAAACGACGCGATGCCGTCGGTGCCCTGCGATCCGCCAAGCGCGCCGCCGAGCGCCCGCGCAAGCGTCGTCTTGCCGGAGCCAGGGTAGTCCTCGAGGAGCACGTGGCCGTCGGCCAGGAGGGCCACGAGCATCAGTTCGACCACGTCGTCTCGGCCACGAATCGCGGCCCGCAAACGTTCGCCGAGCCTCTTGGTGACCTCTTGAACCGCCGACAACGACACCTCGACCTCTTGCTGGATGGCTTCCTGCATACGCGCCCTACTCTCCAAGGATGGCATCATTTTGACCGCAACCAAGACCAGGGCGTGATGAGGCCCCGAAACCGCTGCCAGGCCGAAAAACCCGTGCGAATGTCATGGCGTACGGCAACGGCTTCGTTCCGCACTGCCGCATCGTCGACTGATCCGCGCCCGAACGCGGTGGCGATGTGCATCTCGGTGAGACGCGCAAACGAAGGAACTTGGTCTCTGATTCGTGATGCAAAAGACTCTCGCGACTCTCCGGTCAGCCTCCTGAGCGCGACTTCGCCAACGCGATCGAGTTCGGCGCGATACGCGAGGCGGGGCAATGCCGGGCCCGATACGATCGTCGGCGCCAGCCGACGCCACCCCTTGCCTCCGTAGAGCGCAAGGATGATCAACGCCGCGAGCAGCAGAACCCACATCCCGAACGTAAGCGTCGCGTTCCGGGCGAGCTCTTTGAGCCTTGGCAGATCGGTCGCCGAGATCGGCAGGGGAGACGCACCACGCGCGAGCTCTCCGAGCAGGCGCTGGAGATCGGGGTCCATCGGTGTTTCGGGCGGGTCGAGTGCACGCTCGGGGTAGACGTCCAGAACGACCCATCCGAAGCCGTCGATGTAGACCTCGGGCCACGCATGCGACTGCGCCCCCGAAAGCAGCAGCGCCGACCCCCCTTGACGCGCAGACTCGCTGATGGCGTACCCAGTCGCGACGCGAGCGGGAACCCCGAGGCTCCGCATCAGGTAGGTCGCCGCATGGGCGAAGTGAACGCAGTACCCGGTGAGATCACCGAACAGAAAACTCGCGGTGGGATCGTCGGCGTCGCTGTGCTCGTTCTGCAGGCTGTAGATCCCCTCTTCGCCGAGCCATGACGTCACCGCAAAGGCCCTCGCGATGGGATCGTCGGCGAGGCGTGGCGGCAACTCCGATGTGATCCGGGTCGCCAGTTCATCGTAGCGTGGATCGGTGGGAGCCTGAGTGTAGTGAGACCACTGCTCCTCGGTCCATTCGGGCGCACCGGCGTCGGCGCCGAGCATCGCGTCGTAGTCGGACGTCAGGACGCCGGATGTCGCTCGGTACACGCGTCGGAAGCGGTTCGGGTGTGGGTTCTGCAGAGGTTCCACCTCGACCGGCGCCTCTAGTGCGAACGGCTGAGTGTGGTCGGCCATGAGCGCGATGGTGGTCTCGAGAGGGCCCCGGTTCTCGTTGGTGGGCGGCGCACCTTGGATCTCCGTTGGACGCGTGGGGAAGCTCGCGATGAGGTCGCGGTCGACGTCGCGTCGCCCGGAGTTCACGAGCTTGCGTCCGTTGTACTGGCTGAACGCGCCTTGCCTGAAGTAGTAGACGCCGCTTGGAGGAGAGTAGTCGTCGTGAAAAAGCACGACCGCCACCGGTACGCGGGACCCGCCATCGCTGTACTTGTTTCGAAACTCGAGCTCGCCGTTCGCTGGCCCTTGCCGTTCGTCTGGGTCTCCGCCCTCGCCTTGCTGCCCTTCGGTCTCGTCGGGCCGCAACCCTAGGCCCCCGCCGTCTGGCGGCGTCGGAGGCATCCCGATCGTGGGTGTGGCGAGAACGATGAGCCCCAGAAGCGCCACCACGATCCCAAGATTCAGAACCGCGCGAGCGAATCGCTGCTCCCTCAGCAGCAGGAGCAAGCCGAACAACGTGGCCCCGCCGCCAACCAAGAGGAAGAGCCAAGTAGGGTCCCAGCCGAGCGCGATGATCCAGTCGGCCAAGTAGAAGGGACGATTGATGGCGCCGTGACGATGGGGAACGAAGAGCTGTGCGAACGCCACCGCAACCAGCAGGAGCTCGAACAATGCAAAGACCGCCCGTCGGCGCGACCAGGTACGAATGGCGGTACTGGCGATCGCGGCCCCGCAAGCCGACATGAGGACGGTGGCAGCCCGCATCGCGCCAAGTGGCCCGAAGGCCGAGGCGAATGCTGACCCACCTGTGAGACCCCAACGCAACGCGGTGACCAGCGTCAGGCCGACGACCGCCAGGCCAAAGACGACGGACGAACGAACACGGGTGCGCGACACCCATGCGCCGAGCAAACATCCGACGAAGCCACCGAAGAACGCCGCGACCGAACCCGCGGGCGACGCCAGACTCGCCACCAAAACCGCCCAGGCGATCCCGTGGATCATTGCGCGGCCGGCCTCGGTCAGTGCGCCCGCGAACGAACGGAGACGTCCGGAGTCCGAAGTCACGCCGCCCTCTGTGTCCACGTGGTGACTCGACTCGCGTCTCCGAGAACCCGCCCACTCGTCCGGTCGATCATGACGACCTCGCAACGGAGTTGGCCAAGCGCCCGACCGACGCGTTCGAGCTCGCTTCGGGAAACACCCTTGGGCGACTCCGACGAGAACACCCAACGACGCCACCGCGCAGGTTCCGCTGCCTCGCGGACGGCATCGATCGCCAGGACGACCCTCACGCGGCCGACGCGGCGCTGGGCGAGAGCTCCGAGCTCGGCGATCCACTCCCCCATCACCGGCGGCGCGAAGACGACGAACGCGGCGGGCCCTTGTCGATCGACCTCCGCCAGGAACCGGCGCATCCCGGCGCCACCCACTTCAGCGCGTGACGACACCATCACCTTGTGCAGCGCCTCCACGCGATCGGATGTGGGTTCTGGTGCCCCATCCGCACCAAACTGCCAGTCGCGGCCGAGCGCTTCTTCCTCGATCGCGGCACGGGCGGCGGCCGCGGCCGCTTCGTCGTGTGGGCCGGCCACCAAGTAGGCGACCGTCCGCCGAGCTCTGCTCAACGAGCGCTCCGGCACCCGAACCATCAGCTTCCGGGTCCGCCCAAACGCTTTCCAATGAATGAACCTGGCCGGGTCGCCTGGAATGTACCTACGGGTTTCCACGCGATCGCCGTCGGCGAGCCCCATCGGGTGGGGGAACTCGTCGCCGCCGGTCAGCGAGGTGAGGACGGGGAGGCGTCGCAGGCCCCCGAGGTGCGGCAGAGATTCGAAGGCTCGCTCGCGCGACATCCGCAGCCCCACCCGAGCCAAACCGAACGCGTCCTCGACGAGGATACGCCGTGTCACGACCTCGAACACCCCACGACGATTGAACTGCACATGTTCTCGAAGCCGGCTTCCGTCGGAGACCTGGGTCACGACCGTCGCCGTCGGCTCTTCCCAGCTCCAACGCAAGCGGACGAGCGGAAGCCACCTCAAGGCCGGCAAACCAAAGCCGGTAGGTGCCGAGCGGCCCGTCTCAAAGCGAGCCAAGGCGGCGGACGGCAAGCCACGGCGCATTCGAATCCGCAGCACGATTGCGGTGACCGAGACCGCAACGAGCGAGATCACCAATAGACCGGCACCGCCGTATCCGACCACCAACAAGACGAGGTCGAGCTTGCCGTACCCGAAGCGAAACACGGCAACCGCCGCCACCACCGCGACCGCCGCCCCGAGAGCGGTCAATGGCCATGCGTCGAGCACCCGGCGCCCGCGTGTTCCGACCGCGAAAAGACGGCCGACAGAGACGCCTCGCAGTCGCTCCGCGAAACTCATGAGGGGGATGGTGCCATGACGGTTCACAACGTCCAACAGCGACACTTGGCCAAGTATTTCTGGGCTCGAAAATTCCCGACGCCGCCGTGCCGAGGGGTTTCGTTGCGTGTCTTGACAACCCTAAAGCCGCGGCTAACATCGGCCAGCCCTGCCCGGAAACACAGGAAATCACACCGAGGAAGTCATGAGCGACGTGATGATCGAGGCCAAGGGACTGACCAAGCAGTACGGTCACGTCACCGCACTCGAAAACGCCACTTTCGATGTGAAGCGCGGAGAGGTGCTCGGGTTTCTCGGCCCGAACGGCGCCGGCAAGACCACCACCATGAAGGTGCTCACGTGCTTCATTGCACCTTCTGAGGGTACGGCCCGGGTGGCAGGCGCCGACATCTTCGACGATCCCATCGCCGTCCGTCAGGCCATCGGGTACCTCCCTGAGAACACGCCACTCTACAGCGAGATGCTGGTCCTCGAGTATCTCGAGTTCGTCGCCCGCATGCGCGGTCTCCAAGGAGCGAAGGTGCGGCAACGGATCGTCGCGGTGGCCGAAGAGACGAGCCTCGGCGACGTGATCGGCAAGGCGATAGGAGAACTCTCGAAGGGCTACCGGCAACGCGTCGGCCTTGCACAGGCACTGATCCACGAGCCCCCCGTCCTGATTCTCGACGAGCCCATGAGCGGGCTCGACCCAAACCAAGCCTCGGAGATTCGCGAGTTGATCCGCGACATCGGTAAGGAGCGCACGGTCATCTTGTCGACCCACAACCTCGCCGAAGTTCAGGTGACCTGTGGGCGTGTGCTGATCGTCTCGGAGGGGCGCATCGTCGCTGACGACACCCCAGAAGAGCTCGCCGCACGCGCAGGCAAGCCTCGGTTCGTCGCAACCATCCAACGCAACGACAGCAGCGCCGACGCCCTCAAGGCCGCATTCGCGTCGATCGAGGGCGCGCAGAACATACAAGTAGCCGACGGCACAACATCAGGAGAAGCCACCATTCACATCACACCCAAGGGCACCGCAGACCTCCGAGCCGACGTATTTCGAGCTGCGGTCGACGCCAACCTGGTGCTGCTCGGGTTGGAACAGCGAGGGGAGAACCTCGAAGACATCTTTCGAGAGCTCACAACTCGGCAGAACGGGGACGCGTCGTGAAGCATGCCTTGACCATCGGCGGCCGTCAGTTCCGGAGCTACTTCAATGGCCCGGTGGCTTACATCGTCATCTGTATCGTCTTGCTCACACTGGGCTTCTTCTTCTGGAAGACCTTCTTCTTGTTCGGACGTGCGAGCGCTCGGGAGATGTTCCGTTGGCTCGGGCTGATTCTCGTGTTCGCACTGCCAGCACTCACGATGGGTCTTCTCGCCGAGGAGAAGCGGACCGGAACCATCGAGCTGTTGATCACGATGCCCATCACGGAGGCGCAGGTCATCGTCGGGAAGTTCCTAGGGGTGCTCGGCTTGTACGCCGTCCTACTCGCGCTGACCATCTTCTACCCGATCAGCATCTCGACCTTGGGCGACCTCGACTGGGGACCTGTCATTGGCGGTTACGTCGGCCTCCTCCTTCAAGGCGCGGCCATCCTCGCCATCGGGCTCATGGCGTCGAGCTGGACGAGCAACCAACTGATCGCGCTCTTCGTCGCGCTCACCCTCTCCGTGTTCTTCTGGGTCCTCGACAAGTTCCTTCCGCTTCTACCGACCAACATGGCCTCGGTCCTTCAGTGGCTTTCGTTCGACTACCACTTTCAAAGCATGACTCGCGGCGTGATCGATCTTCGAGACGTTCTCTTCTTCGCCTCCATCACCGTGTTTGCGTTGGCCCTCGCGTTTCGGGCGCTCGAATCGCGCCGTTGGAGTTGAACGATGACTTCGAAGACTCAAAAGCGCGCCGCCAGCGAATCTCTCTTCTTTCTGTTGATCCTCGGCGGGATTCTGATCCTGTTGAACGTGCTCGCGGCGTACTTCCCATCGCCGCGGATCGACCTCACCTCGAACCGGCTCTTCTCGCTCGCGGACGGCTCGGAGAACCTCGCGTCGAGCCTGGCCGACCGGCTCGAAGTCACGGCTTACTTCACCGAAAACCTCCCGCCCCCGTTTAACGCAACCGAGCGTCAGGTGCGCGACTTGCTCTCCGAATACGTGGCCGCATCGAACGGCGATATCATCGTCACGTTCGTCAACCCGGACACCCCAGAGAAGCAGCAGGAGGCGCGCGCAGCCGGGGTGCAACCGGTCGCCCATCAGAAGATCGAGGAAGACCAAGTCGCCGTCGTCGAAGGCTATCGCGGGCTCGTGATGAGCTACCTGGACGGCAAGAAGGTCATTCCGGTCATCCAGGATACGACCGGGCTCGAGTACACCCTGACCTCCGCGATCAAGGAACTGACCGGCCAACGAAAGCCCGTCGGCATCGTGTCCGGCCATGGGAGCCCGACACTCGAAGCCGGCCTTTCGAGCCTCGCTGCCGTGCTCGGCCTCTACGACCTCCAGGCCGTCGACGCCTCTCAAGAGATCGACACCGGCCTCGCGGCTCTGCTCGTGGTTGGGCCCAAAGAGGCGTTCACGACCGACGAGCTTCGACGGATCGACCAGTACGTGATGCGAGGAGGCTCGCTCGGCATTTTTGGCGGGTCGCTGAACATCGATATCACGAGCGGGAGCCCAACCGCGCAGCCCGCAAACAGCGAGATCAGCCGACTGACGAGCGCGTGGGGGGTCGAGATCGAGTCCGACCTCGTCTTGGATGCGCAATGCAGCCGTGCACCCATGCGGGGCCCGTTGGGTCTCCAGGTGTTGGTGCCGTATCCGCCGATCCCGGTGCTTCAGCTCTCCGCAGAGCAGCGCGAGCATCCTGTGATGTTCCGACTTGCAGCACCGATGCTCCCGTTTGTCGCCCCGCTCAAGTTGAGCGACGCGCCTGCGGAGGCCACGCTGACCACCCTTGGGAACTCGTCGGACGACTCGTGGGTGATGCGTGGCCCATCGATCTCGCTCCAGCCTCGTGAGCCGCGAGAGTGGAGCATGACGACCGACCTCGGTCCATTTCCTCTGATGGTGGCACTCGAAGGGAAACTCCCTTCGGCCTACAGCGCGGCGGTTAGCGAAGATCCCGCCAACGCAATCCAGGCGCCACCGGCTTCCGAGTCGGATGTCAGGGTCTTGGTCAGCGGTACGAGCGCGTTCCTCGAAGACACCTTCATGCCTCCGCCTCAGGGAGGCGAAGTACAAATGAACGCCGCTCTCGCACTTGCCCTCAACGCGATCGATTGGCTCGCGGCGGACTCCGACCTCATCGCGATTCGCGCCAAGACGGTCGAAGAACCGGCTCTCGACATTCCTGACTCGGTACTGGTAGCCGAGGACACGGTCCTTGCGGCCGCCGAACAGGGGGATGAAGCGAGCGTCGAAGCGGCTCTCGACGAACGAAAAGCGGCGATCGAGTCGTGGGAGTCGAAGAAGCTCGCGTACCGGTGGCTCAACACCCTCGGGCTTCCGTTGATCGTCGCGTTGTTCGGGCTCGTGCGCTGGCGGCAACGATCCAACAAGAAGAAGACACTCAAGCTCTAGGCACGGAGGGACGACGACATGCAATGGCGGAAGAACCGCGTCGCGATCGGAGTGCTCGTCTTTGTTGCGCTCCTCACCTTCACGATCTGGGCGATCAGCACGCGAGATCGGCCGAGCGCCGACACCGCGGTAGAGATGCCGACGGTCGACGTCGACAAAGATGCACTCACCGAGCTGGAGATCACCCGTCCTGGGGAGAACGGCCCAGAGGTGGTCGTGCTGTCCCGCGTAGGCGATGAATGGCGAGTGACCTCCCCCGTGGACGACGAGGCGGACCGCAACAACATCGAGGCTGCACTCAATCGACTGGCTGACCTCAGGCCGCTCAAGGTCGCCGCCACGCGCCCCGAGAACTACGAACGGCTCGAGGTCGACGACGCACAGGCCGTCCGGGTCATCGCAAAAGGGGCCGACGGTACCCCACCCGTCGAACTCCGAATCGGTAAGTACGCGAATGGCGCAACGATGGTTCGCATTGGCGACCTCCCCGAGGTGTTCACCCTCAAGGGGTCTGCTCGCCATCCCTTCGATCGGGATCTCAAGGTCTGGAGAGATCGACGGGTGACCAACGCAAAGGCGAGCGACGTGGCGCGAATCTCGTTCGAAAGCGACAACGGCCGATTCGGCTTCAGTCGCCAAGACGAAGCCTGGGTCCCGGACGGCAAGCTCAAAGGCGTCAAGGAGTTCGATTCGAAGCAGGTCGAAGGCCTGCTCTCCACCGCCGCCAAGCTCACCGCGTCCGACTTCGCGCCCGAAGAGATTTCGATTGCGCGCGCCGGGCTCAACGAGCCGAACGCGACGGTCACATTCGAGATCTCACCGCAGGCCGACGAAGCGGCTGCGGGAACCGGAGGCACCTCGGCAGAGCCGGAGGTCGTCGAATTGGCAATCGGCGAGGAGACGGGCAACGACCAGTCTGAGTTCTACCTGCAGCGCGCTGGCGATTCGACGATCTACGTGATCTCGAGCTATCTGGCCGGCCGGCTTCAGCCGGACGCGTCAGCGTTCGAGAAACCGGAGGCGCCCCCGACGCCTGCGGCACCGCCCCCAGGAGCGATCGGTCAGCCTGGAATGCCGCCGAATCAACAGCTGCCTCCCGAGGTCATGGAGCAGCTTAGGCGACAAATCGAGCAGCAGCAGCGCTAGCCGCGCAGCCGGACCCCGGCGAAGATGACCGCGACCCACCCGACCAAGAGCAACGCGCCGCCAATGGGCGTCACGGCCCCCAAGCGCGTCTGCCCCGTGACTGTCATCGCGTAGAGGCTGCCGCTGAAGATCAGGGTACCCGCGAAGAAGGCCCAGCCAGCCACGGTGGCAGGCGCCCCCGCTTCCCGCTGCACGAGCCAAGCGGCGAACCCGAGCGCGAGCGCGTGAGTCAAGTTGTAGTGGGCGGCGGTCGTCCACCATTCGAGCCGTTTGACGCCATCCGGAAGCCCTTCAAGGCGAGCACGCAGACCATGCGCCCCAAACGCACCGAGGGCGACGGCGAGCAGCCCGAGCGAACCGGACAAGATCACGAAGATTCGTCCCATCGCTTGGGATGATGTGCCAACTTCGTCGTGGTCACCACCCGGAGCTGCTAGCCCCGCACAAACGAACGGGCTACGATGCAAGCGTCTTTCCGGGGTAGTGAGGCGACGATCCTGACATGACCGCAGATTTCGGTGTCAACCAAGGGCTGGTCGAAGAGCAGTTCCTGAAATGGGTGGATAACCCCTTGGCCGTGGACGAGTCGTGGAGAAGCTACTTCGAAGCACTTGCGCCCGACGACTGGCCGAGAATCACCAGTGCAGGAACCATCCTCGCGCCGGTGACGGCCGCCGGAGTGCTAAGCCCGGCCGCGGTCCCAACCGACGGAAACGGGGCGCCACTCACGCCGCAGGATCCCGATGGGTTCGCACCGCGGAACTCGCTCTTCCTACCCGCCACCGCCGAGGCCTCCTTCACGCCACACATTCCCGGGGAACCCGAGACCGACAGCCGCGCGTCGTTCCCGCCTTCGTCAGAAGTGCTTGCGGCAACCGAGCTTCAGGCACGGCTCTCTGCACTGATCAACGCGTTCCGCGTGCGAGGCCACTTGTTTGCAGACCTCGACCCACTCGGCTTGCGGGAAGTCCCACCCGACGAGTTTCTGCTGAAGCGCTACGGTCTCGACCACGTCGATCCAGAAACGATCTTCTCGACGGGCGACTTCGCTGGGCCATCGACCGACTCTCTCAGCTCGATCGTCGCGCGCCTGAAGGACACCTATGCCCGTACAATCGGCATCGAGTACACATTCCTCGAAAGCCGCGAGGAGCGCGACTGGCTCCAACAGCGGATGGAGAGCACCGGCAACCACATCGATCTCAGCCGGGACGCCCAGATTCGCATCCTGACCAAGCTCACGGACGCGGAGATCTTCGAGCAGTTCCTACACACCAAGTACACGGGTGCAAAGCGGTTCTCGCTCGAGGGGGGAGAGAGCGTCATTCCGATGCTCGACATTCTCACCGAGCACGCGGCTGACCTCGGGGTCGAAGAGATCGTGATCGGCATGGCGCATCGTGGGCGCCTCAACGTGATGGTCAACATCATGGAGATGAACGTCCGACAGATCTTCGCAGGCTTCGAAGACGACGACCCAGAAGCGTATGTCGGGCGAGGAGACGTGAAGTACCACCTCGGCTACTCAATCGATCGCAAGACCACGAGCGGCAAGAGCGTACACATGACGCTCTCGTTCAACCCGAGTCATCTCGAATTCGTCAATCCCGTCGTCGAAGGGCGCGTGCGTGCGAAGCAAGACCGCAAGGGCGATCACGAACGCACCACGGTGCTGCCACTCGTCATTCACGGCGACGCGGCCTTCGTGGGACAGGGCGTGGTGGCCGAGACACTCAACCTCAGCAGGCTTCAAGCTTACGGCACGGGCGGGACGGTCCACGTCGTCATCAACAATCAGATCGGGTTCACCACGATTCCCGAAGACTCGAGGTCGACAGCCTACTGCACAGACATTACTCGAATGCTCCGGTGTCCTGTCTTTCACGTCAACGGCGAGGACCCAGAGGCTGTGGCACAAGCCGTCACGTTGGCGACGGAGTATCGTCAACGGTTCCACGGCGACGTCGTCTTGGATCTCTTCTGCTACCGCAAGTACGGCCACAACGAGGGAGACGAGCCCCGGTTCACCCAGCCGGTCATGTATGCGGCCGTCGATAAGAAGCGCACCGTCCGAGAGGTCTACGTCGACCATCTCAAGGGGAGCGGCAAAATCACCGACCAAGA
This sequence comes from Myxococcota bacterium, assembly GCA_039030295.1. Classification (GTDB taxonomy): domain Bacteria; phylum Myxococcota_A; class Polyangia; order Polyangiales; family Houyiibacteriaceae; genus SG8-38. The sequence goes on along the minus strand of JBCCEK010000052.1, from coordinate 7,521 downwards.
AGCAGAGGAGATCAAGAACCGCCGTCAGCAGGATCTCGAGAACGCCCTCGAGGACACCCGCAAGAACGGCAACTACAACTTGATCCCCGCTTCGATGCTCGGGCACTGGACGAACTATCGAGGAGGCGAGGACAGCAGCGTCCCCGACGCGGACACACGCTTTCCGCGCGAACGCCTCGTGGAGATTCTCGACGGCCTCACCACGTACCCGGATTGGTTCTCGCCTCACCCACGCATCAAGCGTTTCGTGCTCGACAAGCAGCGTAAGGTGATGGAGAGCGGCGAAGGGGTCGACTGGGGGACCGGCGAGAACCTCGCGTTCGGGAGTCTCTTGGTCGAGGGGCACCGCTGCCGCCTCACCGGCCAGGACGTGCGCCGGGGCACTTTCAGCCATCGGCATGCGGTGATCTACGACGAGAACACCGGGCGTCGGTATACGCGTCTCGGTCACCTGACCGCCGACCAGGCGCACCTCGAGATCTACGACAGTCCGCTGTCCGAGGTCGGCGTCGTCGGCTTCGAATGGGGCTACTCGCTCGATTCACCGGACGCCCTCCTCTGCTGGGAAGCTCAGTTCGGGGATTTCGTCAACGTGGCCCAGGTCATTATCGACCAGTTCATCTCGTCTTCCGAGGACAAGTGGCACCGGTTGAGCGGGCTCGTGATGCTGTTGCCCCATGGCTTCGAAGGGCAAGGTCCTGAGCACTCGAGCGCCAGGCTCGAGAGGTTCTTGCTTCTGTGTGCCGAAGACAACATGCAGGTGGTCAATCTGACGACGCCGGCACAGCTCTTTCACTGCCTGCGGCGCCAGGTTCACCGTCCCTGGCGGAAGCCACTCATCGTGATGAGCCCCAAGAGCCTCCTCAGGCACAGGCGTGCGGTCAGCACGCTCGATGAGCTCGCCGAGGGCGAGTTTCAGCGGATCATCCCGGACGAAGCAAGCATCGACGCCTCGAAGGTTCGTCGCTTGGTCTTGTGTACCGGAAAGATCTACTACGACCTGCTCGACCGACGCGAGCGCGACGGGATCGATGACGTGGGCATCATGCGGATGGAGCAGCTCTACCCCCTCCGCGCCCAGGAGTTGCAAGCTCGCCTCGCGCCCTACCCGAAGGACGTTGACCTCGTGTGGGTTCAGGAAGAGCCGTGGAACATGGGCGCGTGGTATTTCATGCGGGCTCGCTTGCCGGAGATCCTCGGGAACGATGTTCCCCTTCGGTGCGTCGCCCGGCCGGAGAGCGCAAGCCCGGCGACAGGGTCGGGCGCCTCGCACAAACTCGAGCAGCAGCTTCTGCTCGACGAAGTGTTCAACTAGGCAGAACCTTTAAATGAAGATGGCCCAGCCGTGAATGGCCGGGCCACCGTATGATGCGAATCGCGCTACTTGGCGTTGACTGCAATGTTGCGCGGGGTCGGCGCCTCCTTCTTCGGAAGGCGAAGCGCAAGGACGCCGTCTTGCAGATCAGCACTAATCGACTCTGAGTCGACGTTCTCCGGCAAAGAGAAAGACCGGGAGAAGCTCCCGTACTGGCGCTCGAGGCGGCGGTACTGGCCCTCGGACTCCTCCTTCTCGACCTTTCGCTCACCACGAATGGTCAACACGTTCTTTTCAACGTCGACGTTGACGTCGTCCGCGGCAAGTCCCGGCACCTCGGCATCGACGAAGAAGGCGTCTGCTTCTTCCCGAATGTCGACAGCCACCGAAAACGGCCGCGCCTTGAGCCCCCTGCCACTGAAGAAGTGGTCATGGAGGCGGTTCATCTCTTCAAATGGGTCCCATCGTACGAGCATGATGCACTCCTCCGTGAGCCTGGGATCCCGTTGAACCCCGGCCCGCTCGGTCGGCAAGACTACAGAAGGCCCACCATGAGCCAATCGGCGTCTCGTCGTTGGAAGCAAACTAAGCACAGTTTCGGTGGTGTCAACATGGATTCAAAGCGCGTTATTGACTGCGATTTCGGGCGCGATAGGCTGTCGACAATGTGGGTTCGCAAAGGGGTGATCACCGTCGCGCTCGTCGGGGGCGTCCTCGGGGGCATCGGTTGCATCGAGGATGTCCGATTCAACCCGTCCGGCTGCGAGGTCCAGGTCCGCGGCCAATGGTTCGTAGACGGAGAGAACCCCAACGAAGAGACGTGCGGGAACATTGCATTGGTCGAGCTCGCGATCATCAACGAAGAGGAAACGGAGTTTTGGTCGGCACCCGAGTTCCTGCTTCGGTGCGACGCTGCGTCCGATTCGAACGCCGTGGTGATCGACGGCGGAGCGTTCATCGATACCATGCTGGTCACGCGCAACCGATGTGGGGGCGGCGGCGAGATCCTCGAGTTTCAGGTGCCGCCCTACAAGTACCGATGGCGTTCAACCACAGATCAAAACTTCATCGTAGACTGTTCCCCAATCTTGGAACAGGAGATCACCACGATCGACGGCGGCACCGGGCTGATCCTCGACTTGCCTCCGGTCGACTTCATGACCATGGAAGCGGGAGTCGAGTGTCCCGTGACCAGCAGTGAGTAGGCTTTGGTTTGTTTCGATTTCCACCCCTGACCCCATTCGTCAAGAAGCTCCTGATCACGCTGTTCGCAGCGTGGATCGTGCAGATCATCCTCCAGAACTGGGTGGGTGTCGGCATCGTCGAGCTGCTCGCGCTCCGGACCGGAAGCATCGGCCTCCCCACCGTCTGGCAACTGTTCACGCATGTTCTCGCGGCACCGACCGAGCTTGGGTACATGTTTTCGATGCTGATCACCCTGGTCTTCCTGTGGTGGATGTTGGCGCCCTTCGAGCAACGATTCGGACAGAAGCGCACCATTCAACTGTGCGTAGTCTCGGTGCTGGCCTCGGGCATCGCCGGCATCTTGGTCGGACTACTGCTCGCAGGGTCCCAACGAATGTACGGCGCCGGCGCGATCATCTACACCGCCATCGCGGCGTTCGCCTGGTCTTATCGTGGTCGAGGCCGAATGAGTTTCTTCGGCGTCATCGACATGAAGGCCGAACACATCATCTACCTGGTCGTCGCATTGAGTGGGCTCCGGTTCCTGATCTCGCGAGACTTGGTGACCTTCGCGGCCGACCTCGCCGCGATCGGAGCCGGCATCGGCTTCATCGAATGGATGAAGAGGCCCCCGAGGCGGCGTCGAATCCCGAAGCGTAAACGTCCCCGGAAACGAAAGAGTTCACTCGACGTGATCGAGGGGGGTCGCGCCGACGAGCCGAGGTGGCTAAACTAGCGCATGCCTTCTCCCTTAGTTGTTTCACTCGTGGGGTGCTTGGCGGTCCTCGCCGTCGGGTGCATCGAGAACGAAGAGTTCGAATCCCCTATCTATGACACTTGCTTTGACGTCGAGGACTGTGTCCCGGCCGCCGAGATCTGCGAAGAGCTCATCATCGATTTCAGCGGACAGCTCTTCAGCAACGCCATCTGCACGCTGTTCTGCGAGCAGGAGGGCCCGCTCTCGCCCGATTGTCCACGTGCCTTCATCGGTCGCAACGGCAGTTGCTACCCGTCCGACGCTGCCGGTGGACCCGATGACAGCCCGGTGTGCTTCGAGCCTTGCGACTCGAGCGAGGACTGCCTTCTCGGGTTTCGGTGCCTCGGCAGGGCGGATCTGTGCGGGAGTGACCCCGATTGCCCCATCGTCGAGGGGGACCGCCTCTGCGTCCCGGGGCCCCGCTGACAGTTTTCGGGATCGCGTTGCACCACCGTGCTAATCGTCATGGAGATGCGCCGTGGTTCGCAGTGGGTCGCCCTCCTGGCCACCCTTCAAGTCCTGGCTTGCACGGGAAAAAAGCAGGTCCCTTTCGGGCTCGAGGCGTCCGGCGGCAATGGTGGCGGCGATGGAGCAGCGGGCCAACCGACCGATGCCGCCGATGCGGGGAGTGACGCGGCGTTTTCGGCCGGGGAGCGCTTCGATGCCGGCGTGGTCGAGGTCCCAATCAATGACGGCGCCCTCGTGCTCGACACCGGCTACGCCCTGGCCGCATTGCGCTTGGACCTCGATGGAGACGATATCGACGATGCGATCGTCGTGAGCGCGACGCCCGATGAGGTACACCTGATCGCGGGCTACACGCGTGGCATCGCGGTCCGCACTCGTCCGATTGACAGCTTTGCGATCCCTCCCGATTGCGTTGACGCCAAGGCCACACTGGAGCGCCTCTCGGAAGCGCTCGTCGTCGCCGCGGTCGACCACACATGCGAAGCGGGGCCTAGGCGAAACTGGTGGATCGTATCCGTCGAAGCGCAACCGCGTGTTCGCGAGCGGGTGACGACCTTCTCGACATCTCCTCAGCGCGCCGTCCCCTTCAGCGTCGAACTCCGTGTGGAAGACACCGACTCTGACGGCTACGACGACGTCGTCGCCGAAGCACGCATTGGGGATGCGGCCATTCCGCTGACGTGGCTCGATCGGCCGGGTGGGTTCTCGAGAGACACTTCTCAGCCGGAAGCCACATTTCAGGCGCTGGCCGACCAAGCGGCCGAGTACCTCGCGACGGACCCGAAGCAGGCGTCGACTCGCGCGACCGAAGTCCTCGAGGCGTTTGCGGTCCTCTGCAGGGAAGGAGGGCAGGCGCGCCTCGGTCTTTCAGGTTCGCTCGGTCTTCAGTGTGGCGCCTCGCCGGGTGCGGCCAAAGCGTCGGCAGTCGCCACTGAAGCTGCAATCCGGCAAGGCCGTTTCGTCCGAGCGCTCGAGCTACAGCGGGACTGGTCGTCGATGGCCACGACACCCTCTCCGGAGGATCGTACGAGGATTCAAGCAGCATGGCAGCGGACCAAGGGGAAGAGCGCCGCCACGTGGACGCGTATCGATTCAGAGGCAGCGACAGTCCCACTCTACTTCGAAGATTCGGATACGCTCGTCGTAGGAGGCCGCAATCCGCGCCGCCTTGAGTTGGGCTCCGGCGCACGGACGCGGCTCGACGCATCTCAGGTAAGCGCGTTGGTGCGCGACCCGGAGAGCCGTTTCGAGGTCACCGGAGTTCGCGTGACCTGCGCCGGCTACGAAGCCGTCGTGCGTCCGATCGGCGGCAAGCAAACGCGTCGGATCGTCATCGAGCGCGCCTCGGCGAACGAAGCCTGTCGCACTCCGGTGGACCGGCCGGCCAGCCTGCAGGAGTGGACGATCCTCGGGTGGGCGCCTCAGGGCCTGGTCGCCGCATCGGGGGACCGGATTCGCATCGTTCCGCTCAACGCGTCGGGCAAAGCCGCCGGTCGGCCGATCGAGGTCGAGCCGGGCAGCCCATTGCCCGCCCCGACCCACGGCAACCGAATCACCCCGGCCGGAACAAGATACGTGATTCCTCACGCCGAGGGGATCATCGTCCGCGATTGGCAAACCGGAGCGACTGGGCTATGGCTGAGGCCGTCGGACTGGGACGATGTCCCCGGGGAGGTTCGCAGCGTGGCCCTTAGCCCAGACGGTCGACGAGTCGCGCTGCAGAAAGGCAGCGAAATTCGGCTCGTCAACTGGTGAGCTCCGACAGCCCTTGTGTATGAAATGGCCATCGCATAGCCCAGCCGTATTGCAGAAGCCGTCGCGCGTTGCCGTCGCGTTGGCCTCGCTGGTGCTCGGGATGGCCTGCAGCGGGCCCCGCGCACGCCCCTCAGCGCCCTGCATGTCGGACACCGAGTGCCGCGCAGACAGGATCTGCCACGAGGGGCGCTGTCGGTTCGTCGAAGAGGTGCTGAGCGAGCTTTCGATGCCTCCGCCGAGCGCCGCCACCGCAGAGGATGGTCTTCTGACACTACCGAGGAGCGCCTACGGGTTTATGGGTGACGCGGCCCATACAGGTCGAAGCGAGAACCGCGGACCGGCGGATGCCCCGTCCTCGGCTTGGGTCTACGAAACGGGGGCACGGGTCTTCGCTTCGCCGGTTGTCGGTCCAGACGGGGGTATCTACGTAGGATCGCTCGACGGCCAGTTCGTCGCCCTCAACCCCGACGGTTCACTTCGATGGCGATACGCGGCCGGCCAGAAGATCTACCCGACTGCGCTGATCGTGGGGACGTCTGTCGTGTTCGGCAACAACCAAGGGGAACTCGCATCGTTGACCCTCGAAGGCCAGCCTCGATGGAAGCTCCCGCTCGAAGACGTCGTCGACGCGTCGGCGACACTTGGGCCCGACGGCCGAATCTACGTCGTCGCCAATGGTGCCTACGCGGTCGACCTTCTCGGACGGATGCATTGGCATCGACCAACAGCAGCGCACGTCCGAACCGCGCCGACAATACACCCCGCACGACTCATCATCATTGGCACTACGGAGGGTACGCTCCTGGCGCTCCGGCCGGACGGGTCGATCGCATGGGAGACCCAGGTCGGAGGCGCGATCGAAGGCGCGGCCTCGGTGGACGACGACGGGCAGATCTACGTAGGGACCGGAAACGGTTCGCTGGTCGCGCTCGACGTCACCGGACGCGTCGTGTGGCGCTTTCAGACCGGCGATGAGGTACGTGCGACACCTGCAATTGCTCGCGACGGATTGGTTGTCGTCGGCTCATACGATGGCTATGTTTACGGCCTATCCTCTACCGGCGCTCTTCGCTGGAAGGTCCAAACTGGAGGCCGAGTCCGTGCCTCGGCGCGCATCGATGCTGATGGGCGCGTGTACGTGGGCTCCCAAGACAATTTTCTCTACTGTATCGATCCCAACGGCTCGGTTCGCTGGCGCTTCAACATCGGTCAAGACGTCGATTCGACGGTTGACATTGCGCGCGACGGGACCCTCTACGTGGGATCGGACGATGGCGGGGTTCACGCCCTGCGGTGAACAAGAATGAAAGAACAGACTCCCGACAAAGAAGAGATCCTCCGCGTTCTCCAAGGGCACGCGCCTCGCGCGATGCACGTGGGCGAACTCTGCGGACGACTCAAAGTGCCCAGAAGCCAGAAGGATGCCGTCGTACGGCAACTGCTGTTGCTCGCCGAAGACAACTTCGTAGGCGAGATGCCCGGCCTACGGTTCCGTGCGCTCTCGAAGCCGAACAATCAGAAGCGAGGGCGAAAGAAGCAGAAGGAAACTCGTGGCCGCGGACGGCGGGCGGAGGAGCGCTCTGCCGAAACCGCGACCCTCAGCCCGATCCTTGAAGGCAAGCTCACCATGACCCGGCAGGGGTACGGTTTCGTGAACGTGTACGATGGTGACTCCGACGTGTTCATCCCACCGGACGGCGTCGGCCCGGCCCTCCACGGTGACCAAGTACAGGTCCGCGCAAAGCCCTCCTCGAAAGGCAGAGACGGGCGTGTCGTGGGAATCGTCGAACGCCGTACATCCCGGGTCACAGGGACGATTCAAGGTCGCGGACGAGGCGTCGTCTTCCAACCGGACGACGAACGGCTGCGTTCTCCGATGCGGGTGATCGGCAAACCGCCCAAGCGAGCCGGAGGGTCCAAAGTCGCACTTGCCGAGATCGTCACCTTCCCGCAGCGTCGAGAGGACCGCCCGGAGGTGCGAATCACCGAGATCCTCGGCGCCGAGGGCGTCGCCCGCATCGAGGTCGAGAAGATCAAGATT
>JBCCEK010000051.1:0-22669 GCA_039030295.1 Myxococcota bacterium | reverse complement strand
TATCGTGATATCCGACCCCAACCTCTTTATCCGCGCGGCGGGAGACGCCGTCTGCCAACGGTTCGCGCAGATGGCCGTCGGCAACGACGCCAAGTTCCCGCCCAATGACCCCGACGCCGCGATCCGGGCGCTTGTGGTCGATCTGATGGGGCTTCCCGAGGGCGATCCGCGACACGAGGGAGCGCTCGACATTCTCGGTCGCCACTTCGCGGACGCGGGTGTGGATACGAACGAAACCAACGCGCTTCGCTCGACCTTCATGGTCGCGTGCACCTCGCCGAGCGTCTTGGGGATTGGGCTGTGAGGAAATGGCCATGAAGCTTGATCGACGAAAGATGCTCAAGACGGCGCTCTTCGGAGCCGGGGGGCTCGGCCTGAAGTCCCTGGCGACGGGAGTGCCCATGTCGATGCTCGCGAGACCGCTCGCAGCAAGCGCACAAACCGCTTCGGTCGCCCGGCTGCTGATTCTGTCTTCGTCCTCGGCGGGCGACCCACTCAACGCCAACGTTCCCGGGACCTACGATGATCCTGCCATCCAGCACTCGAACGACCCTCGCATGGCGCCAACGGCCATGTCGGTCGGGGGGCAACAAGTGACCGCCGCGAAGCCGTGGGCGGATCTTCCGGCCGCGATTCGAGACAGAACTGTGTTCTTCCACCACGGGACGTACACCAACGCTCATCCGAACCACCCGAAGACTATGCGACTCCTCGGGGCGGTCGAGCGCAATGAGATGCTCGTCAGTGTCTACTCGAGCGCTCTTTCCGAGACGCTGGGCACCGTTCAGCAGGAACCGATCAGTGTGGGTGCGCGCGGCGGCAACGAAATTCTCACCTTTCAGGGGCGCTCGCTGGCCAACGTGTCGCCTGTCGCCCTGAAGAATACGCTTGCGGCAGAAGAAGGTGTCTTGGGCGACCTCCGACCCCTCCGTGACCAGGCTGTCGACGAGATCTATGCGCTCTATCAGGAGCACGGTACCGAGAACCAGCGCAGGCTACTCGATCGCTTCGTCGTCACGCGAGACGAGGCTCGGTCGCTCTCTCTCGATCTCGTCGAGCGTCTCGCCAACATCGACGGAAACCGGGAGGCGGATCAGGTCCTCGCCGCCTCCGTGCTCGCCGCGATGAACGTGTCGCCGGTCATCACCGTTCGGTTCGACTTCGGCGGAGACAACCACGACGACAACGAGTTCGTCCGCGAAACCAACGAAACGGTCGAAGGCGTTGGGCACCTGCAGAACCTCGTCGAGACACTCGACGGGATGCGGGCCGAGGGAGTTCTACGAAACGATGTCGTCGTGGGCACACTCAACGTGTTCGGGCGCGACCTCGCAAGAAAGGGACGTCAAGGTCGCGACCACAACGGGAGACACCACTGCGCAGTGCTCATCGGCGAGGGCCTACGCGCCGGGGTCGTCGGCGGGCTCGAACCCACGGGCAAAGACTACCAAGCGCAGGCGATCGACTCGTCGTCAGGCAACGCGGCCCCCTCAGGCGACATCCCTCACGAAGAGACCTTCCAATCGATGGCCAAGACTTTGGGCGTAGCCCTCGGAGTCACACGCGAACGGCTCGACGAAGCGATCACGGGGGGCAAAGTCATCGAGAGCGCCGTCACCTAAACGCGCCCGTCTCGGTCGGACGCACACGTCCGACTCGATGATGTGGGACACGACTGCGTTACTCTTGCGAGCCGCCGGCGCCGCCCATGCCGCCGGCGCCGCCTTCGCCGCCCATGCCACCGGCGCCGCCTTCGCCGCCCATGCCGCCTGCACCGCCCATCCCGCCGGCGCCGCCCATGCCGCCAGTGCCGAGGTCAGCCGAAAACCCTGCGCAGTCGTCGAATCGTTGATCGCAGTCAGCCTGCTCTTGGCATTGTTGGCAAGCCGCGCTGTCGACGTCGCTCGTGCACTGGGCAGCGCACTCCGACACCACGCAGTCGCTCACGAGTCCGAAACACAAGCCGCACTCCTCGGAGATGCCCGCCTCCGCGGCAACGCAATCTCCGACGCACGACGCAAGGTCGACCTCGAGCAAACAGCTTCCGAGGGTGCAGTCGGTGGTCGTTTGAATCACGGTCGCCTGGACCTCCTCGATGGCCTCGAGCTGGTCGAGGCACGCTGTGCCCGACAGGCCGCCACCCGTACCACCGGTTGCCGCACTGCCGCCCGCACCGCCGGTGGCCCCTGCACCACCGGTCGCGCCGGTTCCGTCGCTGTCGTCTCCGCATCCGGCGACGGCCGCCGCAACGCACAGAACCAAAATCGAACCCACCTTCATGCTGCCTCCTCGTCCCGGCGGAGACGCTCTAACACACTGCGCGCACCGTCGAAAGGCGGAAAGCGGCTGGCCACGAGTTGGCGTCTGTCCGAGCGAGTGGCGACCCGCTACTCAGATGCCGGGCGGCGGCCGAACAGCTTGCGCCACGGAATGAGAAGTAGAGCTCCGATCCCGAAAAGGATCGCTGGCATCTGCCACTCTGGGTCATCGCCCTGATAGACGACCTGGTAGGAGTCGTCGATCTCCGTGACGAGTTTTTCGAACTCCTTTCGGTCGTCGTCGGTGTACTTCATGAACCATAGTTGGGTGAGGCCACTCGCTGTTTGTGGCTCGAACAAGACCGCACCCTCACCCCCGAGATAGGCTTCGAGGTCGTCGTCGGTGCCGTTCTCCGAGATCTGAACCAGCTTCCGGAAACTCAACAGCACGATCGGATCTTTGGTCTTGAGCACGAGCTTTGGGCGCCCCTCGAAACCATCCGGAACGATAGGGACCATGACGGTCTTGAACTTGTCAACGGCATCTCCGATGTAGACGCCCTCACCCCAGACACCGAAACACTCCGACACGCTGACCCACCGTCGGCTCGCACCGCGCTCGTAATAGTCGGCGCAATTCATCTCCAAGGGGCTGGCGTTGCGGGCGGCTGTGTACAAGCCGAACGCGCCCCAAACGACCAATATGACGCCGAGGATCGACACGTTCTGATTCATGGCTTCGACCTCCCAGGCAGGCCCGCCGAGCACGTCGGGCGGTCGACGAGCCCAGCGGATCGATGCTTGATTCTGCGAACGGCGCGAGTGTACCGTTTCCCTCAAGTCATTGCGACCAAGATTCGGTGCGGAACCGAATCTTGCGACTCGCAGGCACGCAACTCCCCATGTCCGAGATCACCATCTGGCACAATCCTCGGTGCAGCAAGTCTCGCAAGACGCTTGAGCTCATTCGAGAGCACGGGTTCGAGCCGAACATCGTCGAGTACGTCAAGGACGCGCCAACACCTGCAGATCTCGACCGCGCACTGACAACTCTCGGCGTGGCGGCGCGGGACATTGTTCGCACGAAGGAGCCGCCCTACCGGGAACTGTCGCTGGACGACGCATCACTAAGCAAGGGGGCCCTTCTCGAGGCCTTGTCCGCCCATCCGATCCTCATCGAACGACCGATCGTGTTTCGAGGTGACCGGGCGGTCATCGGACGGCCCCCGGAGGCCGTGCTGGCGCTCCTCGACCGCTAGCACCACAGGCGGCACATCGAGGCGAGCGTGCGCGAAGCCGACGGTTTCGTGGTACCACTACGCCGCCGACGAAGGGGCGCGGAGGATAAGAAATTTGGACTTGATTCATCAGATACGCGGGTACGTGATCCCTACCTTGGTTCTGCTGACCGCGGGAGCGATTGCGCTTGGCTACTTCGTGGCGCCGGGGTTCTACTACGCCTTGATCGCCTTCGCGCCGCTTCTCCTGCTCGCGCTCTACGACCTCGTTCAGACGACGCACAGCATCGCGCGCAACTATCCCGTGTTGGGTCGGCTCCGGTACATGCTCGAAGGAGCCGGGCCCGAGATGAGGCAGTACTTCGTCGAGAGCAACACGAGCGGCCGGCCATTCAGCCGCGATCAGCGCTCGTTGATGTACCGTCGCGCCAAGGGGATCGAGGGTTTGAAGCCATTCGGCACCGAACTCGACGTGTACGAGGAGGGCTACGGCTACATCGCGCAATCGATATCACCGACCAAGCCCGCCGAGGACCCATCACGAACGCTCCGGGTCGATGTTGGGGGCCCGGACTGCAAGCAACCCTACTCGGCCTCGCTCGTGAACATTTCGGCCATGAGCTTCGGCGCGTTGAGCTCACACGCTATCCTTGCGTTGAATACGGGCGCGAAGATGGGCGGGTTCGCCCACAACACGGGTGAAGGCGGTTTCAGCCGGTACCATCAAGAGCCAGGGGGCGACGTGATCTGGCAGGTGGGCACAGGCTACTTCGGCTGCAGGACATCGGACGGCCGCTTCGACGTAGAGATGTTCGCCGACACGGCGGCTGCCCCTCAGATCAAGATGATCGAGCTAAAGATCTCGCAAGGCGCCAAGCCGGGGCACGGCGGCATCTTGCCAGGAGCGAAGGTGACCCAGGAGATCGCCGATGCGCGAAAAGTTCCCGTCGGCGAGGAGTGTTTTTCGCCGCCGGGGCATACGGCTTTCTCGACGCCGAGAGAGCTTTGCGAGTTCATCGGGACGCTTCGAGAACGGTCTGGTGGAAAGCCGGTTGGCTTCAAGCTCTGCATCGGCAAGCCGGTCGAGTTGATGGCGATATGCAAGGCGATGATCGAAACCGGAATCGCTCCAGACTTTATCACGATCGATGGAAGCGAGGGGGGCACGGGCGCCGCACCCATCGAGTTCTCGGACCGCCTTGGCGTGCCGTTGCGCGAAGGCCTCATGATTCTGCAGAACACGCTGGTCGGTACCAACCTGCGAGACAAGATCCGTATCGCGGCAAGTGGGAAGCTCATCTCGAGCTACGATCTCGCGGCGGCGATGGCGCTCGGCGCAAACTGGTGCAACGTGGCGCGGGGCTTCATGTTCTCGGTGGGGTGCATCCAGGCCCAGAGTTGCCACACCAATCAATGCCCCGTGGGAGTCGCCACCCAAGACCCGAAGCTCTACCGCGCGCTCGTCGTGAAGGAGAAAGCGCCGCGGGCGTTCAACTTCCACAAGAACACCCTTCGGGGCCTCGCGGAGATGACTGCCGCGTGCGGCCTCGACCATCCAAACGATTTCACTCCGGACCTCCTCTTCGAACGGGTGAGTCCCCATGAGGTTCGGCGACTCGATGAGCTCTACGACTTCTTGTCACCCGGCGAGCTGCTCGAGGGAGGCGCGGAGCCGCGTGTTCAACAGGCATGGGACTTCGCAAGCCCGGATCATTTCCACGGGAGCTAGCGACTCGTGTGGCCACCGACTCGTCCGCTACCCTGAGGAACACAACCATGAGCAGCCGCACCTTGGAAGATCCGTCCCTCGATTTCGAACCACAACACGACGGCTACGCGAGCCGGGTCCGGAGCAGCTTCGACAAGCAAGGGTTCATGGCAACGCTCGGCGCACGACTCCTTCGCGTCGAGCCCGGCTGGGTCGACGTCGCCCTTCCCTTTTCTCCACAACTCACCCAGCAACACGGCTTCATGCACGCGGGCGCCGTAGCGGCAGTCGTCGACACGGCGTGCGGCCTGGCGGCACTCTCACTGATGCCCGAGGACGCCGCCGTGCTCACCGTCGAGTTCAAGATCAACCTGCTTGCGCCAGCACGCGGCGACGCCTTCATCGCCCGCGGCGTCGTCAAGAAGGCCGGCCGCACCCTCATGGTCACCACAGGCGACGTCTTCGACAACGATCACAGAGTCACAGCAGCCCTAACCGCCACCATCATGGTGATCCAAAACCGCGGCCTCACCGGCTAACGCCGGCCGGGTCACTCCGCACCCCCAACACACCCACAATTTCAACCCCTTACAACCCATACCGCGAAAACCCGATCCTGTTGCGGTGTCGGAGGCGGGGAATTGGGTTTTCGCGGTGCGGTGCGCAACTATTGGGAACTTATCGGGTTTTGGGGGGGCGGAGTGACCCTGGTATGATGGGGGCATGGGGGGGAGGTGGAAGTCGGTGCGGGTGCCTTTGGCGGTGACGGTTGGGATTGCCGTCGTTGTTGGGTGGCGGTTGGTCGGTGTTTGGTCGTCGCTGCCGGATACGATGGCTTCGCATTTCGCGGCGAGCGGGGAACCCAACGCGTTCATGGGCCGAGCCGGGTTCTTCTGGGTGATGGGTCTCGTGGGTGGCGGCACGGTCGCATTGTTGTTCGCGGCGCCGATCTTCTTGCGCAGGCTGCCGCCGCATATGATCAACGTTCCGCACCGCGACTATTGGCTCGCCACGGATGCACGACGCGTCGAGGCACTCGACAGGTTGGCGTCCTACCTGGGCTGGATGGCCATGGCGACGGCCGCCCTTGTGGCTGTGGCGATCGAGTTCGCCGTCCAGGCCAACCTCGAACGCACGGGTTTCGCGAATGGGCCTTTCTTGGTGTGTCTAGCGGTGTACTTCGTCGTCGTGTTGGCAGGGACGATCATCAAGATGCGGGCGCTCGCCGAACCACCCCCCGAAACGCCCCAAGCATCGTCGTTCTGACCCCCGGCGAATTCCTCCCGCAGGATCCGCTGTGGTATGAGGGTCACGAATGGGGGGAACATGAAAGAGACCCGATACGTCGTGCTCACGTCTGCTCTTCTGTCCGCGTTTCTTTGGACCGCCGCCACTCCGACGGCCCACGCACAAGACACACCGGGCGACGAAGCTGGCGTCTTCGAAGGTTCGAGCGTCGAAAGCTCCGCGCCAGGCGAAGACCTCGACCGCAAGATCCGCGCCCTCCGATGGGGCGTCGCCCTGTCGACTGTCTCAATCCCCCTTGGAATGGGGTTGTTCCTCGGCGGCGCGGCCGCATGCATCGGCACCGGCATCTTTGGTGACAATTGCACTGGGGGCGAGACCGCCATGATATCCCTTGGCATCGTCTTCATGATCGCCGGGACGGCCGGCATGATCACCAGCGCCATCTTGCTGCGACGACGAAAGCAGGAACGGAGAGGCCTACACGCCAACCGCCGACTTCGTTGGAGTTACGAGTCGGGCGCGTTCGTTTTCTGAAACAGCTTCGGGCTAGGCATCAGGTGGGGAGTGCCGTCTCCTGAATGAACCTCCACTGGCACGCGTCGCCTCGCACGACGACCGCCGCCAGCGCGGCACGAACGTTGTGGCCCGCCGACTGACGCGCACCTGACTGCGTTTCGACGTAGGCGACCACCGCATGCCTGTCGTCGCTCTGGATGACATTGACGTCCGACACGCGCGCGACGAACCCGGGACTGCTCCCGAACAACTCCGCGATGCTCTCTAGGAAAGCCTCCCCGGTGAGCCGTCGACCACTCGGATAGATGAGGACCATGTCGGGATGCACCGCCGCGCGAAGGCGTTCCGAGACGGTGTCGCGGTCGCCACTTCCGGAAAACCAACGCGAGAGGTCTTCGTGGAAGGCGCGCACGAAAGGGACAACGGGATGAGACTGGGGCATACGAACAAAACTGGACCCCGGACCGACCACGATCAAGGCCGCGCCCGCCGATCACGGCGTCGGCGCCTCGATGGGCCCCGTGGCCAACCGACGACGAAACACGAACCTGCCAATCCGTTCGAACGCTGCCGAAACCTCGTCTGGCCGGAAGAGGCACACGTAGAACGTGAGCGACACGAGCGAGAACGGCCCCACGTCCATGGTCGCGAAGATCCCGAGATGAAGCGAAGCCCCTACCGCGAGGAACAGCTTCCGAAGGTCCCACCGGTTGAACACCGCCCGCATCACTCCAGGCCGGTCCCGCGTGTGTCGAAGATACAGCACCAACAAGATCACCCATGAGAACGTCTCAAAGATCCAGGTGACCGCGGAGCCCACCTGCGTCAGCGGGTAGACGTACGGTACCCAATCCATGTCGAAGCGCAGCCACACGGGGTCCATCCATACTCGATAGAGCCCATCGAGCTTCCCCCATGGAACCCACTGGGTGTTGGTCTTGTTCAGGCCAGCGAAGGTGTACACGATAACGAGCTGAAAGACGCCCAGGTACCGTCCCCACGCGCCGACCTCGGCATCACTCGTCCAACGCCCGGTCTGCCTGCGACACCGAAGCGAGAGTGTCCCGGTCGCGTCGCACAGGAAGAGCAACCAAAGCGCGTTGGTGAGCAACGCATCATCTGAACCGACGGTCTCGAAGTTAATCCGTGTGAGGCATAGGTAGCCTTGAAGCGTGACGAAGGTTGCGATCCGTCCGCCGGCCCCGAGCAGGACACAAACGGCACCTACGAGCGTCACCGCGAAGATCCCGTTGACGACTCCCGGTCGTGCGGGGCCGAGATCGATCAACAAGATCTCAAGGGGATCGGTCGCGCGATAACCCCCGTACTCGACGTCGACCCAAAGAAAGTCGACGAGCCCCGCGGACAGGATGGACAACATGCTGTAGAGCAAGCAAAGGCCGATGCCGATCCGAAAGATCGCCCACCCAAACGCGGGCTCCCGGGTTGACCAGAGGTCCGCCCATCTCGCCCATCCGCGTGCAAGGCTGTTCATCGGAGCTCCCCCGCAGCGTACAGCCGCCGGTCGCTGAACCGGCCCTTGGGGACTTCGCCGGCACGTACCGCCTCAGCCGGCAGTGTCTGATGACGGTAGAGGCGAACCCGGACTCTCTTGGCATCGGGGTAGCCGTCGGCTGCCTGCCGCGCGATCCACCTCGACCAGGGGTCGTACCAAACGGGATCAAAGTGACGCGCCAGTCGACCCGTCAGTTTGCGAAAACGATACTGCCGGAACGTCCGCGATCGGAAATCGTGCTCGCGGGACCCCGTTTGATAGATCGGCTGGTACCGAAGCGAACTGGCGACGTCGACTTGAAGTTGGATCGGTCGCTCCCGAGGTCGCGAGAACATGGCCCAACCCTGGCGAACCCCCGCAAGGTCGGCGTAGACCACAAGTGGTTCCGAGATGGTGTCACGCACATGGACGTAGCGCGTCGCGACACCCCAGAGCCAGCGGTCGAAGTCCTCGGTCGACTCGAACCCAAGCCAGCTGAAGGTATCCGCAAGCGCGGCAAAGGCGGCTTGGTTGCTCGAACGATCCCACACTTCGCGCCGCAGCATCTGACGGGATGACGGCAGGGTGAGTATAAGGACCGCCAGTATGTGAAGCGAGATGAGCGCCGCTCGCAAGTGTGCCATGGTCGACGGGACGCTAACACACGAAGCTCGGCGGGCGAGAGCCAGAGTGACGCGCGTTTGTCGATCGCCAGGGTTCGATCCACGTTGGTGCGACCGCGCCCAGACGAAGGGGCGGCAACCCGCTACCAAGAGGACAATCATGAGCAGTGTGCCGGTCTACATGGTCGCGAACTTCCAAGTTCACGATCCCGCAGAGTATCGCAAGTACGAAAAAGGGTTCTTCCCGATCCTCAAGCGGCACGGCGGGGAGTTCATCACGTACGATGACAACACCATCACCCTCGAGGGCGGGGCCCCCCGCGAGGGTCGCGTGGTCTTGTTTCGATTTCCGTCGGAGGAAGCGGCGCGCGGCTGGTTCGACGACCCTGACTATCAAGCGATCTCGGAGTTCCGGCGCGCGGGCACGAAGATGGAGTTCTTGACGATCGTGCACGGGCTGCCGCCGCGAGAGTGAATCGTGCGAGGCGCCGAGGCGCCCGGACCTACCGCCGTTCGACCCCCAGGACGCCTGTGCCCACCCGGGACAGTCTTCCCTCAGGCGACAGCGATGTCACGTACAGCGAACACGGATCAAAAGCGCCCTGCCCAAACGCAAGGCTTGCAGGTGCGCTCAACTCCGCGAAGTCCTCCGTCACATTCCCCTCAGGATCGATCTTGGCGATCGTTCCGGCGAGGTTGAGGGCGACGTACAGGTTACCGTCGACATCAATCGCGATTCCGTCAGGGGTCGAGCCTTCCTCGAATGGAATCCAAAGCTCGGGCGTGCCGGCGTTGCCTTCAACGGATACCGGCACTCGCCACACCCCGGGCTCGGTGAACGTCGTCGCGACATAGAGCGTGCTTTCGTCGAGTGAGAACACCATGCCGTTCGGCGTGGGAACCCCGGTCACCCAAGTCGAGACCTCACCGTCCAGGGTCACTTCGTCAATCGCGTCCTCACCGAACGAGTCGTCGGAGACGAGGACCGTGCCCCAGGGTGTGTTCACGATGAAGTTCGGAGCCCCAAGGTCGTCGGCGAGGACGCTGACATCGCCAGACTCGGGGTCGATCACGAGGAGCTCGCCGGTGCGGATTCCCGCCGCGAGGATGCCTACTTGTGCGCTCTCGAGCCCGAGCAGCGACTCCGACTCGGCAGTGACCGTGAAGGCACCCTCTGTGTCGAACCGAAGCAGGCGATCGTTGCCCTCTGCCAAGGAAGTCGTCGCGAACAGAGAGCCCTGGTCGAAGGTGATCCCCTCGCTCCTGGCCTCAGGGGAATCACCGAACTGCTGGACTTCGCCTTCGGCAATGTCGGTCGCGCACATCCGTTCGGGCGCTGGGGCGTTGTCTCCACAGGCGGCTGCTAGCATCGCCAGAGCGCAGACATGAATCAGGCGTCGGTCCATCGTTGGTCTCCTCGGTGCGCGAATCTATCGGGATGCCGACCGACTGTCACCATCCCGGAGCCATACGGTAAGCTACGCTGAGGGGTAGGCCCATGTCGAAGCGGATCAAGGTCATCGTCGGGGTAGCTGCCGCGCTGGTTGGGCTCACCATCGTGGCGCTCGCCGTCTTGCCCGTCCTCCTCGAGGGCCGTGTCGCGGACTTCGTCCGAGACCAACTCAACGAGCAGCTCGAGGCAGAGGTCGACTTCGACGCCGTCGATCTCACGCTGTTGTCGACTTTTCCGACGTTGACCGCCGAGATCGTGGGGCTCGAGGTGATCGGAGTTGGGGAGTTCGAGGGAACCCCGCTGCTTAGCGTGGCCGCGTTGGGTGCGGGCCTCGACCTCCGAGCCCTGATCTTCGACGAAGCGTTCGTGATCGAATCGATCGACGTTCGACAGCCCGTCGTGCACGTCGTCGAGGCGCCTAGCGGCAATGCCAACTACGACATCGTCAAGTCGAGCAGCGACCCCGATGACCAGACTGACAGCGGCGGCGCACTCACGCTCCAGATCCGCCGCTACCGCATCCGCGACGCGACGATCAGCTACCGCTCGCCGGACTCGGAAGTCTCGATCGAGTCGCTCGATCACGAAGGCTCCGCAACCATCGCACCGCAGAGTCAAACTCTTCGCTCAAGCACCGCGATCAGCTCGCTCACCGCCAAGGCTGGCCCCGTCACCTACGTGAACGGCGCCAAAGTCGCGCTCGAGGTGGGCGGCACACTACGCCCGGACGAGTCACATCTCGAGGTGTCAGACCTGGAGATCCGCCTCAACACGCTGACGGTCACCGGCTCTGGGACCGTCGCGTGGCCCGACGACGGTATCGACTTGGACGTGAAGCTCGCGTCTGGCCAAGGGCAGTCGATCAAGGCGCTCCTGTCAGCGATCCCCGGCGCCTACGCGAAAGACCTGGCTGGCGTCAAAGCGAGCGGGGCCTTCTCGATCGAGGCGCTGGCGAAAGGGAAGCTCGAACCGGGAAGCGACGACCTCCCCGCGTTCAACGCATCTCTCGTCGTCCGAGACGGCTCGCTCCAGTACCCGGACCTGCCAGTCCCGCTGTCCGACATCAACGTCTCGGCCAATGTTAAGCACCCTGGCGGCCCGCTCGACGAGATGCGAATCGACGTTCCGGGGTACTCGGTGTCGGCGGGCCGGAGCCATGCTGCGGGCGCCGCCGAGATCACAAAGCCGATCTCCAGACCCAACGTGGCACTCAGTCTTGACGGACGCTTTGACGCGGCAGAGATTGCAAACGCGTACCCGCTTCCCGATGTCGAGAGACTCGAGGGCCTGGTCACCGTCGACGTCGAACTCGTCACAAGCGCTGAGACGATTCGGCGACTCGAAGGAGACATCGCGCTCGACGGCGTCGTTTACGACCAGAAGAACGCCCCTCCCGTTCGCGTGCCGAAAGGCCACGTGGTCTTCTCCCCCAAGAGCACGCGCATCAAGGTCCTGAGCGCCGAGCTCGGGCAGAGCGACGTCTCGATCACAGGGAGCCTGTCGCCGATCAGCGTACTCCTGCGCGACGACGAGTTGCTGGTGGGCACCCTTCGGGTCGTGTCTCGCGCGATCCACGTCGACGATTTCATCTCCGCCGACGACAGCGCGTCCCCTTCCTCCTCCAGCGGAGAGACCACACCTTTCCTCCTTCCCGACGGGATCGATGCATCCCTCGCCGTCCGTGTCGGGGAGATCACGTACGACGAACTCGTGCTCTCGGACTTCGCCGGTTCGGCCAGGCTTCGCAAGCGCCGGCTCACGCTCAAGGACGTCAAGGCCAAGGCGCTCGGCGGCGCAATGAAGGTGTCCGGGTTCGTGGCGACCCCGGAGAACAAGCCCGCGGTGTTCGACCTGCAGTACACAGTCGACAAGGCCAGCTTCGCCGAGGCGTTCGAGTCGCTGCCTTCCATGCGGGCCTATGCACCTATCGCGCGTTTCGTGGACGGTAGGTTCTCTGCCAATGTCCATGCGAGTGGCCAACTCGGCAAGGACGGCTCGCCAAAGCTGCGAAGCATCGACGCCGATGGGCTCGTCGTGACGCTGCAGAGCCGCCTCGGATCCAACTTCAAGCCGTTGAACGCCCTCACCAAGGCCGTACCCGCAATTCCCGACCCGCTCGACGTGAGCTCGCTTCGAACGAAGTTTCGGATCGAGGATGGTGCCGTGAAGGTGAAGCCGTTCGAGGCCAAGGCTCAGGGCCTGACGATGACCGTGAGCGGCAGCCACGGCCTCGATCAAGAGATGGACTACCGCATCGGCACATCCGTCCCGATCGCCAAGGTGACTGGAGGGCTCGCGAAGCAGGTCCGGGGTCTTGGTATCGACATGTCGAAACTCCAGGACGTGGGGGTCGGCGCACGAGTCACTGGCTCGATCTCGAACCCGAAGGTCTCGGTCGACGTCGACAGCGATGCGCTACGCGGCGCGGTGGCCGCCACGGTTTCGGCCGAGCTCGAGGAGAAGCGACAACAGGCGCTGGCGCTCGTGGCGGCGCAGAACCGAAAAGCGATGGCCGAAGCCAAGAAGAGCGCAGCCCAGATCCGGAAGGAGGGCAAGAAGGCCGCGGAGCGCTTGCGGCAAGAGGGGAAGAAGCGCGCCGACCAACTCGTAGAAGAAGCCGGCAACAACACGTTCAAGCAAATCGCAGCGAAAGAGGCAGCGAAACAGGTTCGACGAGAAAGCGACAAACGAGCCGACCAACTCGTACGCGAAGCCAACAAGCGCGCGGACCAGGTCGTGGCCGAAGCCGAAAAGCGCGCAACGCAGCTCGAGCAGCAAGTCGACACGCAGAGTCGGAAGGCGCAGGACGAAGCGACCGGCAAGATCGCCCCATGAGGCCCGGAAGGACCAACGAACTAGGCGACCAACGAAACGTCGACCTCGGACGAGCGCACGGGCTGGTAGTGGACGGGCCGCCGAATGCCGAGATCAAGACGAACGTCTTCGAGCGGCCGTTCCAACCACTCGTGCCAGGGCACGGCAATGAACCAGGCCGCTTCTCTCGCGAGGTTTCGACCGCCGACGACCGTCTCCCGGGCACCGACAGCCTCCTCGGTCACCCGGCCGAGCTTGAACCAGGCCATCGCGGCGATCATGCCCACACCGATGTTCTTGGTGTTTTGGTAGCTGAACGCGAGGAGCGCGGCCTCTCCGATCAGGTCGCCCTGGTAGCCGAGCACGGTGTGCCAAAGGTCGTGGGTGTCGCGGAGCCAATCCCGAATCCAAGTGAGTTCCTCGGTGGAGTTGCGGCGCGCCCGCCGAGACGCTTCAACCAAGCCGTCGGCCGTGATCCCCTCCGCATCGACGAAGGACAGGTAGGCTCGCCCGAGCGTGCCCTCTGGAAGCGTGCGAAGGGACTCACGGTCACATAGCAGCGGGAGAACGCTCGGACGCTCGACGAGAAGACGGCGCCCCTGCTCTGTTGAAGCCAGCCGGTCCCGGGTACGGGCAAGCGTCGGCCCCTGGAGCGCTTCGATGATCTCGAAGACGTGCTCGGTCTCGTCAGGGTTGGCAAACAGTTTGCGCAACGCACGCACGGCGTCGAGCGGTCGAAGTGTGGCTAGATTCAGGCTCATGATGTGGCGACCTCTGGTTGGGTGAAGTCTGGTTCTTCGGCATCAGCATCCCGGAGGGCTTCGAGGGCCGAGTCGAGCTCGACGCGCGCGGGCCCGGACGCGAGGCCGAGCAGCAAAAGAGAGAGGCCGCGCTCGACTGACACGCGAAGCCCCTCGTCGTCGATTTCACCATGGGCCCACCGAATGGTCTGGGCGACCCACAGCGAGTACATCGTCCGGGCAAGAGAGATAGGTGCCACCGCCCGGGTCAGCTCGCCATGTGCCTGTCCGTCTCGAACGATCCCCGCCATCAACGCCACGTAGCGATCCCCATAGTCGCGGCGGATGTCGTTTGGGCCGGGCGCCGAGGCAAAGAGGCAGATCAGTTCGCGTGCGTAGGCCGGAGCCTCGACCAGCGGAACAAGCCCCGCACGCCACAGCGAACGCGCCCGTGTCACCAGGCTCCCATGCTCGACGACCCCGGCCTCCGAGACTTGGGCGAAGAGCGCCTCCATCAAGGCCCCGAGCAGCGCATCCTTGCCGCCGACGAGGTTGTAGACCGTCGGCACCGAGACCCGACTCGCCTTGGCGAGATCGCGCATCGTCACGCCGTCCCATCCCCGAATCGCCATGAGCGACTGCGCCTCGGCCAAGATCCGAGCGCGGCGTTCTTCTTTTTGCAGGGCAAGGAGGCTCATTTTTAACGTGTTCAAAATCTATAACACGTTTAACCCTTGCGTCCAGATGGATTTGCCGGGCCGGCCCGGAGTGCTCGGGAACCCTATGGGAAATCGACGAGCTGGGGCACCGCCTGCCGATCCGTGCACTAGAGTAACGTCATCCAAGAGGCGACAAAGGACGAGTCATGCAGATAGGCGAACCGATCGATCGGCGCATCCCCTGGGTGCGTCAGGTGCTGGACCTCAAAGACGCACGCGCACTTCGCTCACCAGGCCCGAAACTCAAGGCCGTCCGAGCTGCCGGCAAAGCGCTTGGTGACGACCTCCGCGCCGGACCCAAGGTGGTTTGCGTTCGCACCCTACCCCTAACCACGCTTCTCTACCCGACGACGTTTGCGTTCAATCGTGCGGTTCCGCTCCCGTGGCCTTACGTCCAGATGTTCCACCGCTGCCTGCTGATCCAGGTGATGTCGGACGGTGAGTTGAAGAACATCCTCTTCAACCCGACCGACTACGATGCATCGCGCGCGACCCCCTACTTCGCCAAGATGCTCGACAAGGTTGGTGAGCGCGGCGCGAAGCTCCTCGCCAAGCAAAACGATCACGTCGACGTTCAGCTCGCGCAGCTTGGCCTGAGCGCCGACGACATCGACATCGTAGCCTGGGATCATTTTCACACGCAGGACATCCGACCGATCATCGGGACCCGCGACACCAAGGCGCGCTTCCCGAACGCGGTCCTCCTCGCCCCACGTCAGGAATGGGACGACTGGGGAGACCTCCATCCGCTTCAACACTCGTGGTTCGTCCGGGACGGGAAGCGCGGAGTGCCCGACGACAAGGTCGTTCTCTTCGACGACGACATCATCCTCGGCGACGGTTGCGTGATCCTCAGAACGCCCGGGCACACGACGGGCAACCAGACCCTCTTCGTGCACGCCGACGATGGCGTTTTCGGCACGTCGGAGAACGGAACCAGCGCCGACAACTGGTCACCACGTGAGTCTCGGATTCCGGGCCTCAAGAAGTACGCCGAACTCTACGACTATGAGGTCATCCTCAACTCGAACACCCCAGAGCTCAGTGCCGAACAGTACACGTCGATGATCCTCGAGCGAGAGATGGTCGACGCAGTGCCTGGCAGGCCCGAGCTCGTGCAGATGTTCCCTTCGAGTGAGGTGACCCCGTCGGCGTTCGCGCCTGGGATTCGCCCGACGACCGTCTTCGGCGAACGCACCAGCGGAATGCTCAAGACGCAGCGTCCTACCGCAGGAGCCTCAGCCGCGGCAGCCGTATCGCCAGCCGCAGAGTAGCGGCTGCCTCAGCCGGCGATCGCCTCCGCCGTTCGGACCCCTCCGAGCGCGACCGCCAACGTGCTCTGCCCAAGCAAGACGGAATCGCCCACCAGATAGAGACCTCGGGACACCTGCCTCGGCCATAGCGCCTTGGGTCGATAGTGTTGAAGCCCGACGCGCCGCGGGATGCCACCCACGAACCCGGCGTGCCTGCCGGTGAACCGAGCAAACGTCCTCGGGCTCGCCGTCATCTCGAACACCGTGTGTGCCGCGAGCTCAGGCGCGCGGAGCGCAATGGTCTCTCGCATCGCTCGTTGCACGGAGGCGATGTATTCGCCCTGCGCGGCGGCGTCGTAGGACAAGTAGTCTTTCATGGGGACATGAGTTGAGACGGTCACCGTCCGCTCTCCTTCCGGCGCGCGTTCCCTCTCGCCGCCGGCGCTGACCGAACAGAAAACGTGGTTTCCTTCACAGAAGGGTTGGGTGTCGTCGTGCACGAGCTGAAGGTGGTGCGCCTCAGGCCCGTCGAGGGCTTCGTCCCGCACGACCATGTAGAGCATCGCGGCCCCCCAGCCGGCCTCGACCGCACGCGCGATATCGTCGGTCGAACCGTCGAGTGAAGGGTCACCTAGCTTCGACATCGACTGGGGAAGAACGTTCGCCACGACGGTAGGCGTTTCGAAAACCCCTTGTCGGGTGTGCACCCGCCAGCCCCGCGGCCCTCGATCAACCTGCCGCGCCCTGTTCGAAAGCGTGACTCGCCCACCCGCTCGCTCGATCGCGGCAACGAGCCCCCACGCCAGGCTCCCGATCCCGCCACGGACATGACCCGTCCCTCGAAAGAAGTAGTCGATGGCGGCCATCGCAAACGGCGCCTCGGCTTCGTCAGCACTCGCCTGCACCGTGATCTGGCTGACTGCGTCGAGATACGTCTTGAGGGGATGCCATTGCGCAAGGCCATGATGCGCGGCCACATCGCCGAGCGAACGTCCCATCCAACGGAGCACGGGCGCATATCTCATCGACCGACCGAGGTGGCGCGCGACGCCTCCAAAGCCGAGAGGCGGAAGAAGCGCTGGGTCATCGAACAAGGCCCACAACGCGCTCGCTACCTTGCGCTGCATCGTGAAGAACGATCGAAGCTTGGTTTCGTCGGCGCCGGGGAGTTCCAGAAAACGCTGCAAGAGAAGCTCGGGGTCCGGTGGAATCTCAAGTGACCACGCCGACGTTCGAAAATCGACCATGGGATCGAGGGCGTCGAACTGCACGCCCAGGTCCCACTTGTCGTTCCACTTCGAAAACAGCTGCCCGGGCCCCAGTCCCGAGAACAGCGTGGCGCCGGCTTCGAACTGGTAGCCGCTACGTGTAAATGTGCTGGCGCAGCCTCCGGGGTATCGGAGCGTCTCACACAACACCACGTCGGCACCCAGCTCTGCAAGGCGGAGCGCGGCAGCGAGACCGCCGAACCCGGCCCCAACCACGACGACATCTGGCGTTTGCGAGTTCGAGGAAATGACGGGCGCACTTTGTGGCACGAACGGGTTCGCTTCAACATTGGTCGGGCAGGTTTTCGCGACCTGCAGATCACCCTGACCAGGACACGACCGATCGCATCATGACGACTCCGCCCGCAACGCTGAAGACGCCCCCTCCACCCTCACCGTGGGTCGTGCGGTTTGCAGGGCGCATCCGAAACGGTGGCGCTGTCCTCGACTTGGCGTGTGGCCGCGGACGGCACAGTCGGCTCTTGCTTCGACAAGGACACCCCGTGGTCGCAGTCGACCGAGACATCTCTGGCGTTGCAGATCTTCTCGGCCACGAGGGTTTCGAACCGCACGAGATCGACCTCGAAGGTGACGCGTGGCCACTCGCGGGTCGTACGTTCGACGGGATCGTGGTCACCAACTACCTTTACCGGCCGCGACTGCGATGGCTCGCCGACCTGCTCGCGGAAGGAGGCATCCTCATCTACGAGACCTTCGCCAAGGGACATGAGGCGTTCGGACGGCCCACCAACCCGAACTACTTGTTGGCACCGAACGAGCTTCGCGACGTCTTCTCACCACTCCTCGAGATCATCGCGTTCGAACAGAAAGCCGAGACCGAACCGAGGCGGGCGGTGCGACAACGGCTCGTCGCACGCAAAGGAGCATCAACGAAGGAGCCGCCGGAGACCAAGGAATGCGGAGACGCCACAGGCAATGACACCAAGGCCGAACATCAGCTGCCCGAGTGACTCTCGGACGCCTACCGGCACGATGTCGATGTCGCCGGCGACGAGGCTCTCGGGGCCATAGAAGGTCACCCAACCACAAAGAACCGAGAAGCCAATCAGCAGGAGCCCAGACAGAAGCTCGCTTCCCCGATGATCGCGGGCCAGAAGGGCAAACCCCACCACCAGCAGGAGCCCTGCGATCCCGAGCCGAGCCTCTCGCGGGCCCTCCACCCACGCGTACTGCGCGGGCAGCAAACCGAGCGTGGTGCCCCCGATGACTATACCGGCGCCCAACGCGATGAGTGCGACGAGCTTTCCCACACCCTCAGGATAGCGGGCTCGCGTGCGGTCTCACCAGTTCGCCGCGTTTCAGCCCTCGAAGGCCACCTTGAGCCGCCGAGCGATGCTGTTCTGAAGCCGTCCGGAGTCGATCCCCGCAGCTTTCGCCAGCATCCCGAGTTTCAGCTCGACGTTGACGCTAGACCCGGTCACGTCGATCGCCCCCTTGACCCCCGTGCCCTTGAGGTCCGCACGGCCCCCGGCCCACTTCGCACTGACGCCGTACTTCTTCATCATGTCCTCGAAGTCGGACATTTTCGCTTTGGCGTCGTCGACACTGAGATTGTGGGGTTGGTTGACCCGGACATCGGCCATCGGCTCCTCCTCGCGTAGGCCAACCCTATACAATGGCCCTCGGGTCGACGTAAAGTGCCGCCGTGCCGACCGTCAGCGCCTTTGGTGAAGATGTCCTTGGCGACCTCGATGCGGTCGCGATCCAAGAGTTGATCGACCGTAAGGAGGCCACACCGTCCGAGGTCGTGGAAGCATCGATCGCCCGGGCCGAGCGCGTGAACCCCGCCCTCAACGCGATCGCGACTCCGTGTTTCGACACGGCCAGAGCCGAGGCTCGCCGCCCGCGTCCGGGCGTATTCGCAGGGATCCCATCTTTTGTGAAAGACACCGACGCGATGAAGGGGCTGCCGCTGCTGTTCGGTTCGCGGGGGATGCCAAGCGAGCCTTCGCACAGGGACTCCCACTTCGTGCAAGACCTACGGGCACTCGGCCTCGTGATGCTGGGTAAGAGTACGACTCCTGAGTTCGGGCTTACCGCGACCACCGAGGCGCTGGCCTACGGCCCGACCCGAAACCCCTGGGACACCGAGCGCACGCCCGGGGGTTCGTCCGGTGGCGCCGCCGCTCTCGTCGCCGCGGGGGTGGTCCCGATCGCACATGCCAACGATGGGGGTGGCTCGATTCGCATCCCGGCATCCTGTTGTGGGATCGTCGGCCTCAAGCCGTCGCGCGGCCGCCTCACCGACGCCGAAGGAGCTGGGTTGATCCCGGTTCGAATCATTCACCAAGGCATGGTTTCCAGAAGCGTTCGAGATACCGCCCGGTTCTATCACGCCGTTGAGAAGCTGGTTCCGGTCCGGGGGCTTCCCAAGATCGGTCTCGTCGAAGGGTTTGGGCCCCGCCGACACATTCGGTTCTGCACCAAATGGCGCCCGGAGAAATCGGCACATCCCGACTGCGTCGCGGCCGTCGACACGTTGGCCAAACGCCTCGAAGACGCGGGGCACACGGTCGAGGAGATCGACCCTCCCTTCGATCCCTCGATCGGAGACGACTTTCTGACCTTGTGGTCGACGATGGCGTTCGGAATCCAGCGGTTCGGAAAGCGGATCATGCATCCGCGCTTCGACCGGCGGCGAGTCGAACCGTTCACACAGGCGCTCGCAAGCCGGCTGAACATGCGTAGCGTTCCCGGTGCTATTCGCCGTTTGCGCGCCTTTCGACACCACTACGAGGCTGTGTTTCGAGACGCCGACGTCCTGCTCACGCCCTCGCTCGCGACGCCGCCGCCCAAGATCGGGCACCTTGGGCCAGACGTTCCGTACGATACCGCGATCGAGCGACTACGCGCGTTCGTGCCGTTCAGCGCGGTGACCAACATCTCGGGTGGCCCTTCGATCTCGTTGCCGGTCGCGCTCAGCCACGAAGGCCTGCCGATCGGCGTTCAATTCGCCGCCGCCCTCGGGCATGAGCGGACACTCCTCGAGCTGGCTTTCGAGGTCGAGGCTGCAGTCCCGTTTCCACGCCTCGGTTACGGGTCTACACCCCAACGGATTCTCGCTTCGCTGTAGAAGAAACCAGTCCCGTCGGCGAACTCGCCGAACGCGAAGGTGAGCCACCCGTCTGGCGCCGCGCGGACGAAGTCCAGGGGATAGGCGTCGCAGTCGCCGATGGTGATCACGATCCGGCCGACCTCGATCCCGTAAGGGGTGCACAGCTCGAACGCTGTCATCATGGCCGTGTCCGAGATCTCGGCGTAGTCGGGTGCAACAGTGATTTCGTAGAGGTCGTCTTCACCGAGGACTGCGCCTTCTGGCGCATCCGCCGACCCAGGAACGTAACGAGGGAGATCGAAGCGCTGCGTTCCGTCGGACAGCAGCTCGGGCTGGATCGCCGTGGCGCTCGGAGGAAGCGGGTCCTCCGGCGGTTCGGGTTCGTCGGTCGCGGCCCCTCCGGCACCGGTCGGCGGGACGTCGACGAATCGGGGTGGTTGTGGAGCGGCGCCGGGATCCCCGCACCCAACCAGGCACACCGTCGCCAGGGCACACAGGGTCGCAACGCGACGGTTCCTCGTCATTGTCGGCATCCCCTCCAACCTCTCCCAGCGTGGCGCACCCAGGCACGAACCCCAAATCCCTCGTGAGTTCGCTTACCTTCGCCGTAGCGAGGCAGTAGACAAGACATGCTAGTCTCGCGGCGATGACGGTCTCGGTAGAGCAGTGGAAGTCTGAAGGGACGACCGCCGAACTCCTCGGTCACGAGGTGTTCTACATGGACAGTGGAGAGCCCGGCCGTCCGACGGTCTTCCTGATCCACGGGTTTCCTACCGCATCCTGGGATTGGGCACCGATCTGGGAAGAGCTCCACGAAACCCATCGGCTCGTCGCGCTCGACATGCTCGGGTTCGGGTTCAGCGCCAAGCCACCCGGCCACCACTATTCGATCATGGAGCAAGCGGACCTTTGCGAAGCGCTCGTACGGAGCCTCCGGCTGACCGAGTTCCACGTGCTCGCCCACGACTACGGAGACACCGTCGCCCAGGAACTACTCGCTCGGCAGAACGAAGGGTCGGGGCGCGGCGCCTGGCTCTCCGCGTGCCTACTCAATGGCGGGCTTTTCCCCGAAACCCACCGCCCCCGGTTGATTCAACGAGTGTTGCTGAGTCCAGCGGGCGGGCTCGCCACCAAGCTACTCTCGAAGCGAGGCTTCGCCCGATCCTTTAGCGCCGTGTTTGGACGCGACACCAAACCTAGCCCAGAGGACATCGACGCGTTCTGGCAACTGATCAACCACAACGAGGGCAAGCAGGGTTTCCATCGATTGATCCACTACATGCCCGAGCGCGAACAGTACCGAGACCGATGGGTCCGCGCGCTCCGCGATAGCGCTGTACCGCTCGGATTGATCAACGGGTCTGTCGATCCGGTGTCGGGCGCACACATGGTTGCCCGGTACCGAGAGGTCGTGAGCAAGGATCACTTCATCGTCGAGCTCCCCACGATAGGTCACTACCCACAGGTCGAAGCGCCGGACGCGGTCCTCGACGCGTATCGCCGGTTTCTGCAAACCGTGTAGCCGAGAGGCATCGTCCTAGACGCTGTGACGGTTCGATGCGGAATGCTCGCGTGGCAGTCACGTCGACGCCGTGACAGCCTGCGCGACCAACGAGAACCGTCATGCAGCAGATGAAGGAGATTCGCGCGTCATGATTCGAGTGATTCAATGGAGTACCGGCAACGTAGGAAAGTACGCGTTGCGAGCCATCATCCATCACCCCGAGCTCGAGCTCGCCGGGCTCTTCGTCAGCAGCGAAGCGAAGGAGGGCAAGGACGCCGGAGAGCTCTGCGGTGTCGACCCAGTCGGGATCAAAGCGACGCGAGACATCGACGCCCTCTTGAAACTGGACGCCGACGCGGTCTGCTACACGGCCGACGCTGGCATGCGGCCCGGCGATGCCATCGAGGACATGGCCAAGATCCTGGCATCGGGAAAGAACGTGGTTTCGTGCTCGATGGTCGGCCTCGTTCATCCAACCACCCTCAACGACATGTTCACCTCGCAGCTCACCGAGGCGTGCGAGTCAGGAGGCACGTCGTTTCTCACTTCCGGGATCGACCCAGGCTTCGCGAACGACATCCTGCCGTTGGTGATCTCCGGCCTATCGGAGCACTGGAGTCAGATCCGCGTCCAGGAAGTCATCAACTACGCGACATACAACCAACCCGAAACCGTGTTCGACATCATGGGGTTCGGGAAGCCGATGGACCACACGCCCGTTCTCCTGATGCCTGGCATGCTTTCGTTTGCTTGGGG
>JBCCEK010000050.1:0-23178 GCA_039030295.1 Myxococcota bacterium | reverse complement strand
TATCGCGACCTAGCGACGTTCAAGCATCTCACCGACGAGCTCGACGTCCTCAAGGTGTTCCACAAACCGGTGGTGGTAGATCGCTTCGCGAGGGAGGTTGCCGCCACCATCGCCGCCCCGGTTAGCGTCCCAGTGCCGCAGCCTCGTGCCCAAGAGCACCCCAGCGCAGACGAACCAGACGAGGCAGATCAACTCCTGTTTCCGGAAGTGCCCCACGCGTCTGATCAGCGGCAGGACAGCGAAGCGTATTCGACTCTTCTCCCAGTCGCCGCGGAGAATCTCACCGGTGCGATTCGGCGCGTTCATGCTCAGGTCGAGCGCCCAAGCCTCGTCGCGGAGGCGCTCCGGCAAGCGCACAGTCTGCACGGGAGTGCTGAAAACCATGGTTACCAAGAGATTTCGCAGGCGGCACGGCGCATCGAGGACGAGCTTCGTTCGCTCCAGGAGTCTGGTCGCCTCGACTGGTCAGCGATGTTCGAATCGATAGATGCGGTGCGCGCCCATGCGGCGGAAGCCGTGGGTTTGCCGCCCGCCTCGCTCAAGCCGACCGCCGCCGCGCCACCTTCCGTGACGCCCGCCGCGTCGTTCTTCCTACATCGAGCGGTTCCCCGCGACTTCGTGCCGACCTTGCTGGTTCTCGAAGACGACCCAGCCATGATTGCCTACCTCCGTTCCGCGTTCGATGAGGTCTTGATACACCTCAGGCCCGTCGGGACGGTCGAGGAAGCTCTCAAGATTGCGGGGCGTAACCCTCCTACGGCCGTTCTCGTGGGTTGGCCTCTCGAGGACCGAGACGCTCTCCCTCGGTTCCTCCGGATGTTCCGGGGTCTGCACGGCTGCACCGACACGCCCGTGATCTTGCTTTCGGTCGATGACGATCCGCACACGCGCGCGCTCGGGGCTCAACTTGGGATCGATATCTTTCTGCCGCACCCGATTGAGCTCGTTCGGTTGCATCACGCCGTCCACACCGCCGTCGAGCGCGCGACCACTCCGCAGCCCAAGGTGGCCGTTCTGCGGGATGCAGACGCGGCACGGCAGATCGAGGAAGCAGGTATCGCGTGCTTCCTCTACTACAGCCTCGACGAGCTGCTTCGCGAGCTCGACGTTCAGTGCCCCGATCTGATCTTGATCGGTTCGACGGTCAGCGGGCCTCAGGTTCCGGCCATCATCCAGATGTCGACCTGGGACGAAGATAGCGTCCTCCTTTGCTTCGACGACTCTCCTCTGGCCAACGACCGCATGATTTCGGAAGGCCTCGACCGCGACGGGGGGTGGCTCGTCGAGCTCCATCGCCATGCTGAACGGATCGCGCGAATGCGCCGTCAGCAGCTACGGTGCAGCCAAACCGGGCTGATGATGCGCTCGGCAGCCGTGTCCTCTTTGGAGAGCGGGCTTTCGTCCGCGCAACGGCAAGGTCGCACGTACTCGATAGCCCTCGTTCGGACCGTGGGGCTCGACGGCCTTGACCACGTCCGCGGACGTCGGCTTCGGACCCATCTCGGGCGACTCATCTCTGGGCGCTTCCGGCGCGAGGACGTCCGCGGCCGATGGGACGACGACACGTTCGTCGTCGGTCTCGACGGCTCGAGCGCCAGGGCGGTCGTCGAAGTCGCTCGCCGTCTTGTCGAGGAGCTCGCGGCACAGCGCGAACGCGAACCCGAGGAGTTGGCCTTCCTCGATGTCGCCGTCGGGCTCGCCTCGTACCCACTCGACGGGGACACCACCCGTGCGCTGGTCCTGGCGGCACACGAGCGTCTTGAGGCCGCACTCGAGCGGGGGCCAGGGTCGTTGGTTTGGCGCTGACGGGCTCGCTCGCCTCCGGCGTCTTCCCAGTGTAGAATCGAGTCATTGATGCGAGACACCGCGAGCCCCGGCCCCAGTGAGGCCGACGTAGCCGCCGACATAGAAGTCGCCGATCCGGGTCTGCTCTTGAAGCTGACCGGCCCTCAAGGAAGCAATCTTCGAGCGCTCGAGAGCGAGCTCGGAGTCGCCATGGGCCTACGCGGTTCGACCATCCACATTCACGGCAAGAACAGAGATGTCGAGATGGTGGAGCGTGTTCTGCACGAGCTGATCGACGCCCTTGGGCAGCGCGATTTGACCCAAGTAGAGATGGCGCGCGCGGTACGGACGCTCAAGGCCAATCCGCAGTTGCGGCTGCGCGCGCTCCTCGACGACGTGGTGCTCACGACGTCGACGCGGCGCGCGGTATCGCCGAAGGGTGTGGCGCAGCAGAACTACATACAAGCCATACGCACCCACGACATCGTGTTCGGGATCGGCCCCGCCGGGACCGGAAAGACCTATCTAGCCATGGCGATGGCCGTCCGGGCACTCCAGGAACGCCAGGTCAAGCGGATCATCCTCACCCGGCCCGCGGTCGAGGCGGGTGAGCGCCTCGGGTTCCTTCCCGGGGACCTCGCCGAAAAGATCAACCCCTACCTCCGACCGTTGCACGACGCGCTGCACGACATGATGGAGCCAGGCCGCATCAACGCGCTCGTCGAACGCGGTACGATCGAAGTTGCGCCCCTTGCGTTCATGCGGGGGCGGACACTCAACAACTGCTTCGTGATCCTCGACGAGGCCCAGAACACGTCCCCCGAACAAATGAAGATGTTCCTGACACGGCTGGGTTTCGATGCGCGGGCTGTCATCACCGGTGACGTCACCCAGATCGATCTCCCAGGCGGCTCGCGTAGCGGTTTGCGTCACGCCGAGCGGGTTCTCCGCGGGATCGTCGGAATCGACTTCGTCTACTTCTCACATGCAGACGTGGTTCGGCATCCGCTCGTCCAAGAGATCGTCAAGGCCTACGACCAGCACGAGCCTCGCGGCCCATCTTCCGGCGAATAGGCGCGCGCGCCGAGCGAGGAGCACCTCGTGGCTGATGACTTCTCATCGCTCCCTGGTATGCTAGCCGTTAGATGACCGACCAAATCTACGACGGCGCCCTCGAGTTGATCGGACGTACTCCGCTCGTGCGCCTCAAGAACATCCCAGCTGAAGGAGGCGCCGAGGTCTGCGGCAAGCTCGAGTCTCACAACATCGGCGGTTCCGTCAAAGATCGCCCGGCTCTTTCGATGGTGCTCGCGGCCGAGGCGGATGGGCGACTCGGGCCCGGCGCAACGATCGTTGAGGCGACCAGTGGCAATACGGGGATCAGTCTCGCCATGATCTGCGCGATTCGTGGCTATCGGTGTGTGATCGTCATGCCGGAGGACATGAGTGCGGCGCGGCGTCACATTCTCAAATCATACGGCGCCGAGGTGATCCTCACGGGTGCGGACGACGGCATGGCAGGCGCCGTCGAGCGAGCCGAGCACCTTCTCGAGACGACGCCTGGCTCGATGATGTGCGGCCAGTTCGAAAACCCCGCCAACCCTGCGGTTCACGAGAGGACCACGGCCGAGGAGATCTGGGAGGCCACAGGGGGGCAGGTAGACGCCTTCGTGGCGGGCGTCGGCACCGGCGGGACGCTCACGGGCGTGGGTCGGGTGCTCAAGAAGCGCAACCCGGAAGCTCGCGTGATCGCCGTGGAACCCCGTGCGAGCGCCGTCCTGTCCGGCGGGAAGCCAGGGCTTCATGGAATTCAGGGGCTCGGTGCGGGCTTCGTGCCGGAGGTCCTCGATACGTCTCTGGTGGACGAAGTGGTTACGGTCACCGACCTCGCCGCCGAACGGATGACCCGTCGGCTTGCCCGAGAGGAGGGAATCTTGCTCGGCCCGTCCGCCGGCGCCAACGTCCACGCGGCTACCGAAGTCGCGCGCGAGATGTCGCCGGGCCAACGTGTCGTCACGATCTTGTGCGATGGCGGCGAGCGTTATCTCTGCTGACGGCATGTCCGATCTCGTTCGGATCTCGCGAAAACTCGGCCGAGCTGTCGGCAGAATCGATTTCGCCGATCCGGTCGCTTACGTCTACAATCCTCTTCAGTACGCGCGGGAGCCGCACGAGCTGTTCCTCGACCGTTTCGGGCAGGGCGACAAAGAGGTCGTCTTCGTCGGGATGAACCCGGGACCGTTCGGTATGGCGCAGACCGGGGTTCCTTTCGGAGACGTCGGCTTCGTTCGCGACTGGATGGGGATCGAGGCCCGAGTCCGTGTGCCCAAGAACCAACACCCCAAGCGACCCGTCCTTGGCTTTCAATGCCCCCGTTCCGAAGTGAGTGGTTCGCGCGTGTGGGGTTGGGCCCGGTCCCGTTTCAAAACACCCGAGCGCTTCTTTTCGCGTTTCTTCGTCGTGAACTACTGCCCTCTCGTGTTCGTCGAGGAGTCGGGACGCAATCGAACTCCGGACAAGCTGCCGCCCGCCGAGCGGGACGCCCTCATGCGACCCTGCGATCGGGCGCTCGCCGATGCGATCGAAGTCCTTGCACCCAAGCAGGTGGTGGGAATCGGTGTTTGGGCGACCAAGCGAGCGCTTGCTGCGCTTGGGCACCTTGGCTTGCCGATCGGCACCGTTCTTCATCCGAGTCCGGCGAGCCCGAAGGCCAATCGTGGCTGGGCTGAGCAAGCTGAAAACGATTTGCGCAAGTTAGGCATCCAGATATAACCGTGACGGGGTCAATCACGCATGTTGAAGCGAGTCGTTTTCGTCACGGCGCTCTGCCTTTCGGCGGCCACCGCCATGGCGTGCGGTCGGCCTAGCGCGGCAACCCAGCAAGTCATGAGCGCCGCAACCGTGGACCTCGGCTGCGATGAGGCGAGCCTCGAGATCGTTGAAGACAAACCCATGCAGAAGCGGGTCAGCGGTTGCGGGCGCGCGTTGACTTACATGAATGAGTGCAACCCAGCAGCCGGGGGCGGGCAGACCTGCATGTGGAGACCGGTGCGAACCAAGGCCGACGAATAGTACCGTGCCCTCGGCCCTAGACCGCTCTCACCTGAGACTGATCGGCTGCGACTTGTCCTCGAAGCCGCTCGCGGCGTTGCTCACCGCTTGAAATGGCGTTGCTATTCCTGCGGGTTCCCGCCTTACGAGCGACTCCGAGTCCTGCGTCTCGCTCGCTCACTCTCAGGTGAGAGCGGTCTAGGGCGTCGCGGCATCGACTTCGGAGCGGAGCGTTTCGATGTCGGGGTTGTTGGGGTCGTACTTCCCGGCCAAGTCGAGCGCCGCCTTGGCGCTCACGACGTCTCCCTCGGCGATGGCTTGCCTCGCCCGCGCGAGTTCATCTTTAGCCGCTTCTTCGAGTTCATGCGGTGAGAGCTCGTTCACCTCGGACGGCTCGTCTGGGGTATCGACCGCCAACTTGGTGTCCGACTCGTCGCCGCCTTCCGAGGCGTCTGTCGTTTCCTCGGTGTTCGATGCAGTTTCGTCTTGTACACCGACTTGGGCTTGGGCCTCTTCGTCTACCTTTCGCTCTTCGGGCAATACGAGGACCCAGGTTGCGACGGCAGCTGCTGCCACGAGTGAAACCGCGGCCCAACGACGCCTCCGCTTGACCGATCTTGCGGGTCGCTTTCCAACGAACGCATCCCGCAATGCCGCGACGAGTGCACGAGCGCTTGGAAACCTCTCGCCCGGGTCTTTCGACAGCGATTGCATGATCACCTCGTCGACTTCCGAGGATAGGGAAGCGCCGCGGTTGGCTTCGCTTGGTTTCACCGGATCGTGAAGCATCACCTGGTTGGCAACGAGCATTGCCTCCGAACCCGGAAACGCCCGCTCGCCGCAGGCGGCTTCGTAGATCACGGCGCCGAACGAGAAGAGGTCAGACTTCTCGTTGTACTCGCCTTTGCGCAGCGTCTCGGGTGCGGAGTAGCAGGGCGTCCCGAGAAACTGCCCCTCTTTGGTGAGGTCCGCATTGGGCACTCGAGCGATGCCAAAGTCGGCGAGCTTCACTTGGCCGTTGTTCGTGACGAGGAGGTTTTCGGGTTTGAGGTCCCGATGGATCACGCCGGCGACATGCGCGGTCGACAGCGCATCGGCGATCTGCTGGGCGACGGTGAGGAGGCGGTCGGGGGCAAGCGGTCCCTTCTTTCGGATCTGGTCCTTGAGCGTCGTTCCTGGGACATACTCGAAAACGAGGTAGGGGCCGTGCTGGGGATCATCGCCCACGTCAAAAATCTGAACGATATTAGGGTGTTGTAGCCTTGCAGCGGCCCGCGCCTCGTTCTTGAAACGGCCGATGAACATCGCCCGTGTCTCTTCGTCGAGGTCCACGTCGCGAAGCGTCTTGAGGGCGACCTTGCGGTCGAGGTCGTCGTCGTGCGCGAGGTAGACAAAACCCATCGAGCCCGATCCGAGCAGACGCTCGATGCGGTAGCGACCGATCTGACGGGGTATCTCCTCCATGAGCGCGATCTAATGCAAGCTAGGGCTTCGAGCTAGAGGCGGTGGAGCTTGACGGTGTTGGTTCGACCAGACGTCGGCCAGCCCAACACCATCGCGAAGGGTTGCCCTGGGGCGCACAACTTTTCGCGAACGAGAAGGGAGGTCGCGATCCGGAGTGTTTCGTCGAGCGACTCTGGAGGAACTTCCACCCGAGGAACCACGCCCCACTCGAGGGAAAGCCGTCTGGCGACGGCCACTTTGCTCGTGATCGCCACGATAGGTGCCCGCGGGCGATGTTCGGACAAGAGCCTCGCCGACCTTCCGTCTTGGGTAAAGACCACGACGGCCTTCAGCGGCAAATTGGTCGTCAGAAGGGCGGCTGCACGCGCGGCGCCGTTGGCGAATGGCCACTCTTCTTCGCCGTCGTCGCGTAGGTCTTGGAACTCGCGCGAGAAGTCTTCGACGTAGTCGCTCTCCACGTCCTGGATGATGGCGCCCATCATCTTGAGCGCAGCCACTGGGTAGCGACCTGCGGCCGTCTCCCCACTGAGCATCAACGCGTCGCTCCCGTCCATCACGGCGTTTGCCACGTCTGCGGCTTCAGCGCGGGTAGGTCTCGGGTTCCGGATCATTGAATCCAGCATCTGAGTCGCCGTGATCACGAGCTTCCCACGCAGGTTGGCCTCGCGAATGATGCGCTTCTGCACCAACGGGACACGCTCAGCACCGAGTTCAACGCCAAGGTCGCCGCGCGCCACCATGATTCCGTCCGCTGCGGTGACGATCTCGGTCAGCACCCCAAGCGCTTCTGGGCGCTCGATCTTGGCGATGACGGGCACCTTGCCCGCAAGCGCTTTGGCTTCACGAACGTCCTCGGCCGAACGCACGAACGAGAGTGCGATGTAGTCGGCACCGAGTTCCGAGATGGCAAAGGCGAGATCGGCTTTGTCTTTGTCGCCCAGGGCCGGCGCGCTCACGGGCACGCCTGGAAGGTTCAAGCCTTTGTGGTTTGAAAGCGGCCCACCATCCTCGACGATCGTGTGCACGGTCTGCCCTTCTACGGACTCGACGCGAAGCTTGATAAGCCCGTCGTCGATTGCAATCGCGTCCCCCGGTCGCACGTCTGACGCCAACGACTGATAGGTAACCGACACACGGTTCTGATCACCTTCGACATCTTCCGTGGTCAGTGCGAAGTGGTCGCCAGTGGCCACCTCGATCGGGCCGTTCGCGAACCGACCCAGGCGCATCTTTGGGCCCTGAAGGTCGGCGAGGATGGCCATCGGCCGTCGGGCCTCCGCAGACGCCTCCCGCACGAGCTTCGCCACGCCGAGGTGCGTGGCGTGATCGCCGTGCGAGAAATTGAGACGCGCACAATTCATGCCGGCCGCGACGAGTGCCGCGATCTGCTCTTTGGTCGCGCTCGCCGGCCCTAGCGTGCAGACGATCTTCGTGCGTCTCACAAGGGCGTTGTAGCGAGTATCAGGCGCGTCGCCAACTAACGAGTTCGATATCGCTGCGGTTCCCAGCCGGCGACGTTGACCTTGAGCCCGATGCGGACGACGAAAGTGAGAAACAACGTCCATTCGCTACGGTCGACGCCCGGCGGCGAGTTCCGGTCTGCCGGTTTGATGTTGACGTGACGAGCGCCAATTCGAAACCAAAGGCCACGCAGCGTTTTCTTCGGTCGGTACACTGGGAGCGCGAGACCGAACCCGACCCCGAGGCCTGCACTCTCGTTACCATCGAGGAGGAAGGCGGCGCCGAGTTCAAGGTAGATCGACTGCAGCACGAGGTCCGCAAACGGGTTCCAGGTTTGCTTGTACAGGAAGAACAGCGCTGGGAAGAGTGGACGGACATCAACGCCGACAAAGAGATATTGGCCGGAGTCGGGACCCCAGCGTCCGGCAAGTGCCAGTCCCGCCACATCGGCCACTAGAAGCCTCGCCTCGCCGACGACCGATACCCCGGTATTGCCGGATCGCCACGTCACTCCTGGCCCGGCCCCGATCGACAAGGTCATCCCACGATCCCAGCGGCCGTAAAGGCCGTCTCCATCGCGATCCGCCTTTGCCGTCAGGGCCATCGTCGAAAGGACTAGGACCGAACCGGCGATCACCCCGAGACGGGCGCCCCGCATCATGATTCCCCCATGCCCTGGTCAGCGTGGCGGGTCAAGAACTAGAAGCGGTAGACTGTCCCTCATGGACCGTCCCTTCGGCCTTGGTCTCCGAAGTCAGCTGATGTTTGCGTTGATCGTTGCGTTCGGTGCGGCGTTCGTCCTTTTGAGCGTTGTCACCGCGCGGCTCGACGAAGGCGAGCGCCTCGAGGAGCAACGCGTGATGGCCAGCGGCCTTGCGGAGGCGATTGCAACAGCTGCGGCCCCCGAAGGTCTTGCCGCCATGAACCTCCAGAACCTCGTCGACGAGGGGGTGGCGGACGGGATCGAGGTGCACACGGCGCGAGGCGTGAGTCGGTGGGGCCGCACCGATGGCACCGCCAACGGGACTGCGCGGACCGTTGACGATTCGGAAGTTCGGGTCTGGGCGCCACCCTCCCCACAGGGGGACGCCGCCCGCAGGAGTCTCTTCGTATTCTACCTGGGGCTCACCGCGCTGGTGGTCCTTCTTCTGTCTTACGTGCTCCTGACGTACTTCATCGTGCGGCCGATCGACGGGCTTCGCAGGGCATCGGAGCGGATGGCTTCCGGGAACATGCGCACCCAAGTTCCGGTTCGAGGGGCCGCCGAGGTCGCGCGTCTGGCAAGTGCGTTCAACGGGATGGCCTCTCAGATCCGGGCGGACCGCGCTTCGCTCCAGGAACGGCTCGAGGAGCTCGAGCGAACGACGGTGGAGCTGACGTCGACTCAAGAGCAACTGGTGAGAAGCGCGCGCCTTGCCGCCGTGGGGCGTTTGTCGGCGGGGGTGGCACACGAGATTGGGAACCCCCTTGCTGCGATTCGCGGCATGCTCGACCTCGTCCGATCCGGTGACCTCGAGCGGAGCGAGGAGAAGGAGTTCCTCGTTCGGATCGAGCGGGAGACAGAGCGCATTCATCACACGATCCGAGACCTACTCGATTTCTCAAGGCACGAGCCGGAACAGGACGCCCGCGTCGAAGCGTCGGCCGATCTATCGCAAGTCGTACAGGACACAGTGAAACTCATCGATCGGCAGAGTCGTTTTCGAGATATCGAGCTCACATTGGACGTCGACTCCTCGCTCCCGCGAGTCCGGGGTGACCACGAGCGACTTCGTCAACTGTTGCTTAATCTCCTTTTCAACGCCGCCGACGCGCTTTCCGGTCCGGGCAGGGTTACGGTGCGTGCAACGGTCGATGACGACCGAGTCCAACTCGTCGTGTCCGACGACGGCCCGGGAATCGATGATTCGATTCTCGGTCAGGTGTTCGACCCCTTCGTCACCACCAAACCCGCGGGGCAGGGCACGGGCCTCGGCCTTGCGGTCTGCCATACGATCGTGGATCGCCTCGGCGGGTCGATTCGTGCCGAGAACCTCGGCTCGGGCGGCGCCGCATTCTCGGTTTCGCTCCCCGCAGCCGTATAGATAGACCGCGTTCACCTCAAACCGAATGGCTGCGACTCGTCTTCGAACCCGCTCGCCGCGTTGCTCACCCCTGAAACAGCGCTGCCGTTCCTCCAATTCCGGCCACGGCTGCCCGTGGCGGGCTCGGTCGAGCGGGGGTGGCGCCGCCTTCGGGGCTCTGTAATGGTCGGCCGACCGATGGAGATCTGGAAGAAGTTCACGTTCGAAGCGGCGCACATGCTTCCGAACGTCCCGGACGGACACAAGTGCAAACGTCTGCACGGACACTCTTACTATGTGCACGTTCACGTGTCGGGTCCGTTGGACCCGGAGCTTGCATGGGTGCTCGACTTCGCCGACGTGAGCGCCGCGTTCGATCCGATCTGGCGCCAGTTGGACCACCGGTATCTCAACGAGATCGAAGGCCTCGAGAATCCTACGAGCGAGAACATCGCCAAGTGGATCTGGGTTCGGCTCAAGCCCTCGCTTCCTCAGCTCTCGAAGATCGTCGTCGGTGAAACATGCACCGCGGGATGCATCTACGAGGGCGATGACACCGAGTGAGCCCGCCACCGGCCGCGTTTCAGTTGGGTTGAAAGGCGTTATCGATGGCGGCGTCTTCAGCCGACTGAGTGTCTCCGTTTGGCGGAGCCTGTCCGAGGCTCGACTTGATCGCTTGTGCCTGCTTGCGGGTCGCCCCCGCGTTGACCAGTTCGTCCTCGGTCGCTGAGAGTACGTCGCGCAGCGAGCCGAGATTTCGGAGCAGCTTCCCGCGGGTCTTTGGGCCCACGCCCCGAACTTCGTCGAGCTCGCTGCGGAGTCGCCGTTTCTTCCCGACCTTCTTGCGAAACTCGTTGGAGGCGCGATGAGCCTCGTCTCGTGCGAGCAGCAAGATCGAGAGCGCCGAGCTTCCTCGGACCGCGATTGCGTTCTTCTGGCCAGGACGAAACACGCGATCCCCCTCTTCTTGTCCGCTGGCGGTCACACGCGCTTTGGCGACCGACGCTAGTTCCAGCCCTGGCACCCCGACGTCTTCGCGGGCTCGCTCGAGGACGCCGAGCTGACCCTTGCCGCCGTCGACGACCAGCAAGTCGGGCAGCGTCCAGCCTTCTTCGAGGTTCTTTCCGCGGCGCAGGCGGCGAACGAGCACCTCGTACATGGCTCCGTAGTCGTCCCCGCCATGCACCTGCTTCACACGGAAGCTCCGGTAGCGGTCCTTGGCCGGCGCCCCTTCGTCGAGTGCGGCGAACACCGCCACGGTCTCGTCGCCGCCCGTGTGGGAGATGTCGACGCATTCGATTCGGCGCGGGATTGCCGCGAGCCGAAGCTGTTGTTGAATCCCGGCGAGTCGCCCTTCGATATCTTCGCGCGCGCGTTCTTTTTCTTCGAACGCATGAGCGGCGTTCTCACGGGCCAAGGCCAACAGCTTGACCTTGGCACCTCGTTTCGGGGTCGAAATGACCGAGCGGCGCTTGCGGTCTTCGTTGAGGAGGGCCTCGAGCGCCTCGCTCATTTCCACGGCGACGGGGACCAGAATTTCATCGGGAAGCGAGGGGCGATCTTCATAGTGCTGACGCAGGAACCCGCTGATCATCTCGTCGTTGGGAACCGCCACGCGCCGGAGGGCGAACGTCTGCACGCCGAACAATCGGCCGCCCCG
Organism: Myxococcota bacterium; assembly: GCA_039030295.1. Taxonomy (GTDB): domain Bacteria; phylum Myxococcota_A; class Polyangia; order Polyangiales; family Houyiibacteriaceae; genus SG8-38. Next base: position 11,694 of record JBCCEK010000050.1, on the reverse strand, counting down.
CATACTCAGGACCGCGATCTCGGCCTGGTCGCCTTGTCGGTGAAACCCGAGGACATCTTGGTCAGCCTTTTGAACCCCAGCGACCCGTTGCTCCTGCTGGGCGCGCTCAACAGCGCGGAGCTGATCTCGGTAGACGGCGGCGCGTTCATACTCGAGCTCGCGCGAAGCGTCGCCCATACGCTGCCCGAGGTCGACGACGAGCTCGTCGTGCCGGCCGTCCAGGAACCGGGCGACATTGGCCACTTGCGCCTGATACTCCTCGGGGTCGACATCGAGAACGCAAGGGCCCGGGCAGCGCTTGATTTGGTACTGAAGGCAGGGACGCGTTCTCAATCGGAACTCGGTGTCTGTGCAAGTCCGGAGTTGGAAGTAGCGATTGACGAGTCGCAGCGTCTGCCGCGCGGCCGTTGCGGAGTGGTAGGGGCCAAAGTACTGAGCCCCATCGGGTTTCGGTCGACGCACAACCTCGAGTCGCGGCCACGCGCGCTTCGGGTCGAGCCGAAGCGATAGATACTCTTTGTCGTCCCGCAGTTTGACGTTGTATTTCGGCTGGTGAGACTTGATCAGCTGGTTCTCGAGTAGCGCCGCCTCCTTGTCGGTCTGGGTCACGAACGTCTCGATATCGACCAGCTCGCGTTCGAGTCGACTTACGAAGGCCCGCACGTCGCTCGAACCGGGCTGGAAGTAGCTCCGCACTCGGCTCCGCAGACTTCTCGCCTTGCCGACGTACAACACCTTCCCGTCGTCACCGTGGAACACGTAGACGCCTGGCGATGGTGGGAGGTTGTCGAGCTTTCGTTGTGCCGTCTCTGCGACCACCGCGATCCTATACCATCGACTCCATGTGACGCGCCCCTCGTCTCAGCCGATCTCGATGACGCGTGCATCGGTCACCACCGCGTCGACCGAGACGTCGCCCGGGAGTCGAGGCACCTCGCCGATCAACTGAAAGTCGAACGCGACCGCGCATGTGAATGCCCGCGTGAGGGTTGGCAAGAGTCGGTCGTAGTACCCGCCACCGTACCCGATCCGGTGTCCCTCCGGGTCCACTGCGAGTGCAGGCACGAGCGCGAAATCGATCGTCTCCGGTGCTGCTTCAGGGAGGCTCGGGGCGGGCTCCGGAACACCGAACGCGCCTTCGTCGAGCGGCGTGTCAGCATCGACGAGCGTCAAGGTGAGGTGCTCGCCGACGACACGCGGAAGAGCGACGCGTTTCGAGGCTTGCCAGGCGGCTGCCAGAATGCCCTCGGTTCGTACTTCGCGTCGAACCGACGCGAAGGCCAGCACTGTGGACGCAGCGTCGAACTCTGGAAGCCCGGACACTCGTTCGGCGATGTTGGCGGAACGCGCTTCACAAGCACTCATCGGGAGTGCCCCACGAACCGCTCGCATCCTCTTGCGAAGCTCCCGTTTCACCTCGACTCGGATCCGCTCGTCGGCGCCGCGCTCCGGCGGCTGCCTCACGGTTGGTCGATCTGCTGGGCGAGTTCGGCGTCGGTCTGGAGGCGTTCGTCGATTCGCCGGATGGCGGCGCCGACCACCTGACGCGTCTTATCTTCGAGGCTCGCGCGGCGCCGCTCGGACACTTCGAGGTCCTCGGCGAGGCTCAGCGCAACGACGGCCAACAACTGTGCCGGCGTCGCCGCTCTCGCCGCCTTCGGGCCCAAGGCCGCCACGCGTTGGTTCACGATGTCGGCGAGTTTCTGCAGATAGGTTTCGTCCGCGTCCGATGACATTCGATAGCGGGCGCCGGCGATCTCGATCTGAACAGTCCGTTTCACGTTGCCGCGAAGGTAGTCTTCGAGCTCCCAAGGCGTCAAGGTAGGACAAACACTTTCACGGCGTCCTCGGTTCCGCTGGCGTCGGAATCGCACTACGAGGGTTTATGAGTCATGCATCAGGCGTGTTACTCTTGATTCCCGGGGGAAGATCGAAGCGTCATGATTCAGGTTCAATGCCCGTCATGCCAGGCGTCTTACGATGTCGACGAGCGCCGTCTGCCTGTCGACGGACTCAAGATGCGCTGTCCAAAGTGCGGCCATAGCTTCGTCGTCAAGGCTGACGGCACCACACAAGCGGCAAGCGCACCACCACCACAACCGAAGAAGCGGAAGATGACCCAGGTTGGGCTGGGTCCGGGCCTTCCGCCGCCCACACCGAAGGTTTCGCAAGAGCCTGCGTCGTCGCCAAAGACCGCCGATCCGATCGACGATCTCGGCGAGATCGACTTGCCGGCGCCGATGAGTCCCGGGCCGATCGCAGACTTGCCGGCGCCCAAGGCCGGGACTGGCTCACTCGACCTCGATCCGTTTGGCGAGCTTCCCACGGCCGTCGACCTCCCCGCGCCCAAGGAGCCGGACGATGCTCGGCCAAGCGGTTTCGACCCGTTCGCCGACATGGACTTGCCGGCGCCCATGGATCCTTCTGTCGATCTGCCAGCGCCCATGGACGCGGCCGCTGGGGGCGGGATCGATCTTCCGGCCCCGATGTCCTCGTCAACGGCACGGGGCGGCTCTGATTTGCCCGCGCTCAAGGGGGATCTCTTCTCGGACGAGATCGATCTACCCATGGCGCTTACCGACGCGGAGCTGCCTGCACCCATGTCTCTCGACTCCGCGCTGCCCACCGCCGTCGGGCAGTCGGATCTTCCCGCACCAAGGGATGATTTCTCGGATCCTCCGATCGACGGGCCCGACCGGGTTCACGGCGGCGGTCCCGTCGAGCTCGATTTGCCGGACGGCGACGACCTCATGCTCGACATGGAAGTAGACCCGGGCGTTCATCGCCCCGCGCCGCCCGCACCGCCCGTCCTCGGACAGGCCCCAGCGGCTCCCAACCTGCCGGGTGAGCCTGCTTCCCCGGGACCCCCTGCACCACCGGCGTCGCCGCCCGGGTCATCGCTCGGCGGCGAGCGTGTCAGCCGTGATTCTGCTGAACTCGACCTGCCTGAATCGGACGACCTCGAGTTCTCCGAGCTTCCGTCGCTCGAGGCGGACTCCGAGGACGACGTCCAGCGCATGCCGCACCCCGGTGGCGAGGCGGGCCCAGCCGCGGCACCTGCCAAACGTAAACGCAAGGTCGACATTCGGGCGCGTCTCAGCCGAAAGCGACCCCCGTGGCTGATGAAAGTGCTGGCGGCTGCCGCAGGCGTCGCCGTCATCGTCGGCGGCGGCCTGTACCTCGGGAACACCGAGTACGGGCTCTTCGGTGTGCATCTGGTCGAGCCTTTCCTTCCGGCCTCCGGCGATGTGGTCGAGGTCACCCAAGCGATCCAGAACGCCGAGGCCACGTCGGGGATCGATACCTATTCCGCGACATCGTCGGCTCTGTCACAGCTCGAGGGTGCGCTCGCGGACGCGCGTCTCAACCGTGCGCTGGTCGCGCGAAACCTACTGCACGAGTCTTACTTCCAGCTCCGCTACGGCCACGATGCGCAGAGCGCCCAGCGCGCGAGTGAGCTGCGCCTGCACCTTCAACGCCGAGGAGACGACGCGCCGGGCGTCCACGTCGCGCTCGCGGCCCACGCCCTCCGCCAGGGGGACCCCACGCTTGCGGCTTCGGAGATCACTGCCGCCCAGGCGGCCGACAGCACCGATGCCTATGTCGATCTCGTAGCCGGGGAGCTTGCCCTCGCGAACAAGCAGGGGAAGGGCGCCATCGAGGCATTCGGCCGCGCGCTCCAAAAAGACGGCAGCGCCAGGGCGCAGTGGGGCCTCGCACGAGGTCACCGCCTCCTGGGGAACGCGGACGAGGCCTTGGCCGCCGCCGAGGCCACCCAAGAGCTCAGTCCTGATCACGCCGCTGCCCGCGTTGCCGTCGCAGAGGGCCTGGTCGCGGAGGGGGACACCGACGCCGCGTATGCACTCGTCCAAGTGCCGGCCGGCCTGGCGCCTGGGACGGACGGCAAGACTTCGTCGGTGTCAAGCGCCGATCGATCGGCCGCGCTTGCCCTCGTCGCACGAATCGAAGAGCAGCGCGGACGGCTCGGTGCCGCACGCGAGATGTACGAAAAGGCCGTCGAGCTCGACACGAGCAACTCATGGGCCGCTCTCGGCGCCGCTCGCTTGGTGTTGCTCGAGGGGGGTTACTCAGACGCGCTTGCTCGTTTCCAAACCGTCATCGGTGCCGAGGTTCCGCCTGGTGCAGAGCTTCACCCGACCGGCAAGCCAAGGGTGTTGGTCGAAGCCAAGCTCGGGGCAGCGGAGGCGCTCGTCGCCATGGACAAGGCGGGCGAAGCGAAGAATCTCTTGAGTGACCTTCGCACCGAGGAGCCGGTCAACGCCGACGTCGAAATCTGGCAGGGCAAGATCGCAGACGCGATGGGCGACAGCCAAGAAGCGGTTCGGCATCTTCGCAATGCCATCAAGCTCGAGCCCAAGGGCTTCCGTGGTTACATGGCGCTCGCTCAGCACTACAAAGCGACCAAGCGCCCTGGTGAAGCGGTGGGCGTGTTGGTCGAAGCCCAGCAGAACGTCGAGATCACCGCTGAGGTCCGACGCCTGCTCGGCGAGGCGGAGCTCGACCGCAACCGGATCGATGAGGCGATCAAGGAGTATCAGGCTGCGCTCGAGATGGAGCCGAGGGACTCCTCGGCGCAATTCGGTCTGGCCGTGGCCTACCGGCGCAAGCTCGCCCTCGATGAAGCGGCTGCTGCGCTCGCCCGAGTGGAAGAGCTCGACGCCAGCTACCCCGGGCTCCCGCTCGAGAAGGGTCGGCTCGCGGAGGCGAACGGCGATCTCGCAGGCGCTGTGGCGAGCTATCGTGCTGCCCTCGAGAAGACACCCGATGATGCCGCGCTCCGCTCGAGGCTTGGCGCGGTCCTCGCGATGACCGGCGAGCTCGACGAAGCCGAGACCGTTCTCAAGGCCGTCCTGGTTGACCAGCCGTACTCTGCCGAGGCCGAGCACTACCTTGGCCGGGTCGACCTCGATCGGGGCGACGTCGTGTCTGCGCGGCAGCATTTCTTGCAGGCGACGCGGCTCGAACCTCAGAGTGGGGTCTATCGTTTGTATGTGGCGTGGGCTGCCCTCGATTCGGGTGAGTGGACGACTGCGCTTCGCGACCTCAACGCGACGCTCAAGCTCGATCCGACGCTCGGCGATGCCTACTGGTTGCGTGCCCGGATTCGAATCCGTGCGGGCCAGGTGCGCGATGCCTTGGCGGATCTTCAGAAAGCGATCGCGTTGAACCCGGCGCGAACCGAGGCTTGGGCTGCCATCGGCGAGGCCCACTATCAACTTGGTCAGATGAACCAGGCGATTGCGGCCTTCGAAAAGGCGCTCGAGGCGGAGCCCGCCGAAGGCTACTGGTGGTATCGGCTTGGCCGCCTTCAGCTCGACGTCGGGCAACGCGATGCGGCGCTCGCCTCGTTGGCCAAAGCCGCCGAGTTGGGCGACGCGGTCGGAGAACGACCGGCATGGCTTGCAGACGCATACCGCCTTCGTGGGGACGTCTACTACGCGCAGCGGGACCGGCGCGAAGCGGTGGTCAACTACGGGAGGTACCTCGAGCTTTCGACCCCGGACGCGATCGACCGACCCGATGTCCAGGCGAAGCTTCGACAAATCGGTGCGGTCGCCGAGTAGTTGCCGCCATCAGTCGAGTTGGGTTCGGTCGAAGGCGTGGGGCAGGAGTTCATCGAGTCCGTGTGAAGCCTTGGCTCCTGCCACCGTGAAGCTCCGCACAGGAAGGGTGGGGGCGAACTCGGACAACGATTGCCGACAGATCCCGCATGGCATCGTCGGGTGATTCGCCTCCGTGGCAATGGCCAGGCCGACAAAATCGCGGGCGCCCGCCGCAATCGCGGTGGTGAGAGCTCCGCGCTCGGCGCAGATCGCCGCCCCGTAGCTCGCATTCTCAACGTTGCAGCCGACGAAGACTCGGCCGTCGCTTGACCGGAGCGCGGCGCCCACCCGAAAGCCAGAGTACGGGGCGTATGCCTGTTCGCGAGCCCCCAGCGCCGCGTCTCGGAGCTTCTGCCAGTCCCTTTCATCCATCAGAGGCGCTCCATCACGCCATTGAGCAACCCTTCGAAGCGAGGTTTCACGGCCGCCGCGGTCTCGGTGACCTCTTCGTGGCTCAGGGGAGCGCCGCTGATCCCACTTGCCAGGTTCGTGATGCAAGAGATCCCCAGGACGCGCATCCCCTGCTGTCGCGCGGCGATCACCTCGAGCACGGTGCTCATCCCGACCGCGTCCGCACCCAGGGTCCGCAACATCCGGACCTCTGCCGGCGTTTCGTAGGCCGGGCCTAGCAGCCCGGCGTACACGCCCTCCGCGAGTGATACCCCTTGCGCTTCGGCGACTTCGATCGCGACGCCCCGCAGTGTCGGATCAAACGCTTCCGTCATGTCGACGAACCGTGGACCGGCCGCAACGCTCTCCCCGACAAGGCTCGACCCCGTCAGGTTGAGCTGATCGGAGATCACCATCAGGTCGCCAGGCGCGAGTGATGACGAGATGCCACCTGCCGCGTTGGTGACGATCAAGGTCCGGGCGCCGAGCGCTGCCATTAGCCGAACGCCGAACACGACCTCGTTCACCGTGTACCCTTCGTAGAGGTGAAACCGGCCCTGCATCGCGGCGACGGGTTTGCCTTGGCACGTCCCCACCACTAGGTTCCCCGCGTGTCCCGCGACCTCGGAGAGCGGCATGTGGGGGATCTCGACGTATGGGATGACCTTGGCGTCACCGAGCGTGTCCGCGAATGCGCCCAAACCTGAACCGAGTACCATCGCCACCTCAGGTGTCGCGACACGCTCTGCGACGAAGGCCCCCGCTTCTTCCAATCGCTCGGTCATCGCGGGGCATTGTACGCGCAGCTCCGCTATAGTGCCCCCCGGATGACGCGGATGATCGTGATCGGGGGACTCGTCCTCTGCCTGGCCTGCGCGAGCCGAGGGGCAGGGGGCCCTGTCGGGACCACACCCGACGAGTCTGGCGACGACGAGGTCGTCTTCGAAACCATCGAGCCACCCGTTCTGGTATCGATCGTGCCGGGGGCCAGGGTCGAAGAGGTTCCCCGTGACTGCACGGTCCCAGTCGAAGAGACCTGCAACGCATTGGACGACGACTGCAACGGTGTGATCGACGACGAATGCGGGTATGGCCCCGGCCTGATTCAGGTCACGGCTGGGTGGGATACCGGCTCGGACATCGATCTCTACGTGACCGGCCCGCTCGGCGATACCCTGAGTTTTCAGCGGCCCTCGACACCGGCGGGGGCTCGCGTCGATCAGGTCGGTCGGGGGGATTGCGCACCGGATCTTCCGAACCCGCGAATCGAGAACATTCGATGGGTGGGCGAGCGACCCCTCGCTGGGATCTACGAAGTCGAAGTGCACTACTGGGGCGAGTGCATCAGCGGCGGTGGTCCGACCGAGGTCACCGTATCGGTCGCGGTCGGGCGGCGCATCGCGGGACAGTACCGGCTCATCTTGTTACCGGGTGAGCGAACACGGGTCGTTCGCTTCGTGATCCAATGAGCTCGAGCAGGCTCCGGCGGACGACGATCGTAGCCGGGCTGGCCGCCCAAACGTTCCTGGTCGCGACCATCGTCTTTTCTGCACGCAGCGGCGCCGCTCCCTCGACGGTGACGATCGCGCTGGGCGTCTCGTTCGTCCCGTACGTCGCGACCGTGTGGGCATGCGGCGGGTGGCTCGACCGCGCCCAGGGACTGCGCATCGCCCTTGGGTCGCTTGCGGTCATGGGGGCCGCGCTCATCTTCGCTCCGCCCGTGCTCTCCGATGATGTGTATCGATTCGTCTGGGAGGGACGCCTTTGGGGTCACGGCTTCAACCCCTACCGCCTCCCGCCGGATGCCTCGGCGGTGTCTGGCCTCCGAGACAGCGTTTGGGAGTCGATCAACAACAAACCTCTGGCGAGCATCTACCCGCCGTTGTCGCAAGCGTTGTTCTTTCTGATCGAGCTCAGCGGAGGTGGGGTCGTGGCGGCCAAGGTCTTGGCCCTTGGGGGACACTTGGCCTCCACCGTCGCGGTGGCTCGTCTGTCGACGGATCCCAGAGCGCCGCTCTTGATCGCCCTCAACCCACTCTTGTTGAGCGCGGCCGCCCTCGATGGCCATTTTGACCTTTGGGTGGGCCTCGCGATCGTCCTTGCGGCTTGGGGGATTGGGCGCCATCGCGCCATGCAGGCCGCCGTGGCCGCCCTCGTGGCAGTGGGCCTCAAGGTCGTGGGACTCGTACTCGCGCCCCTGTTCCTTCGGACCCCGCGGGCCTTGGTCGTCTTCGCGCTCGGCTCGGTGGCCCTCCTGATGCCGATGCTCGTTTATCGACCGGCCAATGACGCGACCTCGGGAGCCGTTCAGTTCGCCGAGCGTTGGCAGGGGAACGAGAGCCTCTTCGCTGGCGTCGACTGGCTTGCCCGGCAGGCCCTCAGCGAAGAGCAAGCGATGCTCGTCGCACGCATCGTCGTCATCACGCTGGTGTTCACCGTGGGCCTCTTGGTGTCTCGCCGACATACCCCGGCGATGCAGGGCGCGCGGATCATCGTCTGGGCCACCTTGCTTCTCTCCCCGCAGGTCCACCCCTGGTACCTGGCTTGGCTCCTCCCGCTCGAGGTCGCCGCAGGCCGCTTTGCCGGGATCGTCTGGAGCGCAGCCGCCCTCGTCGCCTACGCCCCCCTCGACCGCTGGGTCGCAGACGGCATCTGGGAGCCCACCCCCACCCTTCACCTCCTAGAATACCTCCTAGTCGCCCTCGCCCTCCTCCTCGATCGGGGTCACTCCGCCCCCCCAAAACACCAATAACCACAACTGCTTACGAACCACACCGCGAAAACCCAAATCCCCACTCTCGCGCCCCCCGGTTTTCCCTTGCGACGAACCCCGAAGCCCCTAGACTACGCGGCCCCTGACACCCAGGGAACGACGGAAGCACCATGTACGCGGTCATTCAAACAGGCGGAAAACAATATCGGGTTGCCGAGGGCGACACGATTCGCGTCGAGAAACTGCCAGGCGATGTCGGTTCGACGGTCGAGTTCGGCGACATCTTGATGGTCGGCGGCGAGAAGGTCGCCGTGGGCAAGCCCCACGTGGGCGGCGCCAAGGTGGTCGCGGAGATCACGGGCCAGGACTTGGCGAAGAAGATCATCGTCTTCAAGAAGAAGCGCCGCAAAGGCTACCGACGGCGTCGTGGCCACCGTCAGCCGTACACCGAGTTGCGAATCTCGAGCGTGGAAGGGTAGGCGACGCATGGCACACAAGAAGGGTCAGGGTTCATCCCGCAACGGTCGCGATTCAAAGCCGCAGTACCGAGGTGTCAAGGTCTTCGGCGGTCAAACCGTCCCCGCAGGAAGCATCCTCGTTCGACAGGTGGGTCAGACGTTTCATCCCGGTGAGAACGTCGGCGTCGGCAAGGACTACACCCTCTGGGCCAAGGTCGACGGCGTCGTGACCTTCGAGCGACGCGGCCGAAACGGCAAGCGCGTAAGCGTCTATCCCGCAAACGGCTGAGCTCCCTTGCAGGAGCGTTTCCCCGCGCCGGAGTTCGACTCCCCAACAGGAGGCGCGTTCCCGCCGCCAGCGAGTCGTCGCGTCTATTGCAACCGCAGCCTGCGACTCGACCAGATCGGTATCGTCGGCTTCGACATGGATTACACCTTGGCCGTCTATCGCCAGGCCGAGATGGACCGACTCAGCATCGAGGTGACGATCAGCAAGCTCGTCGAGAGGGGTTATCCGCAAGCGCTCCTGTCGATGGAATACCGCACCGACTTTCCGGTGCGCGGGCTCTTGATCGACCGAAAGCTCGGCAACGTCCTCAAGATGGACCGCTACCGATACGTCAAGACCGCCTACCACGGGTTTCGCAGGCTGACCCGAGAGGAGCGCCGCCGCGCCTACCACACCCGCCGTCTTCGACCTGGCACGGAACGGTACCACTGGGTCGACACGCTGTACGGCCTCTCCGAAGTTGCCGTGTACGCGGCGGTCATCGCGCATTTGGAACGCCACGGTACATCGGTTGACTACGCCAAGCTCTTTGCCGACGTTCGAGAGTGCGCGGACATCTCTCATCAAGACGGCTCCATTCTGGACGTCGTCCAAGCGGACCTTCCGAAGTTCGTGGACCGTGATCCCGGTCTCGGAACGCTGTTCCACAAACTACGGAGTGCCGGGAAGCGTCTCTTTGTCCTGACCAATTCTGGGCCGGACTACACGGAGGCGATGATGTCGTACCTCCTCGATGACGCGCTGGGCGAATACCCGAGCTGGAGAAACTACTTCGACTACATCATGACGGCGTCCAAGAAACCGAGTTTCTTCACGCAGAAGACGCCCTTCACCGACGTCGCTACCGGCCAAGAAACCGAACGGCCGAGCCGTGGTCGCATGTACACGGGCGGCAACATCGCTGACCTTCGCAAGACCCTGGGCGTCCCAGGCGACGAAGTCCTCTACGTTGGTGACCACATCTACGGAGACGTGTTGCGCGCGAAGAAGGAGTCTGCCTGGCGAACCGCCATGATCATTCAGGAGATGGATGACGAGCTCCGAACGCTCCAGGAACATGCCGCGGGCTTCGAACGGGCCGCCATCCTCGATCAGAACCGGACCGCGGTTCAGGACGAGCTCCGAGAGCACCAAGCGCGCCTCAAGAAGACCGAGCGAGCGCTCCAAAGCGAAGACAACCTTCCCGGCCGGCCGGCGCTGGAGGCTGAACGAGTTCGACGTAGGCGCTCGATCGACCGCCTGCGCGCGCAACTCCGGGACCTCGATGCGGAGGCGACCTCGCTAAACAACTCCCTCGACGAGGCCTTTCACCCTTTTTGGGGGTCGAGCTTCAAGGCGGGAACCGAGGTGTCGAGCTTCGGCAATCAGATCGAACAGTACGCCTGCCTCTACACGTCGCGCGCCAGCAACCTCGCGCAGTATTCGCCGATGCACTACTTTCAGAGTCCGCGTCATCGAATGCCACACGAGGTCGGGCCAAGCTCTGGGCTCTAGCCTGGAGTTTTCTGTTTCGATCGACGGCGCATGCCTATACTAGCCCCCCGGAGACGGAAAGGGGCGCGGCATGGCAACAGCGACGAAGAAAAAGCGGGCGACGAAGAAGACCGCCAAGAAGCGGACGACCAAGAAGTCCGCGCCCAAACGCACCGCCACGAAGAAGGCGACCAAGAGGACCACCAAGAAACGGGCAACCAGGAAAGCCGCCAAGAAAGCGACCAAGAAGACCACGAAGAAGTCCACCAAGAAACGCGCGGCCACGAAGAAGCCGACCAAGGCCGCAGCCCGAAAGCCGCCAAGCAAGTCGGCCAAGGCCGCTTCAACAAAGTCCGCACCGCGCAAAGCGTCGACACCGAAGCCTCCCCCTGCGGGCGCGGCCGAGCGTGCCCTCGCGGAGGCGGCGGCGTTTCGAGAACGCGCGGCCAAGGAGATCGCAGCCCTCAAGAAGAAGCTCGAGAAGGTCCGCAAGGACGCCCGCAAAGAGACCGCCGCCCTCCGGAAGAAGCTGCAGGCCGCGACCAAGAAGCTCCAGCAGAGAACTTCGCGCAAGCCCAAGCGCCACAAGAAGTGACGGCCAAGTCTTCAAGCCGCGCGGCTGCGTTCGTTGCGCAACGCGCGCGGCTCGGGGTGGAGCGACGGGGGATCGAACCCCGGACCTTCGCACTGCCAGTGCGACGCTCTCCCAGCTGAGCTACCGCCCCAAGGGACGCCCGGCTTAGCACC